>NZ_BAFS01000233.1 GCF_000308415.1 Nocardia asiatica NBRC 100129 | reverse complement strand
GGAAGCCGATGGCGGAGACCTCGCCGACCTTGCCCGGGCGCAGGAACCGCAGGTACACACCCATGAACAGGGCGATCGGAATGGTCATGCCGATCGAGAAGACGCCCCA
>NZ_BAFS01000234.1 GCF_000308415.1 Nocardia asiatica NBRC 100129 | reverse complement strand
GCTGATAGGCCAGCGGCACGGCGACGAAGAGCAGCAGGGGCGGCAGCACCATCGTGCTGAACAAGCCGCGATAGCGCACCGCGGAGACGGCCGCCACGCACCCGAGGACGTACAGCGCGGCGAACGTGCCGGTCAGTTCGCCGCCACCGCCGCTGGCATCGATCAGAAACCCCAGGAACGTGCACGCAACCGCGATCAGGATCGCCGCGCCGACCGGGATTCCCGGCACCGACGGCAGGATCGAGCGTTGCGGCGCGGGCACCCGGGATCGCACGCGTTCGGAAGCAGCCACGATATGCACATTAGTTGCCGCCGCGCTCGGCGGCGTGGCGGCACGGCCACAGGGGCTGGTCACTCACCCGCGTCGGCGAAGCCGACGGCGCGGGGCCGAGTGTCCACCAGCCCGATCGCGGGCACGTCCTGCTCGGCCATCTCCAGGTCGTGCAGTTTCCGCGCGGTGACCATCACCCGCGACTCCACGGAGGACACGGTGTAGTTGAACGCCTCCACGGCTTTGCCGAGTTGCGTCCCGAGCCGGTCCAGATGCTTGCCGGTCGTGCCGAGCCGGTGATACAGCTCACGCCCGAGACGCTGCACCGTCGCCATATCCCTGGACAGCGCCTCCTGCCGCCAGCCGAAGGCGATGGTGCGCAGCAACGCGATCAGGGTGGTCGGCGTAGCCAGGATCACGTCGCGGCCGAACGCGTACTCCAGCAGCTCCGAGTCGGTGGTCAGAGCGGCGTCCAGGAACGGATCGCCGGGCACGAACAGCACCACGAACTCCGGCGCCGGATCGAAGGCGGCCCAGTACGCCTTGTCCGACAACTGGTCGACGTGCGCGCGCAGATGTTTGGCGTGCCTGGTGAGCAGCTCGGCCCGCACGTCGGGGTCGTCGGCGCCGCAGGCGTCCAGGTAGGCGGCGAACGGCACCTTCGCGTCCACCACGATGCGCCGGTCACCCGCCAGCCGCACCACCAGGTCCGGCCGCACCGTCCTGCTGTCCTCGCCGCGACCGGTCCGGTGCACCTGCGTCTGGAAGTCGCAGTGCCTGGTCATCCCGGCGAGTTCGACCACCCGCTCCAGTTGGATCTCGCCCCAGCGCCCCCGTACTTGGGGAGCGCGCAGCGCCGCGACCAGCTGACCGGTCTGCCCGGTGAGCTGATGGGATGTGCGCTGCATGCTCGCGACCTGTTCGCGCAGACTCGAATACGCGGTGATCCGCTGCCGCTCGACCTGCTGGATGTGTTCGTTCAGCGCGCCGACCGCCGCGCGCAGCGGCTCCACCATCGCCCCGACGGCGTGCGAATGCCTGCGCGCGGCATCCTCGTTGGCCGCGCTGAGCGACTCGCGTAGCAATCGCTCGTTGTCCGCGGCCACCGCGAGCCGCGCCTCCGCCGCCGTGGCGCGGTGACCGGCGCGCGCCGCATGACCCAGCCAGCCGAGGCCGAGCCCGGCGGCGAACACCAGCAGTAGTGCGGCGAACATCGGTGCGGTCATGGCGCCGATAGTGCCGTACGTCACCGACAAGGACGAGCACCGGGCAAATCTTCGGCACCGCGTCGGCGATCGGCGCTGCCAGCGCGTCTCCGGTGAGCGCACACCCCAATGGAAAGCCTGGCATCCAGGACGGCCGGCATCGTGCGAAACGGGAGGCCAAGCGATGTGCGGCGATTCGGAGTGTCGGCGAAACCCGCCCTGCCGTCGCGGACACGTCTGCTGGTTGCGGCGGACACGCCGCGCTCCGCCTGGGCGGATACGCCGTGCTCGGCTTGGGCGGATACGCCGTGCTCGGCCTGGGCGGATACGCCGTGGTCGGCGGGGCGATTGGAGTCTGTCGGTGGGTTGCCCTACGGTTTCGCGGCATGCGGATGCTGCACACCTCGGACTGGCACATCGGGCGCACGTTCCACGGGGTCGATCTGCTTGCCGACCAGGCTCGTTCACTGACCGCGATCGCGGAACTGGTGGCCGAGGAGTCGGTCGAAGTGGTGGTGCTGCCCGGCGACGTGTACGACCGGTCGATTCCGAGCGCCGACGCGATCGCGGTGTGCAATCGAGGATTCGAAGCCATCCGTGCCGCGGGGGCACAGATCGTGGCCACCTCGGGCAACCACGACTCGCCCGCCCGGTTGGGCGCGGGCGCGAGTTTCGCGGCGGCGGGCGGGCTGCATCTGCGCACCACCGTCGCCGAGGCCGATCGCCCGGTCCTGCTCGAGGACGAGCACGGGCCGGTGGCGTTCTACGGCATCCCGTACTTGGAGCCGGAGATCACCCGCGCCGAACTCGAAGTGCCGCAGGCTCGCTCGCATGCCGAGATCCTGGACGCGGCCATGGCCCGCGTGCGCGCCGACATCGCACGGCGGCCGGGTGCGCGGACGGTGGTTCTCGCTCACGCTTTCGTCGTCGGCGGGGAGGCCACCGGATCGGAGCGCTCGATCTCGGTCGGCGGCGTGGAGACGGTGCCGCTGTCCGCCTTCGACGGCATCGATTACGTCGCGCTCGGCCATCTGCACTCACCGCAGACGCTGGCCGAGCCGGTGCGCTACTCCGGCTCGCCGCTGCCCTACTCGTTCGGCGAGAACGCGCATCGCAAAGCGGTCTGGATCGTCGAGCTGGATGCCTCGGGTCTGAGCGCGGTGCGCCGCCGGGACCTGCCGGTCGTTCGTGGGCTGAGCAAGCTCACCGGCACCCTGGACGAGCTGCTCAGCGGCGCCGAGCACACCGCGGCCGAACAGCACTACGTGTCCGCCGTGCTCACCGACGTGGCCCGCCCGGTGGACGCGATGCGCAAACTGCGCGAACGATTCCCCTACGCGGTGCACGTCGAATGGGTGCGGCCCGAGGGCGACCCGGAACTGCGCTACCGTGAGCGGGTGCACGGTCGCCGCGACATCGAAGTAGCCCGCAGCTTCCTCACCGACGTCCGCGGCGTGCCCAGCGCGAGCGAGATGACCTGGCTCGAGCGCGCGCTCGCCGCCGCCGTCGCGGAGCCCGAGCAGATGACCGCGGTGAGCGCCGCCGAGGAACTCACCGCATGAGCGCACTGCCGAGACCGGGCACAGGCGCGGCGGCATGAGACTGCACAAGCTCGAGATGATCGCGTTCGGTCCGTTCGCCGAACCCACGGTCGTCGACTTCGACGCGCTCGGCGCCGACGGGCTGTTCCTGCTGCACGGCCAGACCGGAGCGGGCAAGACCACGGTGCTGGACGCCATCGCGTTCGCGCTCTACGGTCGAGTCCCCGGCGCGCGCGGGGAGAGCAAGCGGCTGCACTCCGATCACGCACCCGAGCACACGCCGCCGCAGGTGACGCTGGAGGCGACACTCGGGGGACGGCGGCTGCGCCTCACCCGCAGCCCCGAGTTCCAGCGTCTCAAGCGAGACGGCACCGGCCTGCGCACCATCAATCCCAAGGCGACGCTGACCTGGTTGGACGGCAAGGGGGAGAACCTTTCCCGGATCCCCGATATCGGCGAGGAGGTGCTGCGCCTGCTCGGCATGAGCGCCGACCAGTTCTTCCAGGTGGTGCTGCTACCGCAAGGCGATTTCGCCCGCTTCTTGCGGGCGGACAACGAAGAGCGGGAGAAACTGCTCGAAAAACTCTTCGACACAGGTCGTTTCGGCACCGCAGAGCATTGGCTCGCCGAGCGTCGCCGCGCCGCCCAAGCGGAGCTGGACGCTCGTAGCGACGGCATCAAGCGATTGATCACGCAGGTGGGCATGGCGGCCGGAGTGGCGGATTCGGCCGCTCCGGCGGAGTGCGTCGGATGGTCGCAGGACCTGCTGTCCACCGCCCGTGCCGATCTGGCCACCGCCACCGCGGAACTCGAACGCTGTCAACGCGCGTCGACCCGCGCCCGCGAACAGGCCGAACGGCAGCGGCGGCTACACGAGCTGCACCGCCGCATGGCTACGGCGCGCGCCCAGCTGGACGACTACGCCGCGGCCGCCGAGCTTCGCGCCGCACGACAGGCCGAACTGGAGCAAGCGCGCCGGGCCGAGCCGGTCGCCGCCGCCATCGGCGAAGCGCGTTCGGCGGTGCGCACCCAGCGACAGCGCGAGGGCGAGGAGGGCAGCGCGGCACAGCGGCTGGCCGCTCGGCTGCTGGAACCGGCGAGCATGGAACTCGGCAGCGCCGAACTGGTCGATCCCGAGGGCGCGCGGGTGCGTGACGACGCCGACATCGACGCGGCGATCCGGCGCTGGAGCGGGCAGATCGGCGCGCTGGACGAAGTGCTGGCCGACGCCGCTACCGCCACCCGGCTCGACGGTGAACTCACCGCGCTGCGCGCCGAGGACGCGACGCTCGCCCGGCGCGTTACCGAGCTCGCCGTACAGCGCGACGAATTGCCCGCCGCCCGCACCGCGGCGGAGTCCAGGCTGCGCGAAGCCGCCGAAGCGGTCGCGGCGTTACCCGGAATCACCGCCGAGACCGAGCGGTTGCAGGCCGCCGCGACGGCCGCGGTCGAACTGGCTGCCCGCCGCACCGCCCTCGACCACGCGCGCATCGAGTTCGACGCGGCCCGCTCGGCGCACCTGGACGCCAAAGAACGCGTGCTGGATCTGCGCGAGCGCAGGCTGTCCGGCATGGCCGCCGAACTGGCGGCTGAGCTGGTCGACGGAAGTCCCTGCGCGGTCTGTGGTTCCGCGGAGCATCCGGCGCCGGCCGAGCCCACCGACACCGCGGTGTCCAAGGACGAAGAGGAGACCGCCGTCGCGGCCGAGCGCGCGGCGGAGGACACCCGAGACCGCGCGCTGGCCCGCATCACCGGGCTCGAACGAGAGATCGAGGCGCTCATCGCCCGCGGCGGCGACACCGACCGTGTCCAACTGGCCGCAGCGCTGCGCACCGCGACCGAACGCTACGAGGACACCGCCGAACTGGCCGCCACCGCCGAGGACGTGCAAGCCGAGCTGACCCGTTTGCGTGACGGCGAGGCACGGCTGCACGAGGACCTGCGTGCCTGCGAAGCGCGCCGCAGCGCGGTCGCCGCCACCATCGTCTCCGCGGAGACGCGCCGCACCGAACTCACCGCACGGCTGCGTACCGCGGCGGGCGCCGACCAGACCATCGACCGGCGCCGGGCCCGGCTCGTCGCCCTGGTCGCCGAGGCCGCCGCCCTGCGTGATGCTCGCGCGGAAGCCGCGGCGGCGCGAGAGCAGGTGTCGCTGAACGCGGATCGGGTCGAAACCCTCGCCCGTGCGGCGGGTTTCATACCGGAATCGGGAATCGGCGCTGGGTTGCCCGCCGAGTCAGTGTCCACCGGCGCCGCATCGGCCGTGCTCGAGGGGTCGGGTGGGGCGGTGCGCCCAGTGACCGGTGCTGTGTCGGCGGTGCCCGATCAATCCGGCGGAGCGGTCGTCGGATCCGGCACTGATACGGCTGAACCGGTGCACCGCGACGCCGACGGCCGTGCCACCGCCCGGGATGACATCGCACTCCTGACCGCGTGCGCGAAAGTCGTCGCCGCCGCGGCGCGTGATCCGCAGCGGCAAGGGGAGATCGAAGCGGAACTCGTGGCGGCCGATCGCGCCCGTGCCGCGGCGGAAGCAGTTCTGGCGGAACCGGAGATCCGGGCGGCGTCGGAGCAGGAGCCAGGTGACCTGGCTGAATCGGATGCGCTCGTGACGGCCGCGCAGACCGAACTCAACGCCGCGGTGTCCGCGCACGCCGAGGCGAGCAGGCGGGCGAGCCAGCTCGAGGATCTCGGCGGTCAGCTCTGGGCCGCCGTGGACCGGATCGCGCCGGCGCAAAAGGCGTTCGAGGAACTGAACGGCCTCGCCGACGTGGTGGCCGGACGCGGCGCGAACAACCGCCGCATGTCCCTGCACTCCTACGTCCTGGCCGCCCGCTTGGAAGAGGTCGCCCAGGCCGGTTCGCTGCGATTGCGCAGGATGTCCGGCGGGCGTTACGAATTCGTCCACTCCGACAAAGCCGGTCCGCGCGGCCGCCGAGGCGGGCTCGGCTTGGACGTCCGTGACGAGTACACCGGAGCCATCCGCCCGGCTAAGACGCTGTCCGGCGGCGAGACCTTCATGGCGTCCCTTTCGTTGGCACTCGGACTGGCCGACACCGTCGCCGCCGAATCCGGTGGTCTCGTGCTCGACACCTTGTTCATTGACGAGGGATTCGGCGGGCTGGACGCCGACACCCTGGATGCCGTGATGGGCGTTCTCGATGAACTCCGCACCGGCGGCCGCGTGGTCGGCGTGGTCAGCCACGTGGACGAGATGCGTCAGCGCATCCCCACGCGCCTGCACGTCGTGCGTGGCCGCAACGGCTCCCACCTCCAGGCGACCATCGCCTGAGCGCTTCGCGTGGGTATTCGTCTCCGCCCGCCTGTTTTCGGCCCGATACCGCCCGTCCGTCGCGCGCGGCGTGGGTGTTACGTAAGCCGCGTGAGGTCGGCGGCCGAACGATGCAGGGTATGAGCGCAGGAGAATAGTTAATTGTCGGTCTCGCAGCAAATTACGAGACGTCGGTCGATCTACAGTGGCGGGATGACCTTAACGCAGCCCTGGGCAACGGTTCTCACTGGCGTGTTCGCGGTAACTGCCGCTGCCATCGCATATCGGGGCGTTCTCGCCAACCTACGAGAAGCGCGCAAAGCAGAGCATAGAAAAGCTGCGAGTGAAGTTCTCCTCTCTGCGGCGGCGACGTTGCATGAGGCGAAGCAGTTGTCAGCCGGTCCGTTCTTGCCCGTCACATCCGTAGACAGTGAGCCGTTACGGATCGAACGGTACCGCCGGTTGTCCGCGGAGGCAGGCAAGCTGAGGTTGTTCGGCTTCGAAATGGCCGCGCTCCATCTCGACAAGGTTGCCACTGATGCCCGGTTCGGCTCGACCTCGAACAGTTGGGACGATGACAATGTGCGAGACACCGAAGAGGCTATGAAAGACGCCCTCAAGTCGCTGTACAAGTAACTCCGCGCGGTCTGTCGGCTGGGCCGCGTTGACAGCGAGACAACTCCACGGCGCTGAAATCGGTAAATGGCGCAGAGGTTGTCGAGCGAACACCGGCTGGGCAAATTCGGGCCCGATCCACTCGGCAAGCCTGCCCAAGAAAGCGCCAAGTGCTGTGGGCGTCGCACGTGGTCATACCTTAGGCGGTCGCCGCCCGCTCACCCCTCGTGGTCGAGGAGCCAACGCTTGATCGGCAACCCCCAGCGGAAGCCACCGAGTGCACCACCGATGCGAAGGATTCGGTGGCAGGGGACGAAGAGGGCGGCGGCGTTGCGGGCGCACGCATTGGCCGCGGCACGGGTGGCGTCGGGGCGGCCGGAGCGGGCGGCGAATTCGGTGTAAGTGAGCGGGCTGCCCGCTGGGACGGTGCGAAGCACCTCCCACGCGTGGAGCAGGAACTCCCCGGACTGTTGGCGAACGGGGATCGCGTCGATCGCCGTGAGATCGCCTTGGTGGTAGGCCGCGACGGCGCTGGTCACCTCGCCCAGGGCGTCTCGCTGCCGTAATCCGGCAGGGCGGAGGACGGGGTGGATCAGGCCGCGCAGGTTCTCCGCGTCGGAAGTCCAGCCGGAAGCCAGGACCGCGCCGTCGGAATCCACGAGCGTGGTGAACGGTCCGAGCGGCGTCGCCGTGACGGCGAACTCCGCTGTGGCGGTCCGAGTGCCGCCGACCTCGGGTTGGACGGCGATGGGGGAGTTCATGATTCGACACTGCCTTTCGTGGTGGCGAGCGCGGGGACTTCGGAAGGCGTGGTGCGGCTGGTCAGCGCCGCTTTCCACAGGTGCATCGACAGGTACGATCGCCACGGCGCCCAGCGCGCGGTGTCCGTCGGATCGATGCCCAGGAGGGTCGCGCCGCGGCGGACGACCAGGTCGGTGCCGAGCATGACGTCCGGGTCGGCGAGCAGGCGCATGGTCACGTAGTCGGCCGTCCACGGTCCGACGCCGTCCAACGCGAGCAAGTCACGGCGCAGGTCGGCGGCGGTGCGGCCTTGGTGCAGCGGCAGCTCACCGGAGGCGAGCGCCTCGGCGGCCGCGATGATGGAACGGATCCGTCGCGCCGGACCGGTCAAGACCTCGGCGCCCCGTTCCGCGATCACCTCCGGCGTCGGGAACAGCAGCGGGAGCGGCCCGTCCACCCGTTCGCCGAGCGCCTCGACCAGCCGGGCGGTGTGCGTGGCGGCGGCGGAGACCGAGATCTGCTGCCCGATCATGGTGCGCAGCAGCAGTTCCTCGCCGTCCAGGCACCCGGGCACGCGAATGCCCGGCGTGAACGACGGCTGCCCCGCGTCGAGCGCGTGCACGTCGGTCAGCGCCTCGCTCTCGGGCGCGGGGACCGCCTCCGCGTCGGGTAGGTCCGCGGCGTCGCGGTGGGGCATTCTTTCCGGTGAACCTCCGCGCGCCGCGGCTCCCACACCCAGCGCTTCGTCGATCCCGACCGGATCGGCGTCCAGATCCAGCAGGTGCCGCAGTCGCGTCACCGTCGGCGCGAGATCGCGCATGTCGTGCAACGACAACTCCGCCCGCACGTGATCGCGCTGGAAACTCAGCCGCGCGGCGGCGTGCCCGTGTGGCGTGCGCAGGTTCCTGGTGTAGGTGCGGTTCTCCCACAGCTCCATGCCCGGCACGGCGTGCGCGGATAGGAACCACTCCAGCCAAGCCCGATCCAGCGGCTCCCGGTAGGGCAGCCGCAGTGTGAGCGAGCCGCTGCCCGCGGGCGCCGGGCGGGCGGGGGAGCCGGTCTTCGCGCGCTGTGCCTCGAGTCGCATGGTGGTGGGGCTGACCGCGAACACCTCGCGCACCGTGTCGTTGAACTGGCGGATGGAGGCGAAGCCCGCCGCGAACGCGATATCGGACATCGGCATCGCGGTGGTCTGGATCAGCAGCCGCGCGGTGTGCGCCCGGTGCGCTCTGGCCAGCGCCAGCGGCCCCGCGCCGAGCTCGGTGGTCAGCACCCGGGTGAGCTGGCGCTGGGAATAGCCGAGCGTGGCGGCCAGCCCGGGTACTCCGGCCCGCTCGACCACGCCGTCGCCGATCAGCCGCATCGCGCGGGCGGCCAGGTCCGCCCTCGTGTTCCACAGCGGCGAGCCGGGGGCCGCGTCCGGCAGGCAGCGGCGGCAGGCGCGGTAGCCCGCCTGCTGCGCCGCGGCGGCGGTCGGCAGGAACGACACGTTGGCCCGTTTCGGCGTGATCGCCGGACACGAAGGGCGGCAATAGATTCCGGTGGTTCGCACCGCGGTGAAGAATTGCCCGTCGAATCGCGAGTCCCGGGTCGACACCGCCCGGTAGCAACGTTCGAAATCCAATGCCGTGATCGTCACGCACACCACAATGGC
>NZ_BAFS01000235.1 GCF_000308415.1 Nocardia asiatica NBRC 100129 | reverse complement strand
ATCCGCACTCGGGCGAGTACTCGGACTACTTCGACGAGAACGATTTTCGCTAGACCCCACGCGGAGGATTGCGACCGTGCCGTTTGTCCGGAAAGGCAATCGTTCAGTTTCCGATGTATTCACTGAGCTGGTTCGTGCTGTGATCGACCGACCGAAGCGCGCGGGTAACCGCTTTCAGCGGAATGCGTTCGCATCCGTCAGTGCGCGGCCGAGCACCAGCTGGTGCACCTCGGCGGTGCCCTCGTAGGTGAGCACCGACTCCAGATTGTTCGCATGACGAAGCACCGGGTAGTCGAGCGTGATGCCGTTGGCTCCGAGGATGGTGCGGCATTCGCGGGCGATGGCGATGGCCTCGCGCGTGCTGTTCAGCTTGCCCGCGCTCACTTGTTCGGCGGTGACCTCGCCGCGGTCCTTCAACCGCGCGATGTGCAGCGCGAGCAGCTGACCTTTGCCGAACTCCAGCGCCATGTCGGCCAATTTGGCCTGGGTGAGCTGGTAGGCGGCCAACGGTTTGTCGAACACCTCGCGGGTCCTGGCGTAGTCGATGGTGGCCGCCAGGCACTCGCGCGCCGCGCCCAGCGCGCCGAAGACGATGCCGAAGCGCGCCTCGCTCAGGCAGGCCAGCGGCGCGGCAAGTCCGTGCGATCCGGGCAGCACCGCGTCGGCGGGCAGGCGGACGTCGTCGAAATCCAGCTCGGCGGTGATGGACGCGCGCAGCGACAGTTTGCGGCGCATTTCCCGTGCCGTGAACCCGGGCGTTCCCGCGGGCACCAGGAATCCGCGGATCACCCGCTTGCCCTCGTCCTCGGTCTGCGCCCAGACCACCGCGACATCGCTCACCGACCCGTTGGTGATCCACATCTTGGCGCCGTTGAGCACCCAGTCGGCGCCGTCACGCTGGGCGCGGGTGCGCATGCCGCCCGGGTTCGAACCGAAGTCGGGCTCGGTCAACCCGAAGCAGCCGAGCGCGCGGCCCGCGGCCAGCTCGGGCAACCAGTGCCGCTTCTGCTCCTCCGAGCCGTATTTGTGGATCGCGGTCATCGCCAGCGAGCCCTGGACCGAGACCATGCTGCGCACGCCGGAGTCGACCGCCTCCAGTTCCTGGCAGGCCAGGCCGTAGGCGGTCGCCGACATGCCCGCGCAGCCGTATCCCTCCAGATGCATGCCGAGCAGGCCGAGTTCGCCGAGTTCGGGAGCGATCTCGCGGGCCGGGAAAGTGCCCGCCTCGAACCACTCCGCGATGTGCGGACGCAGCCGCCGTGCCGCGAAGCTCGTGACGGCGTCGCGGATCTCGCGCTCGTCCTCGGACAGCAGTGCGTCGGTGGCGAACAGTTCTTCCACAGTGACCATGGCCTCAGCCTAAAGGGGCGCAGATTCGAGGAGACGGCGCTCGAGTCTTCTGTGCAGCTGCAAGATTTTCGGCTCAGGCGGGGCCTGTGAGCAATTCGATCGCACCCAGGGGGCAGATCGCGCGCGGGCACCGATCTTGCGGCGTTTTGTCCGGTTCGCCTGCGCGATGAGCCACGATATGCACGACCGGGAAGTTGCCTGGGAATCGCCGCGATTAGGCTGGCCCTCATGAGCGAGCTGGGATTCTCCACACGGGCCGTGCACGCCGGGTACGAACCCGATCCGCAGACCGGCGCGGTGAATGTGCCCATCTACGCGAGTTCGACGTTCGCCCAGGACGGCGTGGGCGGGTTGCGCGGCGGTTTCGAATACGCCCGCACCGGCAACCCGACGCGGTCGGTGCTGGAGGCGAACCTCGCCGCGCTGGAATCGGGCCGCTACGGCCGGGCGTTCGCGTCCGGCATGGCCGCGACCGACTGCGCGCTGCGCGCCACGCTGCGTCCGGGTGATCACATCGTGATCCCCGACGACGCCTACGGCGGCACCTTCCGGCTGATCGACAAGGTGTTCAGTCAGTGGGGCATCGAGCATTCCCCCGCGCACGTGTTCAACGTGGACGAGATGCGCGCCGCGATCCGGCCGAATACGAAGCTGGTGTGGATCGAGACGCCGACCAACCCGCTGCTGAGCATCGGCGACATCCCCGCGCTGGCCGAGGTCGCGCACGCCGCCGGCGCGAAATTGGTGGTGGACAACACCTTCGCGACCCCTTATCTTCAGCAGCCCCTCCTGCTGGGCGCCGACATCGTGGTGCATTCCACCACCAAGTACCTGGGCGGGCACTCCGACGTCATCGGCGGCGCGCTGATCACCGACGATCCGGAACTCGACGCGGCGTTCGCGTTCCTGCAGAACGGCGCGGGCGCGGTGCCCGGCCCGTTCGACGCCTTCCTCACGCTGCGCGGCGTCAAGACCCTGGCGCTGCGGATGGACCGGCACTGCGACAACGCCGAGACACTGGCCGAGTTCCTGTCCGGGCACCCGGCGATCTCGCAGGTGATCTACCCCGGCCTGCCGGAGCATCCGGGCCATGCCGTCGCGGGCAAGCAGATGCGGCGGTTCGGCGGGATGATCTCGGTGCGCCTGCACGGCGACGTCGAGGCGGCTCGCAAGTTCTGCTCGCGGACCGAGGTGTTCACCCTCGCCGAGTCCCTGGGCGGCATCGAGTCGCTGATCGAGCATCCGGCCGCGATGACGCACGCCTCCACGGAGGGCTCGGAGCTGGAGGTGCCCGCGGATCTGGTGCGGCTTTCGGTCGGCATCGAGGATGTCAGCGACCTGCTCGGGGACCTCGAGCAGGCATTGAGCTAGGTTCACGGACATGAGGAAGCGGCCGCACCCGATGATCGGGCGCGGCCGCTCGTGTCCGCGGGGGTCTCGGCCGGGCGCGCTGCCGCGGCCGGAAGCATCAGCTGTGGTAGGGCTCGGCGCTGATCAGCGTGACCTTCATCGTATTGCCGTTGGGCAGCGTGTACTCCCTGGTCTCGCCCACCTTGGCGTCGATGAGCGCGCCACCGAGCGGGGAGTTCGGCGAGTAGGTCTCCAGCTTGGAATCGTTGAGGCCCTCCTCGCGCGTGGCGATCAGGAAGGTCTCGGTGTCCGTCTCGTCGCCGTCGTAGTAAACCTTGACGACCGATCCGGGAAGCGCGACGCCGGACTTGGTGGGCGCGACCCCGACCTTGGCGTTGTTCAGCAGCTCCTGCAGCTGGCGAATGCGCGCCTCCTGCTGGCCCTGCTCCTCGCGGGCGGCGTGGTACCCGCCGTTCTCCTTGAGGTCGCCCTCTTCCCGGCGTTCGTTGATCTCGGCGGCGATGACCGGACGGTTGGCGATGAGCGCGTCGAGTTCGCTCTTGAGCCTGTCGTGCGACTCCGGGGTCAGCCAGGTCACTTGCGTCTCAGTCATCTCGATCACTCCCTAGTAGTTGTTCCCGGCGGGCCGGGATTCCCTGAGCACCGGCATGCGCCCACCCGGGAGCGGGCACGCACCAGTCGACGGCTAGAGCGATCCTGGGAAGTTCAACGAACCCCGACAGGCCCTTGGTCGCGGGCAAGCTCGCAAGCCCGAACCGTCAGCGCTGGCCGCCAATGCAGCAAACACGGCTCCGAGCCCCGGAACCGTGTATCACGCCATTTTAGCATGATTCACAAATGTGCAGGTCGGAGTTGATTTCGTGGGCAGGTCGCCGGTGGATGCGCGGAAATCAGCCAGCTCGTAGATAGCCGGGTACCCGATCGCTGCACGCGTAGACACTGCCCGAGGCGGGCCGGGCGGAGGAGCGCACGACGGTGCTCAGCTCCACCGTCCCGCTGTCCGACGGTTCGACCAGCACCTCCCGGCGGCCGAGTTCGGCGCCGTCGCGGGCCATCGCGCGGACGAAACACACCACCGGCCGCTGCGGGTCGGCCCGGGTGACCTTGAGGCGGATGGTCATGGTCGAGTCGTCCACGACGACATACCCGAGTTGCTCGGCCTCGATGTCGTCCGGCCCGTACTTCTGGTAGCCGAGATAGGCGACGCCGAGCCCGGCGAGCACCACGACCACGCTCAGCGCGGGCGCCACCCACCGGCGCCGTTTGCGCGGCCGGGTGCCGTAGCGGTCGGCCAGGGGGCCGCTCTGGGACGCCGCCGCGGCCTTCGCGTCACCGCCGGCTTCCGGCGCGGGCTGGCTCATGCTGGTCGCTCCCGGGGGGTACGTCGGAACAAATGTGGGTCGAATGGAACTATAGGTAACGAAGCCCCGACACCCGCGACCGAGAGCGACGGAGAACGAGACGTGAGTGGCCTTCGCCTCATGGCGGTGCACGCCCACCCAGACGACGAATCCAGCAAGGGTGCCGCGACGACCGCCCGCTACGCCGACGAAGGACACGACGTCCTGGTGGTGACGCTGACCGGCGGAGAACGCGGAAGCATCCTCAACCCGGCGATGGACACCCCCGGCGTTCTGGAGCGGATCCACGAGATCCGCCGCGAGGAGATGGCCGCGGCGGCCCGCGCGCTCGGCGTGCGCCAGCACTGGCTCGGGTTCGTCGACTCGGGCCTGCCCGAGGGCGACCCGCTGCCGCCGCTGCCCGAGGGCTGCTTCGCGCTGGTTCCGCTGGAGGAGGCGACCGAGGCCCTGGTGCGCGTGGTGCGCGAGTTCAAGCCGCACGTGATGACCACCTACGACGAGACCGGCGGCTACCCGCATCCCGACCACATCCGCTGCCACGAGGTGTCGATGGCGGCGTTCGACGCGGCGGGCGATCCCGAGCGCTTCCCCGGCGCGGGCGAGCCGTGGACGCCGCTCAAGCTGTACTACGACCACGGCTTCAGCATGCGGCGGATGGAGATGTTCGCCGCGGAGTACGAGCGTCTCGGCGAACCGTTCCCGATGCAGGAATGGCTGGACCGGATGCGCAAGTACGCCGCCGAGCGCGGTGACATGATCTCCCGGATCACCACCCAGATCGAATGCGCCAAGTACTTCCCGCAGCGCGACGACGCCCTGCGCGCCCACGCGACGCAGATCGACCCCAACGGCGCGTTCTTCGCCGTTCCGCTGGAGATGCAGCAGCGGTTGTGGCCGACCGAGGAGTTCGAGCTGGCCAAGACCAGGGTGCGCACCGAACTGCCGGAGACCGACCTGTTCGCGGGCATCGAGGACGAGCGGTCGTGACGCTGGTCCTGCTCGCCCAGACGCCCGGCACGCCGACCGGCCCCGAGTTCGGCAAGGCGTCGCCGCTGGGCCTGGCCATCGTGCTGCTGCTGCTCGCGGGCACGTTCCTGCTGATCCGGTCGATGAACCGGCACATCAAGGGCCTGCCCGCGACCTTCGAGCCCGAGCATCCCGAGCCGGACCAGGAGGCCGACGAGGGAACCGAGCACGGCATCACCCGGCGGGCGGAGGAGTCGAAGGGCGGCGACTCCGAAGGGCGCGCCGAGTCGGGCTGAGCGGGAGCTTCGCCCCTCTGACCTGCTGATTGTTACCTTTCCGCACTCTCTTTCGTCAATGAGGTAGTCGCGGCGCGAAGCACGGCCCGTCCCCGGGCGGCCGGTATCCGAATTCGTCGCTCGCGTCTGCTTCCCGAAGGCTGAGAGTCAGGACGAGCAATGACATTCGACGAACTGCGGACCGTGCTGCCCGGTCGCGTGCTGGTGGCCGGTGACGAAGGCTTCGAGAGCGCGGCACGGCCGTGGACGACGACGGTCACCCAGCCGGTGGCCGCGGTGGTGCGGGCCGGGGACACCGACGACGTCGCGACCGTGGTCCGGTACGCGGGCCGGGCGGGCGTGCCGGTGGTCACCCAGCCGACCGGCCACGGCGCGGCGGGCGGAGTGCCGGAGGCGATCCTGCTGCGCACCGGGCAGCTGGACGGCATCGAGATCGACGCCCAGCGGCGCGTGGCGCGCGTGGGGGCGGGCGTGCCGTGGGGCCGGGTGCAAGCTGCCGCCGCCAGGCACGGGCTGACCGGCCTGGCGGGGAGCAACCCGGTGGTCGGCGTGACCGGATACACCCTCGGCGGCGGCATGAGCTGGTTCGGCCGCAAGCACGGCTGGGCCAGTGACGCCGTGCGCGCGTTCGAGATCGTGGACGCCGAGGGCGTGCGCCGCCGGGTCTCGGCCGAGGACGACCCGGACCTGTTCTGGGCGCTGCGCGGCGGCGGTGGCGATTTCGCCGTGGTCACCGGGCTCGAGTTCACGCTGTTCCCGGCCAGGGAACTGTTCGGCGGCCGCGTGCTGTGGCCGCAAGCCCGCGTTCGCGAGGTGTTCGACGTCTTCCAGGAGATCACCGCCGCGGCGCCGGAGGAGCTGACGGTCTGGTTCCAGCGTCTGCAGATCCCGGACGCGCCGCCGATGGTGGGGTTGGACGCGGTGTATCTGGGCGATCCGGATCGCGGCCGGTCGCTGCTCGCGGCGCTGGACGCCATCGGCAATCCGATCCTGGACAAGCGAGGCGTCTTCGGTCCCGCCGACATCGGCGGCGTCACCGGCGAACCCACCGACCCGAGTCCGTCGCTGTCGCGTGCCGAGCAGCTGACCGAACTCGGTGATGCCGTGGTCAAGACGCTGGTCGAGGAACCGGTCGCCCCGCTGGCCAACGTCCAGATCCGGCATCTGGGCGGCGCGCTGGCCGAAGCCCGGCCGGACGCGGGCGCGCGCGGCCCGATCGTCGAGCCCTACCTGCTGTACTGCCTCGGGCTCGGGCTGCCGCATCTCGCCGACGCGGTCCGGGCCCGGCGCACCGCGATCGTCGGGGCGGTGAGCGGGCAGATCACCGGTCGCAAGCCGTACACCTTCCTCACACCGGAGGAGACCGCCGCCGCCGCGTTCGATTCCGCGACGCTGACCCGCCTGCGCGAGATCAAGCGAGCGCGGGATCCGCACGGCGTCATCCGGGCCAACTACCCGATATCCGGGTAGCCGGCGCCGGGCACGACCGATGGCCGCGGGGCCGAGACCGGCGATGGTCTCGGCCCCGCGGCCGTCAGAAGGGCCAGTCGGCGTCGCGGCCCGCCTCCAGCAGCGGGATCATCCGGAACGCCGCGTCGGTCAGTCCGCCGAAGGTGTGCCGGTACGGGGTGCCGCCGACGGCGTGCCCATAGCGGTATCCCGCGAGGTTCCAGGTGTAGAGCGGCACCCGGCCGGGCACGGCCCGGCCGACGTCGCCGTCGTGCGCCTGCTCGTCGGTCAGGATGACGACCCGGTCGTGACCGGCGTAGTGCTCGCGCACCGCGCCCACCGTGTCGGTTCCCCAGCCGAGGAAGTAGCCCTCCTCGCGCCACCGCCGCACCGCGCCGAGCACCGGCTCGGCGCGCCGCTGCGGGAACACCACGCTGGCGGGCCGAGCACGGCCCTTCCAGGTGCCGCCGGGGCTGGAGTACGACACCACGTCCGCCCGCGCGCAGCGCCGGGCGAGCGCGAGGCCGAACAGCGCGGCGGCGTCCCAGCGCGCCAGCGAGCCGTCCTTGGCGAACCCGGCCTGCATCGAGCCCGAGGTGTCCACCAGCACCAGCGTCCGCCCGGGCAGCGCGGGCACGGCGGCCAGCGAATGACCGAGCGACTGCTCGAGCGCATGGCCCCAGCGCAGCGAGGGCGCGGCCCGGTATGCCGACAGGAACCGCATCGGCAGCTGACGGGAGCGGGCCACCTGGGCCGGATCGGCGAGTTCGGCGGCCACCTGCGCGGCCACGGCGTCGCTCACCCCGGCCTGGTCGAAGTTGCGCAGGTTGCGCAGCTTGGCCATGTAGCCCATGGACGGGATCAGCGCCTCCCACACCGCCGCGTCCATCGGACCCTGCAGCCAGCCCGCCACCGCCTCCCAGGTCATGCCCGCCGAGCGCAGGGTGGCGCGGGCCCGCTCCGGGGCGTCGAACAGCGCGCGGCGCTGCTGGACCGGGCGGGCCATCAGCTCGGCGCGGGCGGTCAGCACGGTCAGCGCCGCGTCCGGCTCGGTCGCGCGTCCGTACCGCCGGTCCAGGGCGTGGGCGAACAACGCGCCCTGCCAGGGCCGGTCGGGCGCGGGTGTGGGGTGGGTCAGCTGCAGCACGTCGGCGAACCGGAAGGCCCGCGCCGCGCTGTCCCACTTGAGCAGGGCGCGCTCGTCGTACAACCGGCGCACCGCGTCGGCGACGCCGCGCTTGACCGGCTGGGGAAGGGCGCGGCCGTGCACCGCGGTCCAGTAGGCGAGCAGTTCCCCCGGCTCGTCGGCGCGCTGCAGCACCGAGTCGACCACCTGCCGCGACATGCCCGCCGCGCCCGCGTCCGACCGCGCCGCGGCGAACTCGGCGGCGCCCACGATCGCGGCGCTGCGCAGGTTCGCCTCGGTGCGCAGCCAGCGCAGGAAGCGGGCGGTCCACTCTGGAGTGGCGATCGTCGCCGCGCGCACCAGCGCGGCATAGCGATCGTCGCGCTGGTCGGCGGACTCGTAGAAGGTGTGCTCGCCGACCATGTTCGTGACGGCCAGCAGGAACAGCTCGCTCTGTGGCGTGCGGGCGTATCCCGGGCCGCCCTCGTAGGTGCGGCCGGTCGGGCGGGTCTCGCTGATGATCGGCGCGATCGCGCCGGGGCGCGCGAGGTTGAACTTGCTCAAGGATTTCCCCCAGTCGTGCGTCCGGGGACAGCCGCGTCGATCCGGCCCGAGATCGGAATCCGTTGCGGCGAATGGCCGGTCGACGCAGGGGTGGTGCTGCCTGCTCGCGGAAGTAGCCGTGTCGGTCGCACCGGGCCGGTGCGTCGCGATGCCCCCCGAGATCGATATTCGCGTGCGGCATTTCCCAAAGGGTCATGGTCGAGAAGTAGCCGCCTGCTTCGCACCGGGAGGTGCGATGGAATTGTGGCGCACCCGGACTTCCTCCGGGTGCACGAAAACGGTAACCGAAGCAATCATCTGCCGCACCTCATTTTTCGCGGCGGCCTGGTCATGTGAGCGTCCGAGGAAAATGTGGCGACGGCTTGCTCGCCATATCGAGCGGCCGAATCATATCGGCGGGAGTCGAACCCGAAGTAACCGTTGCCTGCGCACCGGACGCGTATCGTGCATCGCATTCCGGGGTGGCCACCGGAACACGACTCTCGGACCATCGGCCGCGTGCACGAATAACGTTGTAGCGCGCCCGAGATCGAAGTCGGCGACGGGACGTACCGCTCTGCCATTGAGCTACCGGACCTCGTGGTCCGGGCGGGACTCGAACCCGCAACCTGTCCATTAGAAGTGGAAGTATCCGTTGCCTGCGCACCGGGCGCACCGTCGACTGTAGCGAGCGCGCCGGTGCGGCGCGACTCATTTATTTCTCGCGGTCGATCGGAAGCACACCACTGGCAACTATTTCCAAGCACGATGGTGTTCGCATTGCCGCGCGTCCGTCGGTGTCCTGTGTTACCAATTCAGCCAAACCGCTCGACCGAAGGAAGCTCATGGACAACATGATCGGACAGATCGACCGCGCACTGGACGCGACCGGAGCGATCGTCGCCGCCGTGGGGGGAGCGGGTCTGGCCGCGCCGACGCCGTGCCGGGACTGGGACGTGCGCGAGGTCCTCAATCACACCGTGGGCGGCATGCACGTCTTCGCGGCGGCGCTGAGCGGCACCGATGCGGGTGCCGAGTACGAATCGGATTGGCTCGGCGGCGATCCGCAGGGCGCCTACGCCGCGGCGGCGGAGGTGGACCGCGCCGCCTGGCATCGGCCCGGCGCGCTGGAGGGCACGGTGGGTATCTCGCTCGGGGATCTGCCCGGCCCAGCGGCGGCGCTGGTGCATCTGACCGAGGTTCTCGTGCACGGCGTCGATATCGCGGTGGCCATCGACCGGCCGGATCTGGCCGACGACGAACTCTGTGGCGAACTGCTCGCCACCATGCGGGCAATGGGCGGTATCGAGTCTTTCCGGGCGCCGGGCATTTTCGGGCCCGAGGTAGCGGTGGCCGAGGACGAACCCGCGCATCGTCGGCTGTTGGCTTATGTGGGGCGCGAGGTGCTGGCCCGCACGCCATGACCGACGATGCGAAAGACGGTTTGCGAAATCCAGCCGACTGCGGGATTTCCCTCATGCCGCACCGCGCCTCGTCAGAATGAACATCGCCGGTGTGGAATGACCTCGAGGGCGGCCGAATGGATCGGCCGCCCTCGAGGCGCGTGCGGCGCCCGAGATCCGGGCGGCGACGGAATACCGGCTCGAGCGAATCGAGCCCGACGGGTACGGAGACCCTGCCTTGGATAGCTCTGCCGATTGAGCTACCGGATCACAGCGATCCGGACGGGACTCGAACCCGCAACCCATCCATTGAATACGGAAGTAGCCGTTGCCTGCGCACCGGGCGCGGACAGGACTGTATCCGCCCGGATGGAAAAGGCGCGAATTATTTTCGCTCGATCCGGCGCACCGGCTGACGCAGGATGGTCTTCTTCTTCTCGTCCGGCGTTCGGCGCGGATCGGAGAGATAGATCTCGTGGTGGCGCCCGCTGTGCCGCCATCCCTCGGCCGCCATGAGGGCGTCCATGCGTGCCAAGGTCTCCGGTTCGGTCGCGTACGGCCCCCGGTGCAGCGCCTGGATCGCGTCGCCCTCGGTGAGCCGCTCGAAGGTCGCCCCGGTGACCATGTCGGCGGTCACCACCTCCGGCATGCGGATCAGCAGCTTCCATCGCCACTGTTCGCGTGGCACCGTCAGCGGCGGCGCGTCGGAGTCGACCCACCACAGACCCTCCAGTTTCGGCACGACGAAGTCCTGCCCGGCCGCCTTCGCCGCTTTCTTCGCCCCGTACGCGGCGCGGTAGAGCGTTTGCACGGCGGTGGCGAAGACCGGGCCGTCGGGGTCTCCGGCCCCCTCGACCGTGATGTAGTCGTATGGCGGGAATGCCTTGATCACCGGCTGTGCGCTCGCTCCGTAGTAGTGCTCGTCCGCGCGAGACAGATCGATCTTCATGCCGCGACCCTGTGGTCTCCGGCCACCGGAGAGTCAAGACCACCGGCCCGTGCTGCCCACGCGGGGGCGGGATGGGCCGTACGGTGGAGCCATGAACCGGCTCGGAATGGCGACGTCTCCGTATCTGCGCCAGCACGCGGACAACCCCGTGCACTGGCGGGAATGGGATGCCGAGGCACTGGCCGAAGCGCGCGAGCGGGACGTGCCGGTGCTGCTCTCGGTGGGGTACGCGTCCTGTCACTGGTGCCATGTGATGGCCCACGAGTCGTTCGAGGACGCGGCCACCGCCGACCAGATGAACGCCCACTTCGTCTGTGTGAAGGTCGACCGGGAGGAGCGGCCCGACCTGGACGCGGTCTACATGAACGCCACCGTCGCGATGACAGGGCAGGGCGGCTGGCCGATGACCTGCTTCCTGACCCCGGACGGCGAGCCGTTCTACTGCGGCACCTACTACCCGAAGCTGCCACGCGGCGGCATGCCGTCGTTCACCCAGTTGCTCACCGCGATCACGGAGACCTGGCGTACCCGGCGTGACGAGGTGAACCAGGCGTCCGCGCAGGTGGCCGCGGCGCTGCGGGACCAGGCGGCGGGCCTGCCCGACGCGGAGCTGGCGATCACGCCGGAACTGCTCGCCCACGCCGTCGCCGCCGTGCTGCGCGACGAGGACGCCGAGCACGGCGGGTTCGGCGGCGCGCCGAAATTCCCGCCGTCGGCGCTGATGGAAGGGCTGTTGCGGCACTGGGAGCGCACCGGTGACCGCGCGGTGTTCGACGTGGTGGCCCGCACCGCCGAGGCGATGGCGCGCGGCGGCATCTACGACCAGCTGCGCGGCGGATTCGCGCGGTACTCGGTCGACGCCGCCTGGGTGGTGCCGCATTTCGAGAAGATGCTCTACGACAACGCGCAGCTGTTGCGCGCCTACGCGCACCTGGCCCGGCGCACCACCTCGGTGCTGCCGGAATCGCTCTCGCATCGAGTCACGCGGGAGACCGTACGTTTCCTACTCGACGACCTGGGCACCGCGCAGGGCGGCTTCGCCTCGGCGCTGGACGCCGACACCCACCTGGAGCCCGGCAAACCCGGCGTCGAAGGCGCGACATATGTGTGGACGCCCGCCGAGCTGGCCGGTGTTCTCGGTTCGATCGACGGGACCTGGGCGGCCGGTTTCTTCGGCGTCACCACCGCCGGAAACTTCGAACAGGGCACCTCGGTGCTGACCAGGTACACCGAGCCGACCACGGCGGAAGACGCCGCGCGGCTGGCACGCGTGCGAGCCGCGCTGATCGCCGCCCGCGACCGCCGTCCACAGCCGGACCGCGACGACAAGGTGGTGACCGCGTGGAACGGCATGGCGATCACCGCGCTCGCCGAGGCGGCGGCCGCGCTGGACGAGCCGGAATGGGCCGACGCCGCCGTTCGATGCGCGCGCTTCCTGCTGGCCGAGCATGTGGTGGACGGACGGTTGCGGCGCGCCTCGCTCGGCGGCGTCGCCGGTGCCGCGCCCCGGCATCCTGGAGGATTACGCCTGGCTGGTCACCGGACTGCTCGCGCTGCACCAGGCCACCGGCGAACTGGACTGGCTCGAACACGCCCAGCGCTTGCTGGACTCCGCGATCGAGCATTTCGCCGACCCCGATCAGCCGGGCAGCTGGTTCGACACCGCCGACGACGCCGAGACGCTCGTCACCCGGCCGCGCGACCCGATCGACGGCGCTACGCCCGCGGGCGCGTCGGCCCTGGCCGAAGCGCTGCTCACCGCCGCGGCCACCAGCGACCCGGAACGGGCCGCCCGCTACCGCGAATTCGCCGATCGCACCCTCGAGCGCGGCGCGATCGTGCTGGCGCGCGCACCCCGTTCGGCGGGCCAGTGGCTCACAGTTGCCGAGGCGGCCCTGCGCGGTCCACTGCAGGTCGCCATCGCCACCGAATCGGCCGAGCGTTCCACCGAATTGCTCGCCACGGCCCGACTGGCTGCCCCGGGCGGCTCGGTCGTCCTCGCCGCCGCCCCGGACGCCGTCCCACTGCTGGCCGACCGGCCTTTGGTGCGCGACGCCGCCGCGGCCTACGTCTGCCGTGGCTCCGTCTGCGACCTCCCGGTCTCCACTCCGGACCAGCTCCGTACGGCGTTGCAACGGAACTAGCGGCGATCGGCGGTCCGCACGGCAGGTTGGCGTACCCGGAGGGCGTCGACGATCACGAACACCGCTGGCTCCGCGCGGGCGGCGCGAGACCGGCCTCGCGGGTGGTTGGTTGCGCGACACTCAGCCCGCCATCGACGCCGTGCGCTTTTCCACCGCCACGCGGACCCGCGAGACGCTGACCGCCACCGGAGTCACCGCGTCGGCCACGCGAGGGCGCGCGCACCCGAACGGCCGAGGCTAACGCCGAGGCGGGGCGTCGAGTTCGGTGTCCGGCGTCCCGGCGGTGTCGGGCGCGGGGGCGGCGGTGTGGATCTCGAGAACCGGGTTGGTGTCCGGCGGCAGCTCGGGTAGATCGGTGCGGGTGTCGGTGGACTCGGGGTGGGAACCTGAGGTGTCGCTATCGGTCCAGCAGACCGTCGGCTCTTTCATACCGCGCAGCACGATGGTGTCGTAGAGCGTCCACTTGTCGCTTTCGTGGTCGGCGGCGGCATTGATCACCGCCTGACTCACCAGGATTCGCCGCGGCACCTCCTTTGCCGCCGTGGTGAGGCGAGCGGCCTCGTTGACGGCGTCGCCGATCACGGTGAACTCGAGCCGGGTATCGGACCCGACGTCACCGGCGAAGACCGGGCCGTGCGCCACGCCGATCCCGATGTCGAGCTCCCCGGCGGCGATCACCTCGTCGCGGATGCGGCGCGCCGCCCGCAGGGCCGGGGTCGCGTTGTCGCGCAGCGCGATCGGCGCCCCGAAGACGCACAGGGCCGCGTCCCCCTCGAACTTGTTGACCAGGCCGTTGTTCTCCTCGGTCGCCGCGACGACGGTCGCGAGCAGCCGGTTGAGCTTGGCCACGAACTCCTGCGGCGGCAGCCCGGTGGACAGTTCCACCGAGCCGGTCACGTCGACGAACAGCGCCGACACCTCGCGCACGTCACCGGTGAGGTCGGCCCCGCGGGCGAGCGCGCGCTCGGCCACCTCCGTCCCGACGTGTCTGCTGAACACCTCCCGCATCCGCTCCCGCTCGCGCAGGTTCGCGGCCAGTTCGTTGACCGAGTGCTCCAACCTGCCGATCTCGCTGGTGCTGCCGATCGGCACCCGGGCGCCGAGATCGCCCTGGGCGATCCGGTCCAGCGCGCGGCGCAGCGTGCGCATCGGCGCGGCCACGGAGCGGGCGAGGAACGCGGTGGCCAGCGCGCCGACGCCGATGCCGACCGCGGACAGGTAGATGGCGGTGCGGACCCGGTCGGGTGCGGCCGCGGCCGGGTCGGCCAGCACGACGATCAGCATGAGCAGCGGAAGCGCCGCCGCCACCGCCCAGGTCAGCACGACCCGCACCAGGACCGAGGCGCTCCAGTGCATGGTCCAGCCGAGTACCCCGGCCACCACCGGGATGGTCGGCCGGATCAGCCGGTCCACGATCAGGAAGGTGACCGCCGCCGATTCGAAGGCGCCGATCGTGAACAGCGCCGCCGTCACGCCGGGGTCGTTGTCCGGGCTCAGATGCGCGAAGGTCGCGGTCGCCACGATCACGCCTGGAATCCACAGGGCCAGGGCGCGCATGCTGATCGCGATGGGCAGCAGCAGTAGGCGGCGCGCTTCCACCTCGGTGGGTTTGCGCCCGGCGTCGAGCCAGCCGAAGTACACCCTCCGGTCGCGCACCGCGAGCGCGATGCCGATCAGGAACCCGACCGCCGGGTAGATGCCGACGAAGACGAGCGCCCGCAGCCAGTCCGGGCCCAGCCGGCCGAGGAATCCGTTCAGCCACAGCTGGGTGACGATCACCGCGAGACCGCTGAGATTCGCCGTGGTGACCAGTGCGGCCAGGCCACCCCGCGCTTTGAGCGCCCAGACGACGAGCTTCGCGATCATCGGACGCGCGACCCCGAGCGACGAGGCCCGCCGCTGCGCGCGCCGAGCGGCGGGGCGATGCCGCGCGAGGCGGCGACGAGGAACACGAACGAGCAGCATAGAGCCAGGACGACCGGCACAGGCGGTTTCCCGGTCATCTGGCCCCCTCTCGCGCTGCTCCCCGTCGACTCTAGGCGTTCACCGCAGGACCACCAGCCAGACCGCCGCGTAGTGGGTCAGTGCCGCGAGCACCGTGGCCGCGTGGAAGAACTCGTGATGGCCGAAGACGGTCGGCCACGGGTTCGGCCACTTGGTGGCGTAGAGGATCGCGCCGCCGCTGTAGAACAGGCCGCCGATCAGCAGCAGGATCAGCGGCGCGATACCGATCTGGCCGTTCAACTGCCCCGCCACCGGCACGATGGCCCAGCCGAGCAGCAGATAGAGCGGAACACCGACCCAGCGGGGAGCGGTCGGCCACAGCAGTTTGAGCGCCACGCCGGCCAGCGCACCCGCCCAGACCACCGCCAGCAGCGTCTGCCCCGTGCGTCCGGGCAGCCCGAGCAGGGCGAAGGGCGTGTAGCTGCCCGCGATGAACAGGAAGATCATCGAGTGGTCCGCTCGCTTCATCCGGATGCGGGCGCGCGGGGTGGGCCAGGTCACCCGGTGGTAGACCGCGCTGACGCCGAACAGTCCGCACACGGTGAGGCCGTAGATCAGCGTCGACCATCCCGCGGTCGCCGAGACGGTGGTGGCGACGGCGATCAGCACCACGGCCGCGATCGCGGCGACGCCGACCGCCCAGGTGTGGATCCAGCCCCGCAATCGCGGCTTGACGAGCGCCTCGGCGAGCGCTTCTGACGCCGAATCCGGGACCGCCGTGACCGGTGCCGCGTCGGACACGAGTACCTCCTAGTGGGCGCGGCCGGGGGAGCCGCGCGGGGCCGAGTCGGGACGGGACGAGCCGCTGGCCGACCCGTCAGTAACCTACGCAACCGTAACTTGTGGGCTCCTGGCCACTGTACCGGCGTATCGCGGTCGATGCCGGATTCGTGTCGTCGAGGCGTAGGGTTGCCCGCGTGGAACTTCCGAGTCAGGTGCGGGGTCTGCCGTATCGCATCTACGAGGCCCGGCTGTCCAGGCAGCTGGCCGGCAAACAACATCCCCGGCACGTCGCGGTGATGTGTGACGGGAATCGCCGGTGGGCGCGGGAGAACGGTTTCACCGACGTCAGTCACGGGCATCGGGTCGGAGCGCTCAAGATCGCCGAGCTGGTCGGCTGGTGCGAGGCCGAGGGCATCGAGATGGTGACCGTCTACCTGCTGTCCACCGAGAACCTCCAGCGCGATCCGGACGAACTGGAGACGCTGTTCGAGGTGATCACCGACGTGGTGGAGGAGCTGTCGGCCCCGGAGCAGAACTGGAGCGTGCGCATCGTCGGCTCGCTCGACGGCTTTCCCGAACTGATCGCCAAGCGGCTGCGCACCGCGGCCGAGCGCACCGAGGGGCGCAATGGCGTGCACGTCAACGTCGCGGTCGGCTACGGCGGCAGGCAGGAGATCACCGACGCGGTGCGCTCGCTGGTCCGCCAGGAGATCGCCGCGGGCGAGACCGGCGAGGACCTGGTGCAGTCGATCACCGTCAACGCCATCGGCCAGCACCTCTACACCTCCGGTCAGCCCGACCCCGACCTGGTCATTCGCACCTCCGGTGAGCAGCGGTTATCCGGCTTCCTGCTGTGGCAGAGCGCATACTCGGAGATATGGTTCACCGAGGCGTACTGGCCGGAGTTCCGCCGGGTGGATTTCCTGCGGGCGCTGCGCGACTTCGCCGCGCGCCATCGCCGTTTCGGCGCCTGATTCGATCTTGGCGGGGTGAATCCGGCTCGACCGTTGTCCTTCTCGCGTACCGTGCGGTCTCATGAGCTCGTTCGACCACCGGTCCGCCGACGCCGCCGGAGCCGTGCGGCACGGATCGGGCGCCTCGATCAGCTATGCGGAGTTCGGTCGGCGTTTCCTGGAGTACGCCGCCTCCGAGGAGCGTATCTCCGGCGCGTTCGATCAGTTGACCGGCACCGCATTCGATTTCGGGCCGATCGGAGTCGGCCCGGCGCGGCTGGCCAAGGTGACCGCCGAGGTCCAACTGGGCGCGGCGCGGCTGCGCCGCCACGGCGACGAGACGATCGCCTTCGAGTTGATCATCCCCCTCGACCTCGACCTGCTGCTGGACCTGGCGGTCGACCGCCATCGGTTCCACGCCGAGGGCACGGTGCACCTGCACCTGACGGTGCGCACGGCCGCGCCGCTGCGGGTGGTGATCGATATCGCCGAGCCGCGCCCGGGCGACGTGCGCGTCGACGTCGCCGCCGCCACCAAGCGCGGCCAGCTGGTGCGCATCCTCGCCAGCGTCGACCACGAGATCAGGCGGTTCGTCGCCCGCTACGTCTCCGCCGAGATCCGTAAGCCGCACATCGCCGCGGTCCGCGATATCGATGTGGCCCGGCGCCTGGACGAGGCGTGGAAATTGTAAGCGAATTCACAATTTCCGCAGCCGCAGCCGATTGATGCTGTGGTCGGCGTCCTTGCGCAGCACCAGGGTCGCGCGCGGGCGGGTGGGCAGAATGTTCTCCACCAGATTCGGCCGGTTGGTGTTGTTCCAGATCTCCTGGGCGGCGGCGGTCGCCTGGTCGTCGGTGAATCCGGAGTAGTGGTGGAAATGCGCGTTCGGATCGGCGAAGGCAGTGTTGCGCAAGGTGAGAAAACGTTGCACGTACCACTTCTCGATGTCCTCGATACGCGCGTCCACGTAGATCGAGAAGTCGAACAGGTCCGAGACCATCAGGCGCGGACCGGTCTGCAGCACGTTCAAGCCCTCCACGATCAGAATGTCGGGCTGACGCACGCAGTGCTGCTTGCCCGACACGATGTCGTAGGAGATGTGCGAATACACCGGGGCGCATACTTCGGCCGCGCCGGATTTCACCTCGGTGACGAATCGCAGCAGCTTGCGGCGGTCGTAGCTCTCCGGGAAACCCTTGCGATGCATGATGCCGCGCCGGGTGAGTTCCGCCGTGGGATAGAGAAATCCGTCGGTGGTGACCAGGTCGACGCGCGGGTGGTGGTCCCAGCGCGCCAGCAGCGCTTGGAGAACGCGCGCGGTGGTCGACTTGCCCACCGCGACGCTGCCCGCGACGCCGATCACGAACGGTACCTGCTGGTCGGGATGGGTTTCGCCGAGGAAGGTCGCGGTCGCGGCGAACAGCCGCTGACGTGCGGCCACTTGCAGGTGGATGAGACGAGCGAGCGGGAGGTAGACCTCGGCGACTTCCTCGAGATCGATCTGTTCTCCGAGGCCGCGCAGGCCGATCAGTTCTTCTTCGGTGAGCACCAGAGGAGTCGACTTACGGAGGGTTCGCCACTGTTTCCGGTCGAATTCCACGTAGGGACTCGGCTCGCTCATTCGTGCCACTTACCCGACACTCCGTTTCGGCAAACACGCACAGTTACCGTGCGGATCCGGTGAGATTCGGTCTAGCTGTCGCCGCATAGCCGAATTCTGCTCCGCGTCGACATCGCGGGATGAGCGGGGTGCCACTACCGGTTGGTAACCGACTCGATGAGCCAGGTGCGAGCCGCTAATGTCGGCTGGCATGGAAGCGCATCCGCTCGTGACCGAATACCTGCGGCTCGGCCTCGCCTTCGACCGGTTGGAGGAAGGGTTCGTGGACGCCTACACCGGCGACCCCGCGCTGCGCCGCGAGGTGCAGAACGCGCCGGCGCCGCAGCCGCGGGAGCTGGCCCGGCGGGCCGCCGAGTTGCGCGCCGCTGTGCCGGAGGCCGGATTGGCGCCGGAGCGCGCCGAATTCCTCGACGTGCACCTGCGCGCACTGGAATGTTCCGGACGGAAATTCGCCGGAGACGACATCGGGTTCGTCGCCGAGGTGCGCGCGTACTTCGACGTCGACATCGAACCAGGCGACGTGGACGACTACCGCGACGCGCACCGGCAGATGGACGAGGTGCTCGCCGGGGACGGGCCGCTGGCCGAACGGGTGGCCGCGCATCGCAAGGCCGACGAAATCCCGCCGGAGCGCCTGCCGGTCTGCGTCGAGGCGTTCTCCAGCGCGCTGCGCGAGCTGGTCCGCGCCCGCTACCCGCTGCCCGACCACGAGCACGTCACCTACGAGGTGGTCGGCGACAAGCCCTGGTCCGGGTTCAACTACTACCTGGGCAACTACCACTCCCGGGTCGCGATCAACTCCGATCTCAAGCAGCACATGGCACACCTGCCGCAGCTGATCGCGCACGAGTCCTATCCCGGGCATCACACCGAGCACTGCCGCAAGGAGGCGGGGCTGGTCGCCGCGGGCCAGGCCGAGCAGACGCTGTTCCTGGTGAACACCCCGCAGTGCCTGATGGCGGAGGGCCTCGCCGATCTGGCGCTGCGCTCGATCGTCGGGCCGGGATGGGGCAAGTGGGCGCAGGAGATCTACGCGGATCTCGGGCTGCGTTTCGACGGCGAACGAGCCGAACGGCTTTCGAACGCCTCGGCCGAGCTGCTGGGCGTGCGCCAGGACGCCGCGCTGCTGCTGCACGACCGGGGGCGCACCCACGACGAGGTCGCGGAGTTCTTGCAGACCTGGAACCTGACGACGCCCGAGCGGGCGCGCCAGTCCCTGCGGTTCCTGTCCTCGCCGCTGTGGCGGGCCTACATCTCCACCTATGTGGAGGGTTACCGGCTCCTGGGCGGATGGCTCGATCGCGCGGCCGACGCCGACGACCGGGCCGATCGCTTCCGCAGACTGCTCGACGAGCCGCTCACTCCCGGTGCGGTGCGCGCCGCGGCCTGAGCGCTACTGGATCACCGCGCAGCCCTGCCCGCCCGCGGAGATGCTGCACAGCAGCAGCGAGAGGGTGCGCAGCAGCGCCTCGACGGGGGAGTTGGGTACCGAGACCAAGCCGACCATGTTCGTTCCTTCGTCAGGTGATCGTGAACTGTCACCAGGGAAACCGGTCCGCGCACCCTCACTCGTTACGGCTCGTCTCGCCCCATGAAATAGGGGCGCGTCCGGTTCAGGCCCCGGTCAGGTGGTCGAGTGTCGTCGATCCGCCCCCCGCCTGTCCGTGGTCGGGCGGCTGGGGGTTCCGGTTGCCGGTTCAGGCGTCCGCGAAGATTGTGCGCGCCGAGACGGGGGTCGCTTTCCAGCGCTTCACGGTGCGTCCGGCGACCGCGGTCTCGACGCGCCCTCGGACGAACGTGCGAGAGCGGGCCGCTACGTCGTCCTCCGGCACGAAAGCGGCCGTGCCGGTGCGCTGGGGTAGCTGCCCTGCCGTAACCGCACGTGCGGGTCGGCGGCGCTGTTGCGGGCCCACGCGGAGCGGTAGCCGCGCTGCGTGCTCCTCGGTTCAAGGTGCGCGGAAGATGACGCAGGTGGTGGTGGCGTGCGCGACCAGTCGTCCCCGCTCGTCGACCACCCGTCCCTCGGCGGTGGCGGTGGTGCGCCCGACGTGGATGGTGGTGCCGGTGGCGGTCAGGCGCTGTCCGTCGGTGGGCACGGCGCGGATGTAATTGATCTTCAACTCCAGCGTCGTGTACCCGACGCCGGCTTCGAGCGTGGTGTGCACCGCGCAGCCCATCACCGAGTCGAGGAGGGTGGCGCAGATTCCCCCGTGCGTGGTGCCGAGCGGATTGGCGAAGTCGGGCCGCGTGCGCAGCGCGAAGACGACCTTGCCGTGTTCGAGTTCATCGACCTCCATGCCGAGCAGGTCGCCGATGAACGGCGGACGATCCGTCCTGGTCATCGCGGTGCGCAGGAGTTCGAGACCGGACAGTTGAGCCGGGTCGACCGTGGCTTCGGACATCAATCCCATCCTTTCGATGAACCGATCGGTCCACAAGTGCCATGATTGCAGCATGGACCGATCGGTTCACGCAACCTCGACCAAGGAGCTCGGATGACCGCAGGGCCGCGCACCAGGCTGATCGAGAGCGCCATCGAACTGGTTCGCGAGCAGGGTGTGCACGCCGCCGGGCTGGCCGCCCTGCTGGAACGCGGCAACGCCTCGCGCAACTCGCTCTACCAGCACTTTCCCGCGGGCAAGAGCGAACTGGTCGAGACCGCCACCCGGGTGGCGGGCGGGCGCGTCGACGCGGTGATCGACAAGGTGACCGCCGGGCCGCCGGGCCGCTGGTTCGATTCGCTGCTCGGCTGGTGGGTCGCCGCACTGGAGAAGACCGGCTATCGCGCCGGGTGCCCGGTCGTCGCGGCCGCACTGGCCGAATCCGAACCCGCGGTGCAGGCCGCGGCGGGCGAGGTCTTCGCCGCGTGGCACGAACGCCTCGGCGCGGCGCTCGTCGCCGCGGGCGTGCCGGCCGAGGAGGCGCGCTCCTTCAGCAGTTTCGCGTTCAGCGCGATGGAGGGCGCCATCGTCCAGGCGCGGGCGATGAAGTCGACCCGGCCGCTGGAGGACGCGCAGCGGCAGCTGGCGGTGCTATTGGCGAACTACCTGCCGGAGGACGGTGAGTCCCGCTGACGTCCGGCGGGCGTGCGAGGGTGGCGCAAGTCACGGCCTGGGACGGCATGGCCCCGAGGGATGAACCCCCTGCTCGGAGGATCGTCCCCCGGCCCATAGACTGAGGCCGTGACGCAGACGACCGCCTCTGTCAATTCCCAGTCTCTCGGTGAGCTCGATCCGGAGCTCGCTGCCGCGATGGCAGGCGAACTCGCCCGCGAACGCGACACGCTCGAGATGATCGCCTCGGAGAACTTCGTGCCGCGCGCGGTGCTGCAGGCGCAGGGCAGCGTGCTCACCAACAAGTACGCCGAGGGCTACCCGGGCCGGCGCTACTACGGCGGCTGCGAACACGTCGACGTGGTGGAGACCCTCGCGCGCGATCGCGCCAAGGAGCTGTTCGGCGCGGAATTCGCCAACGTGCAGCCGCATTCCGGCGCGCAGGCGAACGCCGCGGTGCTGATGTCCCTGCTGGATCCGGGCGACAAGCTGCTCGGCCTGGACCTCGCGCACGGCGGTCACCTGACCCACGGCATGCGGTTGAACTTCTCCGGCAAGCTGTACGAGGTGCACTCCTACGGGGTGAGCAAGGAAGACCACCGCGTCGACATGGACGAGGTGCGCGAGATCGCCTTGCGGGCGCGTCCGAAGGTGATCGTGGCGGGTTGGTCGGCCTACCCGCGCCACCAGGACTTCGCGGCGTTCCGCTCGATCGCCGACGAGGTCGGCGCGTACCTGTGGGTGGACATGGCCCACTTCGCCGGTCTGGTCGCCGCCGGCCTGCACCCCTCGCCCGTGCCCTACGCCGATGTGGTGTCCTCGACCGTGCACAAGACCCTCGGCGGCCCCCGCTCCGGCCTGATCCTGGCCAAGCAGGAGTACGCCAAGAAGCTCAACAGCGCGGTGTTCCCGGGCCAGCAGGGCGGCCCGCTCATGCACGCCATCGCGGCCAAGGCCGTCGCGTTCAAGATCGCCGCGGGCGCGGAGTTCAAGAACCGGCAGGAGCGCACCCTGTCGGGCGCGAAGATCCTGGCCGAGCGGCTCACCGCGGCCGACGTCAAGGACAAGGGCATCAGCGTGCTCACCGGCGGCACCGACGTGCACCTGGTGCTGGTCGACCTGCGCAACTCCGAACTCGACGGTCAGCAGGGCGAGGACCTGCTGCACGAAATCGGTATCACGGTGAATCGCAACGCCGTTCCGTTCGACCCGCGTCCCCCGATGGTCACCTCCGGGCTGCGGATCGGCACCGCCGCGCTGGCCACCCGTGGCTTCGGCGACACCGAGTTCGCCGAGGTCGCCGACATCATCGCGGGCGCGCTGGCCGGCACCGCCGACCTGGACTCGCTGCGCGCCCGGGTGAGCAAGTTGGCGCAGGACGTTCCGCTGTACGACGGCCTGGAGGACTGGCGCCTGCTGGGCTGACCCTGGCACCCGCTTCGCGCATCCGCCGCTCGTCGGATGTGCGAAGCCGGGAGCGACGATCGCCCTCGGGGCTCAGGTACCCGGTATCTCGATGCCTTTGGCGGCGGCCAGTTCGGTGAGCTTCCGCATTTCGTCGATGGCGACGGCGACATAGACGCGCAGCACGTCATCGTCATCGCGCCGCAGCAGGTATTCGTAGTCGCTGTCGGTGAGTATCGCGCCCGCCGCGTCGAAGAAGTGCCATCGCACATGCAGGCGGGTGATGCGCTCGGTGAGTTCCACCTGCCCCAGCAGGGTGTGGTCGACCCGTGCGAGTCCCAGCGCTCGATACAACGGATAGGACTGGCGCAGTCCCTCCGCCATGTCCGCGCGGGAAGACAGCGAGCCGACGAATCCGTCGCTGACGATCGTGCCCGGCGCGCCCCACAACGCGGTCGAGCGCTCGGCGTCGAATGAGCTCAACGCCTGCTGATACTCGACCAGGAATGCCTCGATCTCGTCCCGAGTTGCCATGGCATCAACTTACGAGCCGTCGCGGCGATCCGGAACTACCGATCCATGCGCGCTTTCGCCCGCACAATCGACTCGTCGAGGTAACGGGCGATATCGGCGCTGGTACCGGGACGGATCATCAGGGCGCGATTGGCGGGCACCTCGCAGTAACGGCCGTCGGTCGTGTCGATCCAGCGCAGGCGGCCGGTCCGCAGCGGTGCGTCGTTGCGCGGGCCCAGCAGCACGACGGCGGTGCCGCGCGTGGTGCACGATTGCCGCCAGAAACGCCGGTAGCGTTCCTTCGCCTGACTGGCGGGCGCGTTGCCGAACGGATCGGGGCGATCGTCGTTGAGATCGTCGAGCAAAAAGCTTTTCTCACCGACGGTCCCGGCCGGTGCTTCCGGCAGGAGTCGCACCACTTCGGTGGCGAGCTGGTCGACCCGGCAGCGGCGTAACCGGACCCGGCCACCGTCCGGTGCGGGCGATTGCACGGCCAGCACGCCCGACCCGGTGCGCGTCGCGCAGGCGACGGCGCGCAGTTCGACGCCCTCGCGCGTGTTGTCGTAGCCGAACAACTCGATGCGCCAGTCGGGACCGGCCAGTGTGGTGATCGCATTGCGCAGTGGCAGCCGCTCGGCCTGGTCCAGCTCGGCGCGGAACTGCCGCTGATACTCCTGGTACTCGTGCAGGCCGGGGAATCGGCTGGTGAACCGGAACGGGAAGGGCATCCGGTCCAGGCCGGTCCCGAACCATGCCGCCGCGAACTGCTCGGCCGACAGCGACCACTGCGCCATCACTTCTCTCCGAGGGCGGGCGGCACGGTCGGTTGCACCTCGCCGAGCAGCTCCTTCGCGTGTTCCTCGGTGCGCAGGTACTTCGGCGACCGGTGCTCGTCGTCGTCCGTGCGCCTGCCCCGCATCCCGGGCGGGACCATGCCCGAGTAGCCGGGAACCCCCGGCGCTCCCGGGCGTCCCGCCGGGGCGGACGGCGTATGGGACGCGGCCGGGGCGGTGGGCTGGGCCGGACGCGAAGTGCCCGAGCGCGCGTCGTTCCCCGCCGCGTTCGGGGTTCCCGCCGCGGCGGGTGTACCCGGCCCGGTCGGCGTACTCGTCGGCCTGCCGTCGAACGACATCGGGGTGACAGTGGCGGGTGTGGTCGGCATCGGGGTGCCGGACAGGAACGGTGCGACCGCCGTGGATGTCTGCGTTCTCGTGGTGGGCGCGGGCGTGGTGGGCGTCGCGTCCTGGCTCTGCGCGACGGCTTGCGGCGTCGTCGCTGCCGACGTGTTCTCGCTTGTCGACTGTGGCTGGTCGGCCGGGTTGTCTTCTTCCGCTGTGCCGCTGGGGGAGGCGGTGTCCTGGGGAGCGGGCTCCGCGCCGGAAGAAGACGCGTCGGTGGAAGCGGACGTGTCGTCTGGGGGAGTGCCGTTCACCGGCTGTGCACCGGCATTCGTGCCCGGTGCCGTACCGGTGCCGGTCTCGAGAACTGTGGATGCCGCGGCGGCAGGGGCGATCGGGGGCGGCAGCGTGGGAATGGCAGGCGCGGTGGCTCCGTACGGCTGAATGTACTGAGTGTTCATCTCGTCGCGGGCTTGCTCCTCCCGCGAGTTGCGCTGTTCGGGCTCAGCCGGGCCACCCGAGGTGTCCACCAGGTCGGGCACCGACATCTTGAACTTGGCGGCCGCGTCCGCCGCCGCCGACAGCGGCACGGCCTGCGCGCCGAGCGCCTCGCCGAATTCGCCCATTCGCGCCGCGTAGTCCCGCACGCCGCGGACCGCGCTGTCGGCCGCCGCGCCCTCCCACCGCTGTTCCACGGCTTTCTTGATCGCGGACTCGAACTGCTGCCCCGCGTTCGTGACCGCGGCGGCGATGGCCGACCACGCGGCGAGCGCACTGTCGAGCCCGGCCGGGTTCATCGCGTCGGCCGCCTGTTTGATCTCCGCGTGCGAGAAACTGTGCGCGTTCTCCGGATTGGTGATCGCGCGGCCGTCGGTCTGTCTCATGATCGCTTCCCCCGGTGTTCAGCTGCCCGCGGGCAGCAGTGGTGCGACTGTGCGGGCGATATCTACGGCGATGTCGCATGCGACGAGGTGCTTGTTCGCCGATGTCTGCGGCACGTTGGTGAGGATGTACAGGGATCCGGCCGCCATCTCGATGTTGACCGTGCAGCCACCGGGAATGTCCGGACGCGCCTCGTAGCGCAGGGCTTTCCGGTCACCCGCCGCAATGTTCACGGCGGCAGGATATTTGTCGCGAACCTGATCGAGCGTGCCGTTGGTCGTCTCGACCACGAATCCATAGCCCGCCCGCGCGACGTAGCGGCAGCCCTTCCAGGTGACGCCGCCTTGGCTGTCCTGCTTGGGTTCCGGGAGTTTCGAGTCCCATCGGTGCGCTGCGAGAAACTGCGGCGTGAGGGCGATACATGGGTCGAACACGGACTGTGGGCTAGCCCCGGGCGATGGGCTCGAAGCGGAAGCGGTCGGCTGCGACGCCGTCGATCTGCTCGGCTCGCTCGGCGTTTGATCACCACACCCGGTGAGCAGCATGATTCCGATCGCCCCGGCGACCAGCCGCGTCCGCCGGACGGTCGTGCCGACATTCATACGCGGAGCTCCCGCATCGCCGCCGCGAATTCCGCGTCGGTGCGGATGTAGGTGTCGCAGATGGCTTGGAACATGGACTGGATCTCCTGCGCCACGGAGATGTAGTCGTTCAGGGTGTCGAATGCGTTGTTCGGCCCGCCGAAAGCCTTCTCCCGGAACAGCCGCACCAACTCCACCGCGGAGGTCAGCTTCGGATTGTTCTCGCCCAGACCCCAGTGCTGACGTTCACCGAGTTCGCGCGCGTCGGTCTGTGCCGCCACGAGCGCATCGATCAACTCCTGGCACGCCTGGTCGATCTCGACGAAACCTTGCGGCTCCATCCGTACCTGCAATGCCCCGGTTTTCGCAGCCTCGATGTACCCGGGAAACGGGCTGTCCGCCATAGCGGCCCCTTCCGTCAGTGCCGTCTGACTTTATAGACGCGTCCCATCTCGCTCCGGTTCCATCGAAACACAGTCGACCCCACGTGGGCGCCCGATCACACCCATGGGATCGGCGCTGCGGCCCTGGCGAACTGGGATGTCGCGCGGTTCGGCGGCGGGGGCGACGGGTCCGATCGCTGTCAAGGCGGGTGGCGGATGATCAGCGCGCATCGGTGGTGCCGACCAGGGCCGGGTAGTCCTTCAGATCGATGTCGTTGGCTGCGTTGTCGCCGTATTTCACCATCAGGGTGAACAGCCGGGATTCGAGGAACCAGTCGCGGATCCTGATGCCGCGCGCGGTCTTCGGCGCGAGGAAGCGACCGGCGTTGCTGTTGCCCGCGATCCTCGCGTAGCGCTTCATGAGCTCGTCGTAGCGGGCGAAGGCCGTCGTGTGGTCGCCGTCGGCCGAGGCCAGCTCGCCCGCGATGACGTAAGCGCCGACCACGGCGAGTCCGGTGCCGAAACCGCCCAGCGTGTTGCCGTACGCGGAGTCGCCGACCAGGGCGACCCGCCCCTTGGTGTAGCCGCCCGGCATACGGACCTGGCTGATCGAGTCCATGTAGAAGTCGTCGAATCCGGCCAGCTCGGCGAGCATGCGCGGCACCTCCCAGCCGACCTCGGCGTAGGTCGCGGTGAGGATGCGCCGCTGGGCCGCGCTGTCGTCGCGGGCGTAGTCGAGTTCGGTGGAGGCGAACATGTACATCTGCTGCCCCTTCGGCCCGCCGCTGATCGCCAGTCGTCCGGGTGCGTTGTGTGCGTACGCGGTCGCCCGCTCGCGCGGTTCGGCCGGGCTGCCGCTCGACGCGCCCGCGACGGCGTAGTAGTAGCCGAGGTGCTTCACGAAGTTGCGCTCGGGGCCGAAGGCCAGGCGGCGAATCCGCGAGTGGATGCCGTCCGCGCCGAAGACGAGGTCGAAGGTGCGTGCGGGCGCGTGCTCGAACTCGACGTGCACGCCGTCCGCCGTCTCGGTGAGCGCGGTGACCGAATCGCCGAACAGGTATTCGCAGCGGTCGGCGGTGCGCAGGTAGAGGATTTCGGTGAGGTCGCCGCGCAGGATCTCGACGTCGCCGCCGGTGAACTCGCCCGACAGCAGCGCCCGCCGCGAGCCGCGCTCGTCCACGAAGACCGTGTCGGTGGTGCCCGTCCTGCGCTGCTCGACGTCGCGCAGGATGCCCATCCGCTCCAGCACGGTGCGGTGGGTGCGGCCCTTGAAATCGATCGCCTGACCGCCGGGACGCGGCGCGGGAGCGCGTTCGACGACGGTGACCGCGAACCCGTACCGATGCAGCCAGTAGGCCAGCGCGGGTCCGGCGATACCGGCGCCGGAGACGAGGACGGTGGTGTTCCGCATGGGATCTCCTCAATATTTGCGTCCGCCGGAAACTGTATATGGTGGACGCGAATTAGCGTATGGTAGACACAGTTTCACGTCAAGACGTTCTCCGGAAGGATCCCGGGCATGCCTCCACCCACCACGCTCGAACTGCTCTGGGGCACCGGTCATCGCCCGAAGCGTGGTCCGAAACCCGCGTTGACGGTGGAGCGGATCGTCGCGGAGGCGATCGCGCTGGCCGACGCCGAAGGACTGCCCAACCTGTCCATGCAGCGGCTGGCCGAGCGCCTCGGTTTCACCAAGATGTCGCTGTACCGCTACGTGCCGGGCAAGGCCGAGCTGGTAGCGCTGATGCTGGACACCGCGCTCGGCGCGCCCCCGGAGATGGGCGACGGCGGCGACGGCGAGGCGCAGGAGGCTTGGCGCGGGCGCCTGAGCCTGTGGTGCGAGACGATCTACGAGCGGCTGCGCGCCCATCCCTGGGCGCTGGAGGTGTCGGTGGGGGCCCGGCCGGTCGGGCCGAACGAGATGGCCTGGATGGAGTCCGCGCTGACGGCGCTCGCCGGCACCGGGCTCACCACCGCCGAGCGCCTGGACACCATCGTCCTGCTGATCGGGCACGCTCGCAGCCTGGTGCAGCAGGTGCGGGCGGGGGAGGCCGACGAGTTCGAGAGACAGATCGCCGGGCAATTGGCCGAGATGGTGGCCGCCGCGGCCGATCGCTACCCGGCCACGGTCGCCGCGTTCGCCGAGGAGGGCGCGGTCGCGGGCGGGCAGGGCGCGCTGCGCTTCGGCATCGGGCGCATTCTCGACGGATTGGCCGTGCTCATCGCGCGCCGCGGATGACCGGCGCGGCCTACGCTCGGACCATGACCGACGAACCCGATCTGCGACAGGACTCGATCACCACCGTGCGGGAGTTCTTCGCCGCGCTGGAGCTGGGCGCCGCCGAAGAGGCGATCGACTTGCTGCACCCGGACATCGTCTGGAAGAACACCTCGCTGCCCGACGTGCGGGGCGTGCATCGGGTCGCGGGCGTGCTGCGCGGCCTGCGTCGCGACTGGCTCGGCTTCGGCGTCGACCTGCACCACATCGCCGCCGACGGCGACATCGTGCTCACCGACCGCACCGACTACCTGCGCTTCGGGCCGGTGCGCGTCGGATTCTGGGTGACGGGCACGTTCGAACTGCGCGACGGTCGAATCGTCCTGTGGCACGACCACTTCAGCTGGGAGAACGTTCTGCGCGGCACCGGAGCGGGCCTCTGGCGGGCGGCGCTGAGGCGGGGCTGACCCGGCTCAGGAGTGCTGGGCCAGGTATTCCAGGTAGACCGGCCGCAGCACCTCGGCGACCGCTCCGTCGCCCGCGTGGATGTAGTCGTCGAGCATGGGCAGCACGTACTTGATGTCCGCCTCGCTCTCGCCGACGTTGCCCGCCGCGGCTTCCGCGGCCGGGATCGAGGTGAGCAGCCGCCACAGGAACTTCACGTCGCCACGCCGCACGGCCAGCCGCATCGCCCGGTCGTGCAGTTCCTTCGACGACAGCTTCTCCAAATCCTCGTTACCGGCCATACCAGCGACTCTAACCGTCGAAACGGGCGACAGCGACCGCGTGGTGAATCCCGACTGTCGGGGGAGGCCGTGCTGCGATGACTGCTATGACACCGCAAACCTCGCGTGGCTTCCGCGTGAAGCGCGTCTACGACGCTCCCGACCCGGACGACGGCGTGCGCGTGCTGATCGACCGGCTCTGGCCGAGGGGGATCACCAAAGCGCAAGCGCGGGTCGATCGCTGGCCCAGAACGCTCACTCCGTCCACCGAGTTGCGTCGCTGGTTCCATGCCGACCGGGACGCGCGCGGCCCGGAATTCGCCCGCCGCTACCGCGCCGAACTGGCGGAGCCGGATGTTCGGCAAGATTTGCGGGAATTGCGCGCTTTGGCCGCCGAAGGTCCGGTGACATTGCTAACCGCCGTACAGGATCCGGCGAACAGCCATGTTCCGGTGTTGCTCGACGTGCTGCGCTGAACCAGCGCGACGTGCGGGTTTACGACAAATTCACGGACACGCCTCCCGGTCTCCGAGCGCGGATGCCCGGATCGACGGTAGCGTCGGGTGTGCGGGCCGCGGCGGTGTGGCTCGTACGGGAGGTCCTGACCGTGACTGAGCTACTCAGTACGAGGGGGCCGGTCCCCGGCCCTCGTGGCGCCTGACGGCAACGTCGGGTCCAGCAGGACGGACCGGTCCAGCGAGATCGTTCGTGCGACTGCCGCGCGAACACAGAGGAGCCCACCGTGACTGCTGCACGCTCCGTTTCCGCTCCCTCGGCGAACTCCAGCTCCGCGAAAGGCGGAGCCGCCGCGAAGGGGGCCCGCCCCTCGCAATTACTCGGCAAAACCTTCGTCGTAGACACCTCCGTCCTGCTGTCGGATCCCTGGTCCTTCACGCGGTTCGGCGAACACGACGTGGTGTTACCACTGGTGGTCATCAGTGAACTCGAAGCCAAACGGCACCATCACGAGCTGGGCTGGTTCGCGCGAGAAGCCCTGCGCAACCTGGACGATCTGCGCCTGCTGCACGGCAGGCTGGATCAGCAGGTGCCGATCGGCAACGAGGGCGGAACGTTGCAGGTGGAACTGAACCACACCGATCCCGCGGTCCTCCCGGTCGGCTTCCGCACCGACACCAACGACGCCCGCATCCTGGCCTGTGCGCTCAACCTCGCGGCCGAGGGCCGCGAAGTGGTGTTGGTGTCCAAGGACATACCGTTGCGGGTGAAGGCCGGCGCGGTGGGTTTGCACGCCGACGGGTACCACGCCCAGGACGTGGTCACCTCCGGATGGTCGGGCATGGTGGAGCTCGACGTCAGCACGGCGAGCATCGATCAGCTCTACGCCGAGTCGGTGATCGATCTGGACGAGGCGCGAGAGCTGCCCTGCCACACCGGCATCCGGTTGCTCGGCCCCGGCTCCAGTGCGCTCGGCCGGGTCACGCCGGACAAGCGGGTGCAGCTGGTGCGCGAGCGCGAGGCGTTCGGGCTGCACGGCCGGTCCGCCGAACAGCGCATCGCGCTCGACCTGCTGCTGGACGAGAGCGTCGGCATCGTCTCCCTCGGCGGCCGCGCGGGCACGGGCAAGTCGGCGCTGGCGTTGACCGCGGGTCTGGAGGCGGTGCTGGAGCGGCGTACCCAGCGCAAAGTGGTGGTCTTCCGCCCGCTGTACGCGGTCGGCGGCCAGGAACTGGGCTATCTGCCCGGCACCGAGAGCGAGAAGATGGGCCCCTGGGCGCAGGCGGTCTTCGACACGCTCGACGGGCTGGCCAGCCGCGAGGTGATGGAGGAGGTGCTCAGCCGCGACATGCTGGAGGTGCTGCCGCTGACCCACATCCGCGGGCGGTCGCTGCACGACTCCTTCGTGATCGTGGACGAAGCCCAGTCGCTGGAGCGGAATGTGCTGCTCACGGTGCTCAGCCGGCTGGGGACCGGCTCGCGGGTGGTGCTCACCCACGATGTGGCCCAGCGCGACAACTTGCGCGTCGGCAGGCACGACGGCGTCGCGGCGGTGGTCGAGAAGCTCAAAGGCCATCCGCTTTTCGCGCACATCACGCTGACCCGTAGCGAGCGCTCGCCGATCGCGGCGCTGGTCACCGAGATGCTGGAGGAGTACGGCCCCAACGCCTGATCCCGGGGCGCCGTCGGAGGTGTGTTTCACGGCACATCCGACGGGTAATCCCCGCCGCGATAGCTGTTCGGTATGACCCGGTGACCTCCTCGGTCACCGGGTCATCGCCTGACAATCGGCCGAGGCTACGCGCGGCGTCACGGAGCCCGTGGTGTGTGCCGGTAGCCCACAGCGAGAGGATGGACATGCACCACTTCGCTCGACGAACGGCTGGAATCACCGCAGTGCTCGCCGCGGCAGGGCTGGCCTTGGCCGGCTGTGGTGACGACGACGACTCCGATGTCGGCGCCACGATGACGGGCATGATGACGACCATGATGACCACGCTCGCGCCCGGCACCACCACCGCGCCCGACGACGACGCGACCACCACCGAGAACCGAGCCACGGGCACCACGGCCCCGGCCGCGGAGGGGACCAGGATCGCCACCCCGGCCGGTGAGATCTCCGTGGACGGCGACATCTACGAGAAGTACGTGCAGCTCGGCGGCCCCACCGGCACCCTCGGCCTGCCGCTGGAAGCGGAGGAGAAGGGTCCCGACGACGGCGAATACCAGGACTTCGCGGGCGGCACGATCTACGAGGCCAAGGACGGCGAACCGCACGTCGTCTGGGGCGAGATCCGCAAGGCGTGGGAAGACAACGGCGGCGCGCAGGGCCAACTCGGCTACCCGATCAGCGACGAGAAGGACATCCCCGGCGGTAAGCAGAGCGATTTCAGCGGCGGGACCATCACCTGGGTGGACGGTACTATCACCGTCACGCCGAAGTAGTAACCCTGGTATTTCGGCGTCCGGGACCGCCGCGCGGTCTCGGTTGCCCGCCCTTTCCATCCATCCGCCCCCGCTTCGCGGGCCAAGCCGCTAGGTTATCTCGGTGCAAACTCTCCTGACCGATCGCGAATTGCTCGAATCGCTCGCGGTGGACGTCGAACTGCTGCTGCGCAAGCACGTGGATGTCGCCGACGGGTGGCAGCCGCACGACTTCGTGCCGTGGGACGACGGGCGCAACTTCGCCTTCCTCGGCGGTACCGACTGGGCGCCGGAGCAGTCCCAGCTCAGCGACACCGCCAAACTGGCGTTGACCGTCTCCGTGCTGATCGCCGACAACTTGCCCTCGTATCACCGCGAGATCGGCAAGTACCTGCGCACCGGCGCGTGGTGGCGCTGGGTCGGCCGCTGGACGGCCGAGGAGAACCGTCACGAGATCATGATCCGCAACTACCTCATGGTCACCAGGTCCGTCGACCCGGTGGAACTGGAGCGGTTGCGGATGGAGCACATGACCAAAGGCTTCCGCCGCCCGGCCATGCACCTGCTCGACGTGCTGGCCAACTGCGCCTTCGAGGAGGCCGCCAGCGCGGTCCGGCACCGCAACATCGCGGCGCTGGGCGAAAACCCTCAGGTCACCGCCATCGCCGAGCGCATCGCGCTGGACGACGAACTGCAGTCGGTCTTCTTCGCCGACCTGGTCTCCGCCGCGCTCGACCTGGTGCCGGACCAGACCATGCGCGCCATCGCCGACCGGGTCGCCGGTTTCGAGGTCCCGACGGTGGCGCTGCCCGACGGCCGCGGCAGCGACGCGGTGCTCGCCGAGGCGGGCATCTACGACCGGGCCAAGGAGGACGAGCTGGTCTTCGCGCCGTTGCTGCGGCGCTGGAACATCTTCACCCGCAGCGATTTCGGCCCGGACGGTGCGCTGGCGCGCGACGAACTCTCGCGCCTGCGCGACTGACCTGCGGTCATCGGAGCCGCGAGTCGCGGGTAGGTCGCCCGATCCGAGATCGAGACGTTCCAGTCGAACGCCACCCCGGCAGCCACACGGCTACCGGGGTGGCGTTCGTTCGCGGTCTGGTCAGTCCTGGTCGTCGACCTTCGCCATGGCCAGCACGTCGAGGCGGCGGTCGAGTTCCTCCTCGGTCAGTTTGTCGTCCAGCAGGCCGCGATCGATGACGGTCTGGCGAATCGTCTTCTTCTCCTTCAGCGCTTCCTTCGCGACCGCGGCCGCTTCCTCGTAGCCGATCGCGGAGTTCAGCGGGGTGACGATCGAGGGGGAGGACTCGGCGAGCCTGCGCAGGTGCTCGACGTTGGCGACCAGGCCGCGCACGCACTTGTCCGCGAACAGGCGCGACACGTTGGCCAGCAGGCGGATCGACTCCAGCAGGTTGCGGGCCATCACCGGGATGTACACGTTCAGTTCGAAAGCGCCGTTGGCGCCCGCGAAGGCGACCGCGGCGTCGTTACCGATCACTTGGGCGCCGACCTGGGTGACCGCCTCGGGCAGCACCGGATTCACCTTGCCCGGCATGATCGAGCTGCCCGGCTGCAGATCCGGCAGCTGGATCTCGGCCAGACCGGTCAGTGGGCCCGAGCCCATCCAGCGGATGTCGTTGGCGATCTTGGTCAGGCTCACCGCGATCGTGCGGAGCGCGCCGGACGCCTCGACCAGACCGTCGCGCGCGGCCTGCGCCTCGAAGTGGTCCTCGGCCTCGCGCAACGCGTCGATGCCGGTGGCGCGCACCAGTTCCGCGACGACCTTCGCGCCGAAGCCGTCCGGCGCGTTCAGCCCCGTGCCGACCGCTGTTCCGCCGATCGGCAGCTCGCCCAGCCGAGGCAGCGTCGCCATCACGCGGTCGATGCTCGCCGCGACCTGGCGGGTGTAGCCGCCGAACTCCTGCCCCAGGGTGACCGGCACCGCGTCCATCAGGTGGGTGCGCCCGGACTTCACCACGGTCCGCCATTCCGCCGCCTTGTCCAGCAGCGCCAGCCGCAGATGTTCCAGCGCGGGAACCAGATCCGTGATGACCGCCTCGGTGGCGGCCAGATGCGTCGCCGTCGGAAAGGTGTCGTTGGACGACTGGGACATGTTCACGTCGTCGTTCGGGTGGACGGTGACCCCCTTCGTCTTGGCCAGCGAGGCGATCACCTCGTTGGCGTTCATGTTCGAGCTGGTGCCGGAACCGGTTTGGAAGACGTCGATGGGGAACTGGTCGTCGTGCTTGCCTTCGGCGATCTCGTTCGCCGCCGCGATGATGGCGTCGGCCTTACCGGGATCGAGCAGACCCAGGTCGCGGTTCACCGTGGCGCACGCGGCCTTCAGCAAGCCGAGCGCGCGGATCTGCGCGCGCTCCAAGCCGCGTCCGCTGATCGGGAAGTTCTCCACGGCCCGCTGGGTCTGCGCTCGCCACAAAGCGTCCACCGGAACCCGAACCTCACCCATGGTGTCGTGTTCGATGCGGTACTGCTGCTCCTCGGTCATGATTCCGACCCTATTCCGGTCACCGCCCCCATGGGGCAGCCACGCCTGAGGTCATTCGCACACCCCACCGGCCCCGCGCCGGGAATACGAAACCGCCCTCTCGAAGACCTCCGCGCCCCCTGGAACCGACGCCTTCCCCCTCCATACAGGCGAAGAGGGGCAAACACCGAGGCCACACAAAACGCATACCCGGCGCAACTCGAGTTCGTGTCGCGCGGAAGCGCAACCCCCTGTGCAGGACTGTGCACTACTCGGCAGCAGTCATCGCCGCGAGCACTGAAACGATCCGTCGGCGCCCGGCGGTGAAACCGAGCATGCGCCGTCCGCGGCCCGGCTCGCGCTCGAGCGGCCGCCGCGTCCGCGACGAAGTCGCCAGGGGTGGTCGCTCGAACGCGAGCCACAAAGGGGCCGCGAACACGCCGCGACGAAGGTCGCGGCCAAAAATCACGGCAGCGGCGGGACCGCGTGTTCGTCGCCGATGAAGTCGACCGAGGAGTATTCGCGCAGCTTGGTGAGGCGGTGGTAGGCGTCGATCATGCGGACGGTGCCGGACTTCGAGCGCATGACGATCGACTGGGTGGAGGCGCCGCCGCCGTAGTAGCGCACGCCGCGCAGCAGGTCGCCGTCGGTGACGCCGGTGGCGCAGAAGAAGACGTTCTCACCGGAGACGAGGTCTTCGGTGGTCAGGACGCGGTCGAGGTCGTGACCTGCGTCGATGGCCTTCTGCCGTTCCTCGTCGTCCTTCGGCGCGAGCATGCCCTGCAGCTCGCCGCCCATGCAGCGCATCGCGGCCGCGGCGATGATGCCCTCGGGGGTGCCGCCGATGCCGACGAGGATGTCGGTGCCGGAGTCGGGGCGGGCCGCGGCGATCGCGCCGGCGACGTCGCCGTCGGAGATCAGGCGGATGCGGGCCCCGGCGTCGCGCACCTGCTGGATCAGCTCGGCGTGGCGGGGACGGTCCAGGATGCAGACGGTCAGGTCGGACTTCGCGGAGTTCTTGGCTTTGGCGACCCGGCTGATGTTCTCGCCGATCGGGGCCGAGATATCGATCACGTCGGCGGCGTCGGGGCCGACGGCGATCTTGTGCATGTAGAAGACAGCGGACGGGTCGAACATCGCGCCGCGCTCGGCGACCGCGAGTACCGAGATCGCGCCGGGCACGCCCTTGGACATCAGCGTGGTGCCGTCGATCGGGTCCACCGCGAAGTCCACTTCGGGGCCGGTGCCGTCGCCGACCGCCTCGCCGTTGTACAGCATGGGCGCCTCGTCCTTCTCGCCCTCGCCGATGACGACGATGCCGCGCATGGACACCGAGCTGACCAGCTGCCGCATGGCGTCGACGGCGGCGCCGTCGCCCCCCTCCTTGTCGCCGCGCCCGACCCACCGGCCCGCGGCCATCGCCCCGGCCTCGGTCACGCGGACCAGCTCGAGTGCGAGGTTGCGGTCGGGCGCCTCGCGGCGGCTAGGTGTGGGGGAAGTTGCCGTCATTGCGGGGTGCCTCCTGTGCGTCGGTACGTACCGGTCAATTGTCTCATTCGATGTGGCACGGGCGTACACCCCTGTTCGGCGGTGTCGGGGTGCGCGGGGAAGCCTCGCCGTTCGAGTGGATACTGGGAGGGTGTCGTACCAAAAGCCACGCATCCTGAACGACTACCGGGATCTGTTCTGGTCGCTGATCCCGTTGGTGTTGATCGCGCTGGTTTTCGCGGGTCTGGCCAGCCAGTGCAGTTTCGCCGCCAACGGTCCGACGCAGGGGCAGATCCCGCACTTCGACGCGCGGGCGGCGCTCACCGCCGACGCGCGCTCGCTGCCGTTCCCGATCCGCAACCCGGAGTTGCCCGCGGACTGGACGCCGAATTCCGGCAGCCGCGAGTCCATCGGCGGGACCGGCGGCGGCCCGGTCAGCACAGTCGGCTACATCACGCCGCAGGGCACCTACATGCGGTTCACCCAGAGCAACGCCACCGAGGAGGCGCTGGCCCGGTTCGTGCTCGGGTCCCGGTACGCCAGCGGCACCGAGCAGGTCGGCGCGCAGAAGTGGATCGTCTACGCCGAGCAGGGCTCGGAGACGGCGTGGATCACCGACCTCGGCCAGTCCCGGGTGCTGATCACCGGCGCGGGCAATCAGGCGGCGTTCGCCACGCTCGCCCAGGCGATCACCGCGGCGCAACCGCTGAAGCCCTGACCCGAGCTTGCTTTCGTCCGCGCGCGACCGTTAGGTTTGCCGCGGTACGAGACACGTGCCGAACCGGATCTCGGAGGTTGATGAATATGGCTGCCGTCAGCCGTATTTCGCATGTCCTTCGCCGGTTCGCGCGCTCCTGATTCTTCGGCAGACGCGTTTCGCGGACCGGTCTCTCGAGAGATGACCCAGGAGTGTCACGTGTCTGTTTCCATTCCTTCCGATCTGCTCACCGAACGCTTGCGCTTGCGGTCGTGGACCGCGGCCGCCCTGGCCGCCGTGCTCGACGACCGGCGTCACGCCACGTGGGCGCCGGATTTCCCGGCCGAGGGTGATCGTGTGATCGCGGGGCTGCTCGCCGCGCGGCCGGACTGGCTCGGGCCGTTCGGGCACCGGCTGATCGTCGAGCGATCGAGTGGGCTCGTCGTCGGATCGATCGGCCTGTTCTGGCCGCCGGCCGACGGCGCGCTGGAGATCGGCTACGGCGTCGTCGCCTCGCGGCGCGGCCGTGGTTACGCCACCGAGGCCACCGTCGCCATGACGGCGCACGCGTTCACCGCGCCGGGCGTGCGCGTGGTGCACGCCGACGTGGACCCGGCCAACCCGTCGTCGGTGCGCGTGCTGGAGAAAGCCGGGTTCGAGCGGGTGAGCAGCGTGGACGGCGTCGCGCGGTTCCGCGCCGCGGCAGCCCCGCGCTGAGCGCGATTCCGGGCGCTGTCCTCAGCGGTGGCTCACCACGTTGACGACGGTCCCGCTCGGATCGCGGACGAAGAAGCGGCGCACGCCCCACGGCTCGTCGCGCAAGGGGTAGACGATGTCGGCGCCCGCGGCTTCGACCGCCGCGTGTACCGCGTCGACGTCGTCGGCCTCCACGCTCATGTCCGGCTGGAGCCGGTCGGCCTCCGGGCCGACGAGCAGGACCTGGGCGGTCGGGTTGGACGGCGAGGCCATCGTCACCACCCAGCCCAGGTCCATCGCCTCCCGGAAGCCGAGCAGCCGATAGAAATCGCGACTCGCGGCCAGGTCGGCGGTGCGGATATCGGGCGTGGCGCGGCGGATGGTCATCGCGACTGTTCCAGGTCGGTGCGGTGCAGCGCGTCCTCGACGCGTTTGCGCGCGCCGGCCAGGTGTTCTTCGCAGCGGTTGGCCAGCGCCTCGCCGCGCTCCCACAACGCGAGGGACTCGTCCAGGTCGAGGCCGCCTTGCTCGAGGATCTTGACGACGTTGACGAGTTCGTCGCGCGCGCGTTCGTAACCGAAACCGGCGATCTCGGCCGATTCGTCGGCTCCCGCCCCGTTCTCTCCCGCGGACTTGCCGGACTCGGCCAAGGTCAGTTCCTCCCTGTGTCGGTGTGCTTGGCGCCCAGCGCCTGGGTGCCCAGCGCGGCGGCCGTGACGGCGCCGTCGGCGAGCCGGATGCGCAGTTGACTGCCAGCGGGCGCGTCCTCGATCGAGCGCACTACCTCCCGTTCCCGGCCGGTGACGCGCTGTACGACAGCGTAGCCACGGGCCAGCGTGGCGGCCGGGCCGACGGCGGTGAGTTTCTCGCGCAGATGACGGGTGGCCGTGGACTCGGTGCGAACGAGTTGCTCGGCACAGCGGTGCGCGGCGGTACGCAGGCGTTCGACCTCTTCCGCGCGGCGATCGATCTCGCGCAGCGGGTCGGCCAGCACCGGCCGCGACCGCAGCTGGGCGAGCGCCCTGGTCTCCCGGTCGACCCAGCCGCGCAGCGCTGCGGCGGTGCGTTCGCGCAGCTCGCGGATGCAGGCCAGTTCGGCGGCGGCGTCCGGGACGATCCGCTTGGCGGCATCGGTCGGGGTGGCGGCACGCAGGTCGGCGACCAGGTCGCTGAGCGGGTTGTCCGGTTCGTGGCCGATCGCGCTCACGATCGGCGTCGTCGCGGCCACGATGGCGCGGCACAGCGCCTCGTCGGAGAACGGCAGCAGGTCTTCCACGCTGCCGCCGCCGCGGGCGAGCACGATCACCTCGACGGCCGGGTGGCGATCGAGTTCGGCCAGTGCCGTGAGCATCTGCGACACCGCGGTCGGCCCCTGCACGGCGGTGTTGCGGATCTCGAAACGGACCGCGGGCCAACGATTCCTGGCGACGCTCAGCACGTCGCGCTCCGCGGCGCTGGCACGGCCGGTGATCAGGCCGATCGTTCCGGGCAGAAACGGGATCGGGCGCTTGAGCCGGGGATCGAACAGGCCCTCGGCGGCCAGCAGCGCCTTCAGCCGTTCGATGCGGGCGAGCAGTTCACCGATGCCGACCGGCCGAATCTCCAGGACGCGCAGGGAGATCGTGCCGCGACCGGTGAAGAACGAGAGCTTGCCGTAGACGACCACCCGGCTGCCCTCTTGCAGGGGGACGGGGGAATCGCGAATGAGGTCGGGATCACAGGTCACCGACAGCGACATGTCGGCCGACGGGTCGCGCAGCACCAGGAAGGCGGTGCGGGTGCCGGGACGAAGGTTGATCTGGGTGATCTGGCCCTCCACCCAGATGCTGCCGAGCCGATCGATCCACTGGGCGACCTTGATGGACACCGAGCGCACGGGCCACGGGTGCTCGGCGGAATTGGCCGGCGCGGCGGGTTGGCCGGGGTTCTCCCGGCCGGTCGCCGCCGACGAGGGTGTCCTGGGTTCGGTCACTGGGCCTGCACGGTGGCGATCCGGTTCGTCAGCATGGTCACGAACGGCGCCCTGGCGCGGGTGTGCTGCTCGTACTCCAGCAGCGCGGTGAGATCTTCGAGGCTCAGCATGCGCAGTCGTGCGCGCAGCTGGGCCAGGGTCATGGTGGCGTAGTCGTAGCGGATGGCGACTTCCGGTTCGGCGATCGCGGGCGCTTGCGTAACCGGGGCGGGATCCGATTCCGGGTCAGCCCGATCCGGCTCGGCCGGTTGGTCGGCGATCGGCGTCACCGGGGTGGCATGGCCGTTGGTCTCGCCCGCGCGGAACGGATCGGGATCGTCTGTGGTGTAGAGATCGAATCGACTGGTGCGCAGCGGGGCGGGGTTCGGGTCGTCGGTGAGGTCCTCGTCGAAAGTGGCCCACTCCGGCTGCTCGACCGGCCGGTTGGACAGTCGATCGAAAACCGCGTCGCCCTTCAGCGCCAGGCTGGTCACGAACTGCTGGACGTGCATGGTCGTCTGCAGCATCTGACTGATGGCCGTGATCGGGAAATTCATTGCCGCCGTGGGTAGCCGACGGGATTCCTCGAGCGCGTATACGGCGGCGCCGGCTGCGACCCGGGCCAGAAAGGGTGGTCGAAACATGGTCCTAGCCTGCCCGAAATGGTGTGTTATGCAAAGGAGCGGCAGGCGCGGTTCGGATATTCGCCCGTTCCGGCGCGGTGCCGACCGGCCGGAATTGTGCGGCGTAGTACTCATAAAGCGGAGAATAAACGCAGGTCCCGGCGGAGTGTCCGCGACATTCGCCGCGGCGGGCCCGCGACCGCGCCGGGACGGCCTTTCGTCCCAGCTCGCGACCCGTGCCGCACGGATCCGGCAGGGGATGTGACGGACAACTCCCGGACGTGGCACGGTCGCGGGCCGCACGTATCCTGTGGGCATGTCTTCGGCCATTCCCTTGAACGTCGGAATCGCCCGCTCGGCAGGCGCCGGAAACGCCGTCGCCGACGGCGGAAAACGCGTGCTGCTCGCGGAGCCGCGCGGGTACTGCGCCGGCGTGGACCGCGCGGTCGAAACCGTGGAGAAGGCGCTCGAGAAGCACGGCGCGCCGATCTACGTGCGCAAGGAGATCGTGCACAACCGGCATGTCGTGGAGACGCTGCGCGACCGCGGCGTGGTCTTCGTCGACGAGACCGATGAGGTGCCCGAGGGCGCGGTCGTCGTGTTCTCCGCGCACGGCGTGTCGCCCGCGGTGCACGCGTCGGCCGCCGCGCGCAGTCTGCACACCATCGACGCCACCTGTCCGCTGGTGACCAAGGTGCACCAGGAGGCCAAGCGGTTCGCCCGCGACGACTACGACATCCTGCTGATCGGGCACGAAGGCCACGAGGAGGTCGAGGGCACCGCCGGCGAGGCGCCCGAGCACGTCCAGCTGGTCGACGGGCCGGACGCGGTGGACAAGGTCAGCGTGCGCGACGAGTCGAAGGTGATCTGGCTCTCGCAGACCACGTTGAGCGTGGACGAGACGATGGAGACGGTGCAGCGGCTGCGCCAGCGCTTCCCCGGCCTGCAGGACCCGCCGAGCGACGACATCTGCTATGCCACGCAGAACCGCCAGGTCGCGGTGAAGGCGATGGCGCCGGAGTGCGACCTGGTGATCGTGGTCGGCTCCCGCAACTCGTCGAACTCGGTGCGTCTGGTGGAGGTCGCGCTCGGCGCGGGCGCCAAGGCCGCGTACCTGGTGGACTTCGCCCGCGAAGTCGACCCGGCCTGGCTCGAGGGTGTCCGCACGATCGGCATCACCTCCGGCGCGTCGGTCCCCGACATCCTGGTCCGCGGCGTGCTGGACATGCTGGCCGAGCACGGTTACGGCGACGTGCAGCCGGTCACCACGGCCAACGAGACCCTCGTGTTCGCCCTACCCCGGGAACTGCGCGACGCGCGCCGCTGAGCTTGCGCCGGGTGGGTGCTGTAGCCAATTCCGCCCCGAGGATGGGCGCAGTCGAGTTTGCGTCTATGGGCGGTGCGCCTCGCGGCGGTCTCTGCTCCTCGGCGCTCACGGTTTCGCCCCGCCGGGGCCAGCGGTTGTCACCGTGTTCGATACGCGCGTCGCGGTGAGATAGCCCGGCGTGTCTGCGCGGCGGGGTGCCCGCGCTCGGCCGCCCCCCGGCACGCGGCATTCGCGGTAACGTGGTCAGGCGAACCCGGCTACAGGTTCTCCGGCCTGCGTCGCTCTGTGCGGCTCGAATCGCGTTCGCGATAGCGCACGTTCGGCTGGGGATGCGGCGGCATGTCGCGGCGGCGTCCCGCGCCGCGCGGTGGCTCGCCTTCGGGACGGGGCATGGCGCCGGTCGGACGGCCTGAGCCCCGGGCGGGTGCCCGGCCTTCTCGCGGGCGAGACGGCGCCACGCGGGGCGCGGCGTCGGCGACCTGCGCCGCCGGCCGGCGGGCCGGTCGCGGGGCGGGCTCGTCCAAGTCGTCCAGCTCGGGCTCGTCGGGCTCCTTCTTCGGCTTGCGAGCTTTCCGGCGCGCGGAGTCCGCGAGGCCACCGGACGAGCGGGCGGGCCTGCTCTTCTTCGCAGGCGACTTCTTGCCCCAGCTCGCGCCGCGGCGAGACGAAGGCGGCCGGGCGGCCTCCTCTTCACGACGGTGCAGGTAGATCCGGACGCCGCCGATCAGCAGCACGGCGACCGTGGCGAGCATCATGGTGGGGAACCGGTTCACCAATGGAATCGCCAGGTTCAGCAGGATGTCCTTCAGCGAGGTCGTGCCACGCCCGGTGAGCT
>NZ_BAFS01000236.1 GCF_000308415.1 Nocardia asiatica NBRC 100129 | reverse complement strand
GCAGACTGCGTATCCACGAGGTGATGTGCCGTCCCGGTGGTGACGGTCTACACCGANACCCCGGTACGGGTGCGGCGGTGACACTGGCCGAACGCGGGTTCGCCGCCCTGCCGGTGCTCGACCGCGACCAGCGGCTGGCCGGGGTCCTCACCAGCGGCGACATCCTGCGCGCCGGGGAACCCGGCGCGCAGGCCACGGTCGCGGCGGCGATGACCACCCCCGCGCCGGCTGCCGCCGCCTACCAGGACCTGACCGAGGTGATCGCGATGCTGCTGGCCCACGGCGTCCGCTCGCTGCCGGTGCTCGACGACCAGGGCCGGGTGCAGGGCATGTTCAGCGTCGGTGACGCGCTGCGGCTCATGCTGCGCCCCGACGAGACGATCGCCGCCGGAGCCCAGGCATGTCTGGACGACTACACCGGCGCCCGCCGCTGGCGCGCCACCGCTCGCGACGGCACCGTCACCATCGCCGGGGTCTTCGCCGACGCCTCCGAACGCCGCATCGCCATCGCCCTCGCCCGCACCGTGCCCGGGGTCCGCGAGGTCACCCTCACCGCCACACCCCCGGCCACCGCCACCGACGGTGTCGCCGCCACCACTGGGAGCCGACGATGACCACCTCCCCGTACCGCACCTGTCCGACCCGGGCACCCGCACCGGGACCCGACACCCCGTCCCCGGGCACGACCACACTCGTGCTCGTCATCGATGCCACCGACCCGGCGCCGGTCCGCACCCTGCCGGCCGCCGCCGCGCGGCTGAGCTCCCACGACCAGCTGATCGTGGCGGTGCTGCACCCACCGGCGCGGCTCACGCTCAACGCCCGCCTCGTAGCCTGGCAGAACACCCAACGCGCCCGCGCCGCCACCGCGGCCCTCGCGCCACTGCTGACCCGCATCGACCACCACGGGCTCAGCATCCGCGGCATCGGTGTCCACACCCTCAGCTGCACCTATCGGCGCGGCTGGCGCCCCCGCCACCACCGCATCGCCACCACGCTGCTGCGGCTGTGCCGGCTCCACCACGCCGACCAGCTCGTCTCGGCCCACAGTCCCGAGGCCGGACTGCTCACCGGCGATACCCGCCGCCGGCTCGCCCGGCAGGCCCCCGCCGACCTGCGCATCCACCACGTCACCACCACACCGGGGGCCTGATTCGGGGGCGTGCCGAGTCGGAACGGGTGTCCCGGACGCGCGGCGGCCGATACCCGGTCGGCCCGACCGCGTCGATGTCGACCTCGATCGCGCCGAAGAAGTCGATGTCGGCGCTGTGCGCCGGGCCGATGTGCACGAACACCTCGTCATCGATCCGGCGACCGGATCGGCGCATCTGCTCGACGGCAAGCCCGTAATACGTAGCCGGTGAGGCGATCACAGCGTCGGTGGACACGGTCGAACACCAGGCTTGCTCGGTCTGGCCTCCAGGTGCCGCGCCCGGATCATCCCCTCGTGTGCATACAACAGATCCCGGCGTAGCGCGTGCGGATGCTCGCCCTTGTCGAGCTGGCCGAAATGTAATGCACGAACCCCGAGTCGAACGCCGCGTCGGCCTCCGCGTCACCCGCCCCCGACAAGGTCGCCGCAGTGTCCAGATACTCGGCGACTCTCGGATACTCGGCCTTCAGCCGCGCCTCGTCCCCGAGCAGTTCGGCCAGTTCCGCTCGCCGCTGCGGCGTCAGCACAGGACCAGTCACAGGCTCGATTCTCCGCAGACGCCTTGCCGTATGCGAGTCGTCGCCGGTTTCTCGCCCGCCGACACCGATCCGAGTCGCCTGCGGCAGGGAGCGGATGCCGAACCGCCGCCATCCGTCGCGGCCGCGGACGCTGTGTCCGGCGTGCCGGTCACGACTGCACGATGAGACGATCGGGTGCGCTCTCGCCGTGCACCCACGCCGAGGCGATCTTGCGCGCCACCGCGCGGAACAGGAAGTCGGCGGCGCCGGTCTCCGGGCGGATCGTCTCGGTGGCCTTGTCGAGGCGCAGGGTTCGCTCGACTCCGGACACGTTGGTGTAGGCGTAGCGGACCTCTCGCTCGTACTCTTCCAGCTTTCGGACCTCTGCGTACAGTGCCATCGCGCGGTCAGCGGGAAAGACCGTGGGCACGAGCGATGACGCGTTCCATGAGCGTGCGAGGGAGGAGGCGCCTGAGGGTGAAGAGGGCGGGGGCGTTGCTGCCTATGGCGTAGAGAGGGTGGGGGCGGTCGGCTTCGATAGCTTTGACGATTGTGGCGGCGACCTTCTCGGGGGTGATGCCTTGCGCCTGCTTCTCATCGAGTTTCGCCATGAAGGTCGTGAAATCCTTTGTGTGGGCAGAACCTTCGACGAGGTATTTGGTGCGTCGCTCGCGGAGGCCGGTGTCGATCTGGCCGGGCTCGACGGCGGTGATCCAGACGCCGAAGGGCGATTCCTCGAAGCGCGCGGCGACCGCGAAGCTACGCAGTGCCGCCTTGGTGGCGACGTAGGAGGAGCGGTAGGGCATCGGGAAGCTGGCGAGCATCGATCCGATCATCACGACCCGTCCGTACCCGCGTTCGCGCATGCCGGGCAGCACCGCTTTGGTCAGGGCGACCGGGCCGAGCACATTGAGCTGGAACAGTCGCTCGACGGCGTCGGTGGGCAGTTCGGCCAGCGGACCCGCCTGGCTTTCGCCCGCGTTGTTGACCAGCACGTCGACCTGGTCCAGACCGGCGGCGAAGGCTGCCAGCGAGCTGGCGTCGGTCAGATCCAGCGCTCGGTACTCGATCCCCGGCACCACGGCGTCCGCGCCGATGGCATCCGGGTTGCGGCTGGTTCCGATCACGCGGTATCCCCGCCCGGCCAGCGCGGCGGCCGTAGCCTTCCCGATTCCGGACGACGCACCGGTGACCACAGCGACGCGAGACATAACGCTCCTTTTCGACGGCAACACGCTGACGATATCGTCAACTCGCCGACCTGCGCTACCGGTAAGTAACTTCTGTGGCTGCCGATGCGGTCGGCCGGGTACGGAACCGACGTGGCGGCGACACGTCCGTCCGGTCCGCGCGGCGGGGGAAACGGGAATACAACGCGTGGTGGCGGCTCGGGGATTGCCCATTGAATTCTCCATGGCGGCTTCGGGATCGCAAGCGGACGCGCTGCGGTGCCACAGGCGTCTTGCCCGGGGCGGTCACGGGCCTGTGAGCTGGGCGGACAGGCGTACGTGGCGACACGAGATGTGCACCGGCGCAGGCGAAATCGTTCACTGGCGGGAAGTCCGCGCGGATGTCGCCGGTCATGCGATGGGGCTAATGTTGGCCGGCGCGGTGCAGGCCGGAGACGCTGCCGCGTAACCCCCCGACGCCGAGGAGATTGTGGTGGTAGTCGATACCGTCCGTGAGGAACAGGCGATTCGTCAGATGACGGAGCGGCTGGTCGAAAACTACACCGAGACTTATTCTCCTGAGCATATCGAGAGCACCGTTGGTGCGGCGCGGCAGAAGTTCGCCGGCCGCCCGGTGCGGCAATTCGTTCCGATCCTGATCGAGCGAGTGGTGCGCCGGGAATTGGAGAAGACACCCGAAGCGGAAGTCCAACCCGCGACGGTTCCGTTGGAAAAGGATCCGGAGCCCGCAGCGGCCGGTTCCGGAAATCTGCCGGACCTTCGGGCGTTGTGGTCGTCGAAGAAGCGTTTCGCGCCATACGCGGTGGGCGCCGTCGTGATCGTGACGGTGATCGCCGTCGTGCTCGCCGTGCGCCAGCCCGCTGCCGAGGCTCCCGCTGCGGCCCCGGCTCCTGCCGCGCCGCTCACGGTGATCCATGGTGTGGTCGGGTCGGAGAAGATGCCGTTCTTCCAGGACCCGAAGGTGATCGACGCGCTGGCGCGCAACGGCGTGCGCGTCGAGGTCGAGCCCGCCGGTTCGCGGCAGATCGCCACCTCAATCGATCTCACGAAATTCGACTTCGCTTTCCCGTCCAGCGAACAGGCGGCGGAGCGAATTCAACGGCAGCGCAACGTGACCGCCAAATACACGCCGTTCTCCTCGCCGATGGCGGTCGCGACGTTCACGCCGATCGTCGATTTGCTGGCGAAGACCGGGGCGGTGCGCCCGGGCCCGGTGTCGACACTGGACCTGCGCCGTTACCTCGAATTGGTACGCAGCGGCACGCGCTGGGACGAACTGCCGGACAACACCGCCTACCCGGTGCGCAAGAACATCCTGATCTCCACCACCGACCCGCGCACCTCCAATTCCGCCGCCATGTATCTGGCCGCGGCGAGCTATGTCGCGAACAACAACACGATCGTGCAGGGCCAAAGCGCCGAGCAGGCGGTGCTGCCCGCTTTGTCGCGGCTGTTCGTCGGTCAGGGTTACACCGAGAACACCACCGAGGGGCCGTTCAACAACTACCTCGCCACGGGAATGGGCCCGACGCCGATGGTCTGGATCTACGAGGCGCAGTACGTCGAGGCGACCGTGCGCGGCCAGGTGAAACCCGAGATGACGCTGTTGTATCCGTCGCCGACGGTGTTGTCCCGGCATACGCTGGTGCCTTTCGGCGAGACGGGTGACCGGTTGGGCCGCCTGTTGTCCACCGACCCGCAGTTGCAGCGGCTGGCCGCCGAGCACGGTTTCCGCACCAACGACGGCGCCCAGTTCGCGAAGGTCGCCGCCGAACGCAACGTTCCGGTCCCGGCGGAACTGCTGGACGTGGTCGCGACTCCGACCTACGACACGCTGGAGCATCTGCTCGACGGAGTCACCAAGATCTACAACTGAAGCCTGCCCGCTCGCGTTTCGGTGAAGTCGATCCGGGCATCCCTTTCGCATCAGGTGCCGGAACAACTGTCGGCATCGCGGCGGGAGGAAGCGCCAGTGACAGCGGACGACGGGCCATGGGAGATCCCTCCGATCGATGACGCTCCGGACATCGCGCGCGACAACGCGCCGCGACCGGGAGCGGCGATGGCCGACACCAGGAACTGGCCGGGTTACGGGTTGGTGCTGGTGTCGGCCGGGGTCGCGATCACGGCCGCGGTGTTCGCGGGCTGGGGGTTCGCCCGTCTGTCCGTCGCGGCCGCGATCATCTCGGTCGTTTTCCTGCTGGTCGGCGTGGGCCTGATCGTGCTGGAGCAGGTGCGCGCCCGAGCGCGGGCGCGGCAGCGCACCGAACAACCCGCCGCGCGGGCCACCGTGCCGCCGGGGTACTGACGATCTCTCAATCTCGGGGCAGGAAGCCCGAATCGATGAATTCCCGCACGAACGTGTCCACCACTGTGCGGTCCACTGCCGGGCAGTCCACTCCCGTACCCGCCAACGCAGCGCGGCTGTGCGCGTCGGCCCAGTCGACGTGCCCGGCGAACTCGGCGAAATCGGTGCTCAGCGGCGCCGCGCGCAGCAGGGAATCGTCGCCCATCGCGTCGCGGCGCCGTGCCTCGCGTGCCAGCCCCGCGCGCACCGCGTCCTCCGGCGCCGTCGCCACCGGCAGTCCGTGCGCACGCAGGCTGGCGAGGATCTCCCCGACTGCCAGCGGGGCCCGGTTGACCAGGTGGTACACGGTTTCCGAGCGCGGGCGAACCGAGATCTCCACGATCGCGCCCGCCACGTAGTTCACCGGAACCAGGCTGACGGTGGCGTCGCCGAGGTCGGGCGCCATGCCGAGCGTCGCGGCGGCGCGCACCATGTTCCACAGCGCGTCGTCGGTGCTGTTCACGCCGACGCTCGGACAGCCGCAGATGGCGCCCGGCCGGTAGATGGCGATGGGCACCCCGCGCTCGCCCACTTGGCGGACAAGTTCCTCGGCCACCCATTTGGACGCGAGATAGCCGTTACCGGGGACCTGGTCGGCGCGCAGGCGGACGTCCTCGGTGATCACCGGCGCGTCGGGAGTCGTGGGAACGGCCGCGCCGACGGTGGAGACCAAGTGGAACGGTTTGACCCGCCGATTCGTCGCCAGCCGCAACAACTCCCGGGTGCCCTCGACATTGGCCTGCCGCAGCCGCGGGTACGGGTCGAGGTGATCGACCCGCGCGCCGTTGTGGTAGATCGCGTCGACGCTGTCGGCGAGGCGGTCGTAGTCGGTGGGGTCCAGGCCGAGGCGCGGGACGGTGAGGTCACCCGCGACGACCACGATTCGTTGCGCGGCGCAGGCTCCGGCGAGCCGGTAGTGGTTGAGCGCGGCGAGGATGCGGTCGATGCCTTCCTCGGCGTCGTCGGCGCGCACCACGCACCACACTCGCGCTTCGGTGCGGTCCAGCAGTTCTTGCAGCAGGTGTGCGCCGAGGAAGCCGGTCGCGCCGGTCAGCAGGACCTCCTGCGGTGGGCCGGTGTGCGCGGGGGCGCATCCGCCGATGTCGATGTCCGGTTCCAGCACGGCGTCGCGCGCCGGGGTCGCGGCGGTGGGCGCGGCCGCCTCGGACAGCCGCGCGGCCAGGCCACCGACCGTCGGGGCCGCGAGAACAGCCGACATCGGCACGTCGCGCCGCAGCCGGGCCGACAGCCGTCGGTGCACCGTGAACGCGAGCAGCGACGATCCGCCGAGTTCGAAGAAGTCGTCCCCGGCTCCGATCGGGGACACCGCGAGCACGTCGGCGAAGACCTCCGCGATCGCGCGTTCCAGCGGCGTGCCGGGGCGGGCGCCGGACATCGGCCGTGGTAGCGAAGCCGTCTCGGTCCCGCCGCGTTCCTTGCGGTGGTCAGGGACCTGAATGTCGCTGCGGCACAGATAATCCAAAGCGCCACCACGATTCCAGCGAACGAGGTCGCCGGTCCGATACATCCGCTCGCCAGGGTGCAGCGGATCGGCGACGAAGCGTGCCGCGGTCGCGCCGGGCGCGCCATGGTAGCCACGGGCGAGGTTTATGCCACCCAGATAGAGTTCGCCCGGAACACCGACCGGAACCGGCCGCAACCGCTCGTCCAAGACCTGGCACCGCGAATTCCATCCCGGCACGCCGATGGGAATGCCGGACCCGGTGCGGTCGGCTGCCGGACCGGCCTGCCGGACGACGCTCGCCGCGGCCTCGGCCGGCCCGTACAGGTTGTGCAGCCCGGCTCGGAACGCACCCGCGAAGCCGCGCGTGGTCTGCGGGGACAGCGCCTCGCCGAGGACGAAAACCGCGCGCAGCGAGACCATCTCGTCCGCCGTCGTGCGCTTGGTGAAGAAGGGCAGCAGCGCGGGGACGAAATCGGCGAGCGTCACCCGATGCTCGGCGATCAGGCGGCGCAGCGCCGCCGGGTCGTGGTGCTCCTCCGGCCCGGCCAGGACCAGCCGTGCGCCCGCACGCAGCGGCAGGAAGTATCCCCACAGGGACACGTCGAAGGTCGCCGGGGTCTTGTGCAGATACACGTCGGCGGCGTCGACGCCGTATTCGGACTGCATCCAGGCGAGTTGGTGCGCGATCGCCCGGTGCGCGACCACCACGCTCTCGGTGCGGCCGGTCGACCAGGAGGCATCGACGTACGCGGGCTGGTCGGCGTGCCACGGCGTGCGGCACTCGTCGCCGGTCACGGGCGCCGGATCGAAGCGATCGAGGTCCAGCGCGCCGACGTCGTAGGCGTCGGTCGCCGTGAAATCGTCCGCGCCGGTGGTCAGCACACACCGGGGCGCAGCCGACGCCAGTGCGTGCCGGATGCGCTCGGCTGGGTGGCCGGGATCGATCGGCACCCATGCCGCACCCGCCGCCACGATCGCGTACAGCGCGACGACCTGCTGGATCGAACGCCGCATCGCCACCGCCACCACGGTCTCCGGGCCGACGCCTTGTTCGATCAGCCATCGGGCCAGGCGCGCGGACCGCTCACGCAGCTGCGCGTAGGTGATCGTCTCGGGCCCGTGAACCACCGCGATCGCGTCCGGCGTCGCCCTGGCTTGCCGCTCGAAAGCGGCGGTGAGCGGCTCGGTCGGGACCTCGCTCGCCGAACCCGTACCCCAGAACCGGATTCGCTTGTGCTCGACCGGATCCATGATGTCCAGGTCGCCGACGGCGGCACCGGGATCGGCCGCGACTTGGCGCAGGACGCGGATGTAACCGTCGAGGAAACGCTGCACCGTGTGTTCGTCGAACAGGTCGGTGCTGTAAACGAACCGGATGACGATCGCGTCCGGCTCGCCGTCGGCGTCGCGGGTGTCGGCCACGTCGATGTGCAGGTCGGTTTTCGCCGTGTCGGTGTCCACGTCGAGGAGCGACACGCTCGGACCGGACAGCTCGAGGGTGGGCTGGGTGAAGTTGTGGAACGCGAAGCCGACCTGGTAGAGCGGGTGGCGGCCCGGCGAGCGCGCCGGGGCGATCGCGTCGACCACGTGCTCGAAGGGAACGTCGGCATGCGCGAAACCGGCCAAATCCCGCTCCCTGCAGCGGCGCAGCAGCCCGGTGAAGCCCTCGGCGGAATCGATGACGGTGCGGGAGACGGTCGTGTTGACGAATACGCCGACGACATTCGTGAGCGCGGGTTCTGTCCGAGTGGTCGTCGGCACACCGATCGCGATGTCGGTGCTTCCGGACAGGCGGGCGAGCAGGACGGCGAGCGCGCAGCGCATGACCATGAACAGGGTCGCGCGGTGCGTGCCCGCGACGGCGAGCAGGTCCCGGTGCAGGGTCGCGGGAATCGAGCGCTGGGTGGCCGAGCCGCGCAGGGTGGCCACCGCCGGTCGCGGCCGGTCGGCGGGCAGGTCGAGTTCGCCGGGCAGCCCGGCCAGCTCGCGGGTCCAGAACGAGAGTTGCCGCGACAGCGGCGAATCCGGATCGTCGCGCGAACCGAGCAAGTCCCGCTGCCACAGGGTGTAGTCGGCGTACTGGACCTCCGGTGGCCGCCAGGTCGGCGGCGCCCCCGCGGCCCTGGCCGCGTAGGCCAGGGCGACGTCGCGGGCCAGCGGCGCCAGCGACGACCCATCGGCGCAGATGTGGTGCAGGGCGCAGACCAGCACGTACTGGGTGGGCGTGCGCAGCAGCCGGACCCGCAGCGGCACCTCGGCCGCCACGTCGAAACCCTGCCGCAGGATCGAACGCACCCGGTGGGGCACCGCGTCGTCCTCGGGCAGCTCCTCCACCGCGAAATCGGCGGTCGCGCGTCCGGGCTCGAGAATCCGCTGCCGAGGTCCGGCGTCGTCGGCGGGGTAGATCGTGCGCAACGACTCGTGCCGTTCCACCGTGTCGGCCAAGGCGGCGCGCGCGGCCGCGACGTCCAGGTCCGGCAGCCGCAGCGCGAAGCCGATGTTGTCCACCCAGGACGCCGGGTCGAATCGGTTGCGCAGCCAGAATCGCAGCTGCGCGGGGGAGAGCGGGATGCGCGCGGGCCTGGTGCGGGCGCGCAACCGCGGGCGGACCGTGCCGAAGGGCTGCGATCGGATAGCCGTCGCCAGGGTGAGCGCCGTCGGATGGTCGAACACCAGCCGCGGCGGAACGCGGACCCGCCATATTTCGCTCAGGCGCGCGGCGACCTGTGTCGCCAGCAGCGAGTTGCCGCCCGCCGCGAAGAAATCGGAGTCCGCGCCGAACCGCTCCCGGCCGAGGACGCGCGCGAAGACCTCGGCGATCAGTTCCTCGCCCAGGTCGGCGGGGGCGCGCTGGTCCGGCTCGTCGAGGGCGCGTACGCGCAGCGCGGGGCGGTCGGCCTTCCCGGTCGGAGTGCGCGGGATCCGTTCCAGGACCGTGATCGTATCGGGCACCATGTATTTCGGCAGCACCGCCGACAGCGCCTCGGCCAGGGCGGCGGGGTCCGGGACGTGGCCCGGTTCGGGTTGGATGAACGCGGCCAGCGTGGTCTCGCCCGCGACGGTCTTGCGGTCGACGGTCACGGCCAGCCGGACGCCGGGCCGTGTCGCGAGAATCGCGTCGATTTCGCCGAGTTCGATCCGGAAGCCCCGCACCTTCACCTGGTCGTCGGCGCGGCCGAAGAACTCCAGGTGACCGGTCGCGTTGCGCCGCACGAGGTCGCCGGTGCGATACATCCGGCAACCGGGCGGACCGAACGGGTCGGGCGCGAACCGTTGCGCGGTCAGGCCGGGTCGCCCGTGATATCCCCGCGCGACGCCGGGCCCGGACACGTACAGCTCGCCGACCACACCGGCGCCGACCGGGCGCAGCCGGTGGTCGAGCACTTGGCAGCGCATGCCGCGCACGGCCGAGCCGATGGTGAGCGGAGCGTCCGGCGCCAGCGCCGGGCTCAGCGTCGCCATGACGGTGGTTTCGGTCGGGCCGTAGACGTTGTGGAACACGCGGCCTTCGGTGGCCCAGTGCCGCGGCAGCATCGGGGGGCATGGTTCGCCGCCGACCATGACCGAGCGCAGGGCGGGCAGTCCGGCGGGTTCGATCGAGGCCAGCACGGACGGCGTCAGGAAGACATGGGTGATCGACTCCCGCGCGAGCAGTTCCGCCAAGGCACTACCGCCGTAGACGGTGGGCGGGGCGATGACCAGGGTAGCGGCGCGGGAGATGGCGAGCAGCAGCTCCAGCACCGAGGCGTCGAAGCTCGGCGACGCGAAGTTCAGCACCCGCGCGTGCTCGTCCAGTGGGGGCCGCGCGGCCAGCTCGGCGCACAGCGCGGCGAGCCCGGCATGGGTGACCGCGACGCCTTTGGGGCGTCCGGTCGACCCCGAGGTGTAGATCACGTAGGCGGTATGAGCGGCCCGCGGCCGCGTGGGCCGTTCGAAGTTCCCGATCGGGCTCGGCGGGTTCGCCGCCACCCGTGCGATCACTCGGGCATCGTCCAGCGCGAGCCAGGTCACCTCGGCGGGCAGCGTCGCCGTATGCGCCGATCGAGTCAATCCGAGCGTCGCGCCGCTGTCGACGACCTGGAACCGGATGCGGGAGGGCGGAAGCGCCGGATCGACAGGTACGAAGGCGGCGCCGGTCTTGGCGATGGCCCACACCGCGAGCACCGAATCGAGCGAACGCGGCAATGCCACCGCGACCGCCGTCTCGGGTCCCGCTCCCGCCGCGAGCAGCAGGCGGGCCAATCGGGAGGAGCGGGTGTCGAGATCGCGGTAGGTTATCTCGACGCCGTCGCATACCACGGCGCTGCGATCCGGATCGCGCTCCGCGGCGGTGACCAGCAGTGCGGCGAGCGTGGCCGGGTCCGATTCGGCTGAGGCGCGGCGACGTCCGCCGCGGTCGGGCAGACGAGAATCCCGGGTACCGCTGGTCATGACTTCGTCCGTTCCGCGGGGCAGCAACGCGGATAGGCTATAACCGCCCAGGGGGAGTCTTCACCGATGAGAAGACCCCGCTCACCGGGTGCCGTGCCCCTCGCACGCCGTCAGCGCGGTGTTCTTGGTGGCGTTGAACCGGTCGATCGCCGCGTTCAGAGTGTCGGTGTCGGCACGCCGGTCCAGCGTGTCGGCCAAGGCGTTGGTGTCGTCGCGGTAAGCGCGCAACGGGTTCGCGACCGCAGACGGCACATCTTTGGACACGTTCTGGTCGACCGAGCGCGCGTTGTTGCGCAACGTCGTCACAGCGGTGTCGGCTTTGGTGTTCGTATCCGGATCGCTGCGGCCTTTCGTGTTGCTCGCGTCGATGTAGTCGTTGAACGCCCGCACCGAACTGCCGTTCGCGGCCAGGAAGGCGTCGCACGCCGATCCGGTCGCACGTTCGACGGCCGCGGCCCGGGACGACGAGGCGGCCGCCGAGGAGGAGGTCACCTCCGAGGCGTACGCCGCCAGATCGGTCCGGTTCACCTCCGCCGTACCGGAAACCTGCTGTGCGCAAGCGCCGATGATCAGCACGCCCGCGCTGGTGGCCAGCGCGGCGGCGAGCAAGCCGGCGCGTTCGAGTCGTCGCATGGTCGGTCCCTCACTCCCCTCGGAAGTCCGGCCGGGACGAAGGAACAGAGCCGGACCCCCCGACCGTACGTCGTGCGGGCGAGCGACGCGCACCCGCACCGATATCGATGGTCAACCGATATCGGTGCGGGCCACGGGTCAGCTCTGGCCGAGCATGGTCCGCATCTGCTCGATCTCGCTTTGCTGGGCGGCGATGATCGTGCGGGCGAGCGCTTTCGCGTCGGGGTTCGCGCCGTCGGCCAGTTCGGTCTCGGACATGGCGATCGCGCCCGCGTGGTGCTCGATCATCATGGTCAGCCAGTGCCGGTCGAACTCCGGGCCCGATGCCGCCCCCAGCGCGGCCATCTGTTCGGCCGACATCATGCCGGGCATCCCGTGGCCGCCGTGCCCTTCGGTCGCGGTGGGCGCAGGCTTGCCGAAGCTCTGCAACAGCGCGGTGATCTGCTGCATCTCCGGCGCCTGCGCCTGCTCGACCTTCGCCGCGAGCGCGCGCAGCTGCTGGTTGTCGGTGTGACTCGGCACCAGCCGCGCCATTTCGACGGCTTGGGCGTGGTGCGGGTACATCATCTGCAGGAACATCACGTCGGCGTCGTTGTGCTCGGCGCGTGCGGCCGTGCCGGGGGCGGCCGAGGTGGTCGTCGAGGCGCCGTGCTCGGTGTGGCCGGTGTCGTCGTCGCCGCATCCGGCGAGGCTCACCGCGACGGCCGCGACGAGCGCGAGGGACAGGCGGGTACGCGTAAGGAACATGGGTCATCTCCTGGCGAAATAGGAAGTCTCGGGACGGAGGGACGCCGCCCCGTGGTTCGGGCACACGGGGGCGACGGACCCGTCAGATCCGCAGAATCGCCAGTTCGGCCCGGGTGAGGACGGTCCAGGGCGGCGGTCTTTCCGGGCGCGGCCGCCAGTGCCGTGGTCGCGCCACACCGTTGCCGGGACGATCGACCGCCATACGGTAGAGCAGCACCAACGCGGCCATCGCGACGAAGGCGACCAGAATGAACACGCACCCGTGCAGGGCGCTGTGCGTGCCTTCGCACCCGCCGCCCGCGCAACGCGGCTCCTCGATCGAGCGGGCCGTCGCGGTCAGGGACAGCGGACCGGTGCTCGCGACGACCTGCGCGGCAGCGGACATTTCAGCAGCGACTATGGGCGCATCCGCCGGGCGGAAGGGTTCGGGGCGGCGCTGCTGCGGATGATGCCGGTCGTGGCCGCTCGACACGCTGTCCGACGCCGGCGGTGCCGCTTCTCGATGGGGCGACGCCGTCTCGTGATGGCCGGAGGATTGTCCTGCGGCGACCAGCGCCGCGCCGCCCGGTCCGGGTACCGCTTCGGAAGCCGCAGCCGGGTGCGCGCCTGTGGCGTGGGCGTGGCCGCTCGCGAAGATCGCCGAGTGCATGGCCAGCACCCCGGCGAGCAACGCCAGCACACCGAGCAGCCGGGCGAGCCCGGCGGCGCGGAGGATGCGGCGTTCGACCACGAGTGCCGAGTCTAGTCGCCGCCGCTCCGCCGCTGGGAGATACCCCTCGGGTGTATCCGGATCTACGGGTTCGCGATGTCGATGACCAGCCGGGTCGGGTTGGACAGGGCGCTGACGCTGAAGGCGGGCCGGTCGGCTCGGAGGCCGATGAACGACTGTGTGACGCCTTCGAACACCGTCGTCCGGTAGACGCCCGCGACGCCGGGGACCGCCGGGTCGACGGCGGGGTCGGGGCCCGCGTACGGGGTGACACCGCTGTCGAACGGGTAGGCCGAGCCGAGGATGCGCACTTCGAGAATCGACCGGCCTGCCACATCCACCGGGTTGCCGCTGCCGTCCTGCACGGCGGCGTCGGTGTAGCGGACGAGCCAGCCGGGCGTGCCGACTCCGCCGAGGTCGTAGACCACGCGATCGAAGCCGGCCTGACGGCCGAGGCGAATGCCGGTGACCGTCAACGCGGCGTCACCGGATGCCTTGCCCTGCTTCGGCGCGGTGTCCTGGGGTAGGGGGGCCTGCGCCACCGCGGCCGACGTGCCGGTGACGGAAGCGACCGGGAGCCCCGGCGTCGCCTCGTTGTCGCCACAGCCCGCCGACAGTGCCGTCGCGACCGCGACCAAGAGCACCATCCTTTTGCGCATGGCTCGATGCTACTCAGCGGAAGGCTTCGGATGGCGTAACCGGAGAGTGTTGCGGCAGATTCGCCCTCGGACGGCCGCGGCTCCGGACGAGCACGGTTCCGGCCGGAATGCCGGTCCTGGCTTGCTGATTGGCTCGCGTCGCGACGCGGTCCGCGCGCCGCAAATCGCCGAGGCCGAGCGGTTGCGCCTGATCGTATCCATCCGAACCGGTACGCGGCGCTTTCCGTCCGCCGTCCGACGTTGCCGCCAAAGGGCTTGCCGTGCTGCGCTTCCGCGCGCGCACCGGCTGGCCGCGCAGGCTAGGGGATCGAATGGGCGGGGTGGGCGCGAACAATGGGCAACGATCTAGCACACTTGAGGGGTGGGACATGTCGATGACGTACTGAGCCGGCTGCGGCGGTACCCGGACGTGGAGGCGCTGAACCTCTACGCCGTGGACGCCGCTGATCGGCTGCTGCTCGACGTCGCGGCCGACGCCTTGGCGACCGTCGATAGCGGCAAAGTAGCCATTGTCGGTGACGCTTACGGCGCACTGACCCTCGGCGCCATCGCGGGGCACGATCTGCGCGACGTGCGGGTGCACCAGGATCTGCTCACCGGCGAACTCGCGCTGGCCAACAACGCCCGTGCGGCCGGGCTGTCGGACCGCTACACCGCGCACCCGCTCGGCGCCGGGTTGCTGCGCGATGCCCAAGTGGTCCTGCTTCGCCTGCCCCGGGTGCTGGCCGGGCTGGCCGAGACCGCCGACGCGATCGCGCGTTACGCCGACCCCGCGGTCGAGGTGTACGCGGGCGGGCGGGACAAGTATCTGACCAAGTCGATGAACGACGTGCTGGCTCAGACGTTCTCCGAGGTGCGCGCCAGCCGCGGCAGGCAGAAGTCGCGGACGTTGCTGGTGACCGGGCCCAAACCGGTGGCGGCGCAGCCGTTTCCGGTGCGCGATCGGCTGGACGAACTGGGCCTCGAGGTGGTCGCGCACGGCGCCGCCTTCTCCGGCGCGCGCCTGGACATCGGTACCAGATTCCTGCTCGAGCACCTGAAGCTGATGAAGCCGGACGCGCGCGACGCCATCGATCTCGGCTGCGGCACCGGCATCCTGGCCGTCGTGCTGGCCACCGCGCGGCCGGGCATCAAGGTGACCGCCACGGACCAATCCGCCGCCGCCGTGGCCTCGGCGCGGGCGACCGCCGAGGCGAACGGGGTCGCCGACCGCGTGTGCGTCGTGCGCGACGACGCGATGTCCTCCGCCGCGGACAACAGCGCGGATCTGGTGCTGTGCAATCCGCCGTTCCATGTCGGCGCTGCCGTGCACACCGGATCGGCGATCAAGATGTTCGCCGAGACCGGGCGGGTGCTGCGCCCCGGCGGGGAGCTGTGGACGGTGTACAACTCGCACCTGAACTACCGGGCCGTGGTCGAACGGATGGTGGGCCGGACCGAGGTGGTGGGACGCAACCGGAAATTCACGGTGACTCGTTCCGTGCGCGGTCTGCACGACCCCCGGCAGCGGTAGAGTCCGAATTGTCTGGTCTGTGAGACCCACCGGGAACTCGCGACGGATGACAAACGTTGGACAGGGCAGTTGGATATCGAGTGGACCAACTCGATGAACAGCGGCAACGACTCCAGAAAGGGACGCCGTTCACATGCGTACCACGAGCAATCCGGTTTTCAGGAACCTGCCCAGGCAGGAGGGCGGTGGATACGCCAACTTCGGTTCCGGCGTGACCACCGCGGGACAGTTCGGCAACCAGTACGGCCAGCCCCAGCAGTACGGCCAGTACCCGCAGCAGTATCAGCAGGCCCCGCCCACCACCCGGGCGATGACCATCGACGACGTGGTGACCAAGACGGGCATCACCCTCGCGGTGCTCGCGCTCTCGGCGATCGTCTCCTACGGCCTCACCAACGCGAACACCTCGCTCGCGCCGCTGTTCGTGATCGGCGGCGGCTTGGTCGGCCTGGTGCTGGTGCTGGTCGCGACCTTCGGGAACAAGATGGACAACCCGGTGCTGGTGCTGTCCTACGCCGTCGCCGAGGGCGTGTTCCTCGGTGCGTTGTCGTTCATGTTCACCGATATCGCGTTCGGCGGCGTCGGCGGCAGCGCGATGATCGGTCAGGCGGTGCTGGGCACGTTCGGCGTCTTCGCGGGCATGCTGGTGGTCTACAAGACCGGCGCCATCCGGGTGACGCCGCGATTCACCAGGATCATCGTCGGCGCCATGTTCGGCATCCTGGTGCTGGTGCTGGGCAACCTGGTCGCGAGCTTCTTCATCGACGGCGGCCTCGGCCTGCGTGACGGCGGCCCGCTGGCGATCGTGTTCAGCCTGGTGGTCATCGCCATCGCGGCGTTCAGCTTCCTGCTCGACTTCGACGCCGCCGATCAGCTGATCCGCGCGCAGGCCCCGGAGCGGGCCGCCTGGGGCGTCGCCCTCGGCCTCACCATCACCCTGGTCTGGCTGTACGTCGAGATCCTGCGGCTGCTGAGTTACTTCCAGAACGACTAGCCGTTCGGCAAAAGGGCGGTCGCCGGTTCTCCGGCGACCGCCCTTCGTCGTTCAGCCGATCAGCTCAGGCGTTCGATGACCATGGCCATGCCCTGGCCGCCGCCGACGCACATGGTTTCCAGACCGAACTGCTTGTCGTGGGTCTGCAGGTTGTTGATCAGCGTGGTGGTGATCCGGGCGCCGGTCATGCCGAACGGGTGGCCCAGGGCGATCGCGCCGCCGGAGACGTTCAGCTTGTCCTCGTCGATCTTCAGCTCCCGCGCCGAGCCGAGCACCTGCACCGCGAACGCCTCGTTGATCTCGACCAGGTCGATGTCGTCGATGGTCTTGCCCGCCAGCGCCAGCGCCCGCTTGCACGCCTCGATCGGGCCCAGGCCCATGATCTCCGGGGACAGGCCGGACACGCCGGTGGACACGATCCGCGCCAGCGGGGTCAGCCCGAGCTCCTCGGCCTTGGTGTCGCTCATGATCACCAGCGCCGCCGCGCCGTCGTTGAGCGGGCAGCAGTTGCCCGCGGTGACGGTGCCGTCCGGCCGGAACACCGGCTTCAGCGCCGAGACCGCCTCGTAGGTGACCCCGGCGCGGGGGCCGTCGTCGGTGCTGACCACGGTGCCGTCGGGCAGCGTCACCGGGGTGATCTCGCGGGCGAAGAAGCCGTTGGAGATCGCTTCCTCGGCGCGGTTCTGCGAGCGCACGCCCCAGCGGTCCTGGTCCTCGCGGGTGATGCCGGTGGAGGTCGCCACGTTCTCGGCGGTCTGTCCCATCGCGATGTAGACATCCGGGATCAGCCCGTCCTCACGCGGGTCGTGCCAGATGCCCGCGCCGCCCTCGGCGGTCTTCGCGGTGCGCGCCTGCGCCTCGGCGAACAGCGGGTTCTGCGTGTTCGGCCAGCTGTCGGCCGAACCGTTCACATACCGCGACACGGTCTCCACACCGGCGGAGACGAACACCTCGCCCTCACCGGCCTTGATCGCGTGGAAGGCCATCCGGGTGGACTGCAGCGACGAAGCGCAGTAGCGGTGCACGGTGGTGCCGGGCACGAAGTCGTAACCCAGCTGCACGGCCACGACACGGGCGATGTTGAAGCCCTGCTCACCGCCGGGCGAACCGCAGCCCAAGATCAGGTCGTCGATCTGGGCCGGGTCCAGGGCAGGCACCTTGTCGAGCGCTGCCCGCACAATCTGCGTGGTCAGATCGTCGGGCCGCAGGTCGACCAGCGAACCCTTACGGGCCCGGCCGATCGGGGAGCGTGCGGTCGAAACGATGACGGCCTCAGGCATGAGGACTCCTTGGGTCGGACGGTTCTGGCGAACCCTTCGTTCGGTTACTCACGGGTTCGTACCGAATCTACGTCCCGCCGTGGAGTACCGAAAGCGGGTGTCTCGCCCAGTGCCTCCAGCAGTACCGGCAGCAATTGCGCGGCGGCCAGTTCGTAGCCCGCCGCCGACGGATGGAAGCCGTCGGCCGCGAAGAGGAGTTCGGGCGCGGCGCGGAACTCGGGGGCGAGCAGGTAGCCCATCCGCACCGGACGACCGCCCGCGACCGTCGTCGCCACGTGCTGCGCCCTGGCCAGCCGCGCGCTCCAGTTGTGCACCACGGTGCGCAGCGGCTGCGGGATGGCCGTGACGGTGCCCAGATTGGGGCAGGTGCCGACCACCACCACCGCGTCGGCGCGGCGCAACCGGGCGACCGCCGCGGCGAGCCTGCGCGCGGAGGCGCGGATCGAATGCTTCTTGGTGACATCGTTGGCGCCGATGAGGATGACCGCGGCATCCGGCGGCGGCCCCGCGACGAACATCGCGTCCACTTGACCGGCCAAGCCCTTGGACGTGGCGCCGGAGATCGCTTTGGTGCTCAGCCGGATCCGCAGGCCGGTCGCTTCGGCGAGGCCGCGGGCCAGGCGGACGCCCGGCACCTCGTCGGCCACCAGGCAGCCGACGCCCGCCGCGGTGGAGTCGCCGAAGATCATCAAGTGCAGATCGGCGTGCTTGCCGGTGCGCCACGGCTCGGGCGCGACACACCCGGGAGCGTAGATGCCGTCCGCCTCCGGCGGCTTGGAGGTGTCCCGGCCGATCACCCCGCGCGCGACGCCCGCCTGCGCCACGAGCAGGCGATAGGCCGCCCACCACGCGGTGCCCGCGCCCGAACCGGCCAGCACTGCCGCGGCGCCGGTCATCGTCGCCGTACGCCAGCGGAAACGAGGTGCGCTCACGCCAGGAATTTTACGAAATCCGGACGAAACGGCCAGTGATCGGCAGCTCGCCCACGGTAGTGCCTCGTTCGTGCGCGGGGAGCCGGGCAGGCCGCCTCAGGCCGGGACCACGAAGGCGCCGCGAGCGGGCACGCTCGCCGCGTCGGTGGAGACGGTGACCTCGACGAGCCCGGGCCCGGTGTCCTGGAACAGCGCGTACTGGATGCTGCCGTAGATGCCGGTGACCACGACGTTGTCGTAGCTGCCGGTCGCGCCGGTGGTGACGTTGCGCCAGGCCACCGTGGTGCGGACCTCGCACAGCGGCGCCAGCGGGTAGACGCCGGGCCCGATGCCGCTCACGGGGAGCGCGCGAACGTTGAGAATGGCGCGACCGGGCCAATCCGGACTCGTGTCGGCCCAAGTGCGGATGCTGGTCCAGCACAGACCACCGCGCGCCAGCGTGGGCACCTGCGGGAACTCGACGGTCGCCGCTTGCGCCTGCGCGCCCGATCCGGCCACTAGAGCCAGCGCCGTTCCGGCCAGAAGCGTTGCGGCGCGGGCGATGTTCGGCTGCCTCATGGCAGCGATCCTAAGGCCGATGGCGCCGGTTCGCCGGTAGTCCGGGCCCGCTGCGCGCGGCGTGCGCGAACTCACAGTTAGTGCGTCTGCAACGATGGGTCCATGCGCATCGCGGATCATGTCGTGGATCTCATCGGCAACACGCCGCTGGTCCGGTTGAACTCGGTCGTGGGACCGAACGCGGGGCTGGTCGCGGCCAAGATCGAATACCTCAACCCCGGCGGCAGCTCCAAGGACCGGATCGCGGTGAAGATGATCGACGCCGCCGAGGAGTCCGGGAAGCTGCGGCCCGGCGGCACCATCGTCGAGCCCACCTCCGGCAACACCGGCGTCGGCTTGGCCCTGGTGGCGCAGCAGCGCGGCTACCAGTGCGTGTTCGTCTGCCCCGACAAGGTCAGCGAGGACAAGCGCAACGTGCTGCGCGCCTACGGCGCCGAGGTGGTGGTCTGCCCGACCGCCGTCCCGCCGGATCACCCGGACAGCTACTACAGCGTCTCCGACCGGCTCGTCCGCGAGATCGACGGCGCGTGGAAGCCCGACCAGTACTCCAACCCCGGCGGCCCGGACAGCCACTACGAGACCACCGGCCCGGAGATCTGGCGCGACACCGACGGCAAGGTCACCCACTTCGTGGCGGGCGTCGGCACCGGCGGCACCATCACCGGCACCGGCCGCTACCTCAAGGAGGTCTCCGGCGGGAAGGTCCGGATCATCGGCGCCGACCCGGAGGGCTCGGTGTACTCCGGCGGCACCGGACGGCCGTACCTGGTCGAGGGCGTCGGCGAGGACTTCTGGCCCTCCGCCTACGACCCCGCCGTGCCGGACGAGATCATCGCGGTCTCCGACGCGGATTCCTTCGACATGACCCGCAGGCTGGCCCGGGAGGAGGGCCTGCTGGTCGGCGGTTCCTGCGGCATGGCGGTCGTCGCGGCCGTCGAGGTGGCGCGGCGCGATCCGGACGCGGTGGTCGTGGTGCTGCTGCCCGACGGCGGCCGCGGGTACCTGTCGAAGATCTTCAACGACGAGTGGATGAGCTCCTACGGCTTCCTGCGCGAACGGCTGGACGGCACCGCCGAACCACTGGTCGGCGACGTGCTGCGCGGCAAGTCCGGCGCGCTGCCCGACCTGGTGCACACCCATCCGTCGGAGACGCTGCGCGACGCGATCGAGATCCTGCGCGAGTACGGCGTGTCCCAGATGCCCGTGGTCGGCGCCGAGCCGCCGGTCATGGCGGGCGAGGTCGCGGGCAGCGTCTCCGAACGCGATCTGCTGTCGGCGGTCTTCGAGGGCCGCGCCCACCTGACCGATTCGGTGGCCCAGCACATGAGCCCGTCGTTCCCGCTGATCGGTTCGGGCGAGCCCATCTCCGCCGCCACCAAGGCCCTCTCGGACACCGACGCGCTCATGGTCGTCGAGGACGGCAAGCCGGTCGGCGTGATCACCCGCCACGACCTGCTCGGCTTCCTCAGCACGGGCAGCCTCGGCAAGTAGGCCCGGCGGCGGGCTAGGCCGGTCTCCTGCCGCGCGCCGTTTCGCGGACGCCGCCGGTGATCAGATCGGTCCACTCGTCGGCCAGCAGGGCCAGCCGGTACCAGGCGGCGTGCACCCGGGCGTCGGACACCTTCTCGGCGGTGTGCAGCAGGTGGCTGGCGTGGACGTGGGCGGCGGCCATGCGGTCGACCGTGGCGCCGAGCGATTCGGCGCGCAGACGGTCGGGCGACCGCCTGTTCGGCAGCTGGCCGACCACCCACGCGTCGATGGTCGCCACGAGTTCGGCTCGGCGGCAATCTATTCCGGCGGCGGCCAGTGGGTCGCAGTGGCGCTGCCGGTGCAGCGCGGCCAGTGTCCTGGCCCAGGCGATCACCGGGTGGTCTTCGTTCGAATCGCTCGGGTGACCGCCGAAAGCGGCGACCAGTTCGCGCTGATCCGGCAGCGAGCGGGTGACGCCGTGCGAGCGCCGTGGCAGGTGATCACGCACGAACATGGCCGGCTCCCAGTGCATTCGGAACCGACCGGAGTGCGCTGCGGTCGATCGAGAACGTGTGCATCGTGCACCTCCGATGGAATGGTGGTGGAGGCATCGCCCCAATGCCCGTGTCCTCCTTCATCATCCGCTTTCGCACTGGCCTGAGGGTGACACCCACATGGCACCTGAATGACAAGAGGTAACAATCCTCTACCGCTTCCCGCCCCGATCCTGTGAGATCCACCGCGCACGTCGCCGCCCGGCCATGCGCGCGAGTACCTCTTCGGAGCGGGGGCGATCAGCCGGGCAGGAGCTGATGGGACATGGCGAAGACGGCCGCGCCCGCGCGGGTGCGCTGGCCGGTCTTGTCACACAGTTCGGCGAGGTGGTGGGTGACGGTGCGTTCGGGAAGAAGCAGTTGGGCGGCGATCTCGCGGCCGCTGCGGCCACGGGCGGTCAGGCGCAGGACGTCGACCTCGATGCCGGACAGGCCGTGGGCGGTGCGGCAGGAGCGGTCCTCGGCGGCCGCGATGACGGCGGCGCAGGCGTCACCGTCGAGACGGCCCGCGGTGACTTCGGCGCCCAGGCGGGCCGCGGCCTCCGCGGGACGAGCGGCGCGACGATAGGGCCGCGCTTCGGTGCAGGCCGCGAAGACGTCCGCGGCCGCGAGCAGCCGGGAGCCGGCTGAAGTGTCCCGCTTGCCCCGCGGATAGCCGCTTCCGTCGAGCCGCTCGTGGTGGCCTGCCGCGAGTTCGGCCAGATCGGCCAGCCCGGGGCAGCGGCGCAGGATGCGTTCGGTCCAATAGCTGTGCAGCCGAATGCGATTCCGGTCCGCGGGGCCGAGCGGCCCGCCGCGATCCCAGACCGCGCTGGAGACTGCCGCCCGGCCCAGGTCGTGCAGCAGGGCGGCGGCGCGAAGTGCCGCCCGCTCGTCGGCGGGCACGCCCATTCCGGGCGCCGCGGCCGTGGCGAGGCCGGCGACGTGCGCCGAATGACCGAGCAGATAGCGGCCTTTCAGGTCCACGATCATGGCCAGCGTCAGGCCGGGCCGGTCGAGTTCGTCGGCGGGAAGCGAGGTGGGCGCACCCGGTTCCGCGGCCAGGACGGCGGCGAGCAGGTCGGGCGTCCCGAGCGCCTCTCGGACGAGCGCGGCGTCGCAGACGGCGACCAAGTCGGGATCGAGGTGCCCGCCGGCCCGTCGCCGCAACTCGGCGAGGGCGAGGTCCAGCCGTCGTGCGAGGGCGCCCAAGGCGGAGCGGGCCCGGCCCGGTTCCGCCCGATGCTCGATGCCGCTGGGTGGGGCGAGGCCGTCCCCGGGCGCGAGTTCCCGGCCTACCGCGTCGAGCGCGAGCACCGCCTGCTCGGCCACGTGCAGGATCCGGCCCGGCAGCGAGATGGCCTCCCCGCGGAGCCGGTGCGGCGCGCCGAGTCCGTCCCAGCGTTCCTCCACCTCGGTCAGCGCGCGAACGGCGGCGTCCGAGAGGCCCAGTCGCGACCCGAACGTCCGGACGATCTCGCACGACGAGCGCAGGGCTCGCGGACCGCCCGCGGGCAGCTGTGCGACGAACCGATTGCGCAGTGCCGATTGCGCCGCGGGCGACCAACTGCCGAACCGGCGCAGCTGCTCGGCGAAGACGCCGGGATCGCCCGGATCGAGCACGTGGCACGCGCGCTGGAAGGCGATGTCGTCGGCGTAGGCCTCGGCGTTCTCCGAGGCTCGGCTGGTGCAGCCGATCGCGCCGAGCAGGGCCGCCTGGAAGACCGCGCGGCGCTCGGCGTCCGGCAATCCGATCCGCCCGGCGAGGCCGGTGGCGAGCAGACAGGTGGCCAGCCCTTTCTCGAACGGCATCCCGGTGGCGAGATCAGTGGTGAGCGACAGCGCCGCGAGCACCTCGGTGGCGCGGATCGACGACATGCACCGACAGTAATGTCCGGGCGCGGTTCGCGCAGTCCCGAATCCGTTCTCGCGGAGCGTGTTCCGAGTCGCGCGCCGCATGCGGAGAGTTAGCCCGCGCGCGGCCGGCGCGAAGATCCACCGACGGCGCCCGGCGCATCGAACGCGAGGTTATCCGCGCTTTCGAGTAAATATGGCAAATTGTTCGCTAATGCAGAACTTCCGGGCCAGCGTTAGAGGTATAACCAGCCGGGACGCAATCGTGGCAAACACTCGTATCGCCGACAGATAGCGAAGGGAAGGTAATGCGCACCTCCGGTCTGGCTATCGATTATCAACAGGGGTTGTCGGACGCGTGGAGTTCCGTGGCGACGTTCGTGCCCGAGCTGGCCGGGTTCCTCGTCATCCTGTTCATCGGCTGGCTGGTCGCGAAAGCCGCCGCCGCGGTCGTCGGCAAGGTGCTGCGGCGGGTCGGATTCGACCGTCTCGAGCGCGGCGGCGTCCGGCAGCTGCTGTCGCGTACGCGCTACGACGCGGGCGCGGTGCTGGCGAAGCTGGCGTACTACGCGGTCCTGTTGATCGCGCTGCAACTCGGCTTCGGGATGTTCGGCCCCAATCCGGTGAGCGACACGATCACCGGCGTGGTGGCCTGGCTGCCCAAGGCGGGCGTCGCGATCGTCATCGTGGTGGTCGCGGGCGCGGTGGCCCACGCGGTGCGCGACATGGTGGGCAGCCTGCTCGGCGGGCTGTCCTCCGGCGCGACGGTGGGCCGGATCGCGGCGGTGTTCGTCTGGGGCGTCGGCATCGTGGCGGCGCTCGACCAGATCGGCGTGGCCACCGCGGTGACGCTGCCGATCCTGATCACGGTGCTGGCCACCATCGGCGGCATCCTGGTGGTCGGCGTCGGCGGCGGCATGATCCGGCCGATGCAGCAGCGCTGGGAGAACTTGCTCACCGATCTGGAGGAGCAGATGCCCGCGGTCCGCGGGCACGCGGTGGCCTACCAGCGCGGCCGCGCGGACGCCGCGCGGGAGCGACTGTGGATGGACCAGCAGGCGGCGCGGGGGCAGCACTGGGACGACCGGCCCGGTCCGGACGAGGATTGGCGGTGGGACCGGCCGGTCGGCCGCGACGAGGGCGGGGCGTGGCCCGGCGATCCGGCGCAGCATCGGGAACAGCGGGGCATGCGGCACCGGGGCGGCGGCGGGAAG
>NZ_BAFS01000237.1 GCF_000308415.1 Nocardia asiatica NBRC 100129 | reverse complement strand
CCGTGGATGAAGCCGAGGGCCAGCAGCAGGTTGAGCACCACCGAGCCCAGCGTCACCAGCAACAGCGCCTGCGGGCGCTGCATGCCGACGGTGTACTGGCGCAGTACCTGGAACCACAGGCAGGGCAGCAGGCCGGGGGCGAGCGCCACCATCAGGGGACGGGCGTCGGCGAGCACTCCTGGGTCCTGCCCGAGCCAGGGCAGCACCCAGCCCAGACCGATCAGCACCGCGCCGCCGGCGAGCCCGGCGACGGTGGCGATCACGAAGCTCGACCGCAGCAGGTCGCGGATCTCCGGATCCGGCGATTCACCGCGCTTGCCCGCCGCACTCACCGCCGTGGCGATCTGGTTGCCGCTGCCGGTGATCAAGCCGACGCACATGGTGCGGATCTGGTTGAACAGCACGATCGCCAGCCCGCCCGCGGCCACCTGCCGCACGCCGAGCGTGCCCATCAGCGCGATATTGGTGGTGGACACCGCGATCTGGGCCAGCTGGGTCAGCGCGATGGGCGTCGCGAGGGCGGTGAGCCGCCCGCCGTCGCCGCGCAAGCTTGTCCGGATCACCGGTCCTCCTTTGCGGATGGCGACCGGCCGGCCCCGAGCGGGGGCAGCGTCGCGCCGTACGGACGTCCGGGATTCACCGCGCCTCCACCAGCGTGTTCCTGGCGGCGGGCGTGTAGCGCCGCAGCATGGCCGCGACCTCGCGTTCGGCATCGGGGTCGAGCAGATCGCGCTCGGCCATCCACTGGTCGTCGAACACCGTGTCCAAGTACTTCTCCCCGCCGTCGCACACGATGGTGACCACGGTGGAGCCCGGGGGGAACTGCTCGAGCCGGGTGAGCGCGGCGTCCACCGATCCACCCGCCGAGCCGCCGATCATCAGGCCCAGTTCGGCCGCGACGGCGCGCGCGGTCGCGAACGCCGCCACGTCGGTGACCTTGACGCCTTCGTCCAGCAGCGAGTAGTCCACCGCCGTGCCGATGGTGGCGCCCGGCGGGGTGCCGGTGCCCGACTGCCAGTACGGGCCGCCCGGTCCGCCGAACGCGATCGAGCCGACCGGCTCGACGCCGATCACGTAGGGGACGCAGCCGAGCTGGCGCAGCCGGGTGGCGGTGCCGAACAGCGAACCTCCGGTACCCACCGCCGAGAGCAGGATGTCGACCCGCTCGACGTCTTCGAGCAACTCTTCGGCCACGGCGTAGTAGCCCACCGCGTTGGCGTCGTTGTTGTGCTGCTCGGTGAAATAGGCGTCGTCGCGCTCGGCCGCCATCGCCTCGGCCAGATCCTCCCGTGCCGAGGTGGCCAGGTTGTCGTCGTCCTCGTCGGCGACGTACACCAGTTCCGCACCCATTGCCCGCATCGCCCGCAGTTTGTCCTTACATGCGTGATGGTCGACTATCGCGGTGAAGCGATACCCACGTTCGGCGGCAACTACCGCGAGGCCGAGCCCGGTGTTGCCGGACGTGGATTCGATGATATGTCCGCCACTGCGCAGCAAACCGCGACGCTCGGCGTCGAGCACCATCTCGCGCGCCATCCTGATCTTGGCCGCGCCGGTGGGGTTGAACTGCTCGAGCTTGAGCAGTAATCGGGTGCCCGTCGCGGTGGCCGCGAGCTCGAACAGCGGCGTGCGACCGATCAGATCTGTCACGCGCGTGACGAGCGGCATTGCTACCTCCTGGTTCGTGTCGGGGAAATCGGCATCAGCTGTTGTCGCGGGTCCAGCGGAAGCGGTCGCCGGGCGCGTCGTGCAGCACGATTTTCGGGGGGATGGGGAGCTCGTGGAAGGCGGACTCGTTCGAGTCCATTTGATAACCGGCGGTATTCGGATAGATCAGCAGGTCACCGACCTCGGCGGGACGAGGCAGCGGCACCCGGCGCCAGCTGAGCATGTCCGAATCCAGGCAGGTGGCCGCGCCGACGCTGGTGGGTGTGACTTCGCCCGGCCGGGTGGGCCACAGCAGTGGATCGGGCAGGTACTCGCTGTCGAACCACTGTTCGGAGAGGCTGAGGCTGGTGCCGTCGACGGTGAGCAACCGGTAGGGCTTGCCGTGCGCGTACCTGTTCTTGCTGCCCTGCACGCGGAAGACGGTGCATCCCGCGTGCGCGAGCAGCGCGCGTCCCGGTTCGATCGCCAGGCGCACGGCGTTGTCACGCAGTCGTCCGGCCAGATCCTCGTATTCGAGGATCTGGGCGAGCATGGCCGCACCGGGCGCCGGAAAGTGGTACGGATAGTACGAATCGAAGGACTTCCCGGAGTGGAACCACTGCCTGCCCACTTCCGCGTCGAACTTCGTCGCGGCCTCCGCCGGCACGTAATCGACGCCGAAGCCACCCCCGATCGACACGGTGGTGGCCGGATGCCCCAGCGTGCGCGCGTGCAGACAGCGGGCGAGCAGCGCGCCCGCGAGTTCCGCGCGCGCCACCGCGTCGTAGCCGGACAGGTGGAAACTGAAACCTTCCAGGCGAAGGGAATCGTGACCGCCGCACACCGTGAGCGCGTCCTCGATCTCGTCGGAGGTCAAGCCGAACCGGCTGGCCGAGGCAGCGGGCAGCACGCGAAGCAGCACGCGCGCGGGCGCTACGGGTGAGGCCAGCGCGGCGAGCCTGGCCAGCTCGCCGAGATCGTCCACGGCGAGCAGCGAACCGTGCCGGGCGGCCAGCCAGAGCAGGTCGTCCGCTTTGGCCGGCCCGGTCACCATGAGTTCGTCACCGCGGACGCCCTGCGCCAGCGCGGCGGTCAGCTCGCCGACGCTGGCGACGTCCACACCGGCGCCCTGTTCCGCGCACGCCCGCGCGACGCACCCGGCTTTGTTCGCCTTCTTGCCGTAATAGATCGTGCCGTGCACGCCTGCGTGGGCGAAGGCGGCGTGGAAGGAGCGAATGTTGTGCGCCACCCGCGCCGGGTACATCACATGGAACGGGCCGCCCATCGCGAAGGCCATGTCGCCGAGCAGGTCCGGATCGGCGAGCAGGCGGCGCTCCCACGGATCGAGATGCGCGGGCATCGGCGACGCGCCGATCGCGTCGTGTGCCTGCGCACCCGGCTCCATGGCGATACTCGCGGGTTCTAGGTCCACCGTGCGGCTCCGCGCGCTAGTCCCACAGCGGCACCTCCGTACCCCGGCCCTCCGCGATCGCCCGCTCGGCCAGCGCGTGGGCCACCGCGATATCGGTCAGCACCAGCCCGCTGTTGTAGACGAAGATCCGCTCCTCGTCCGAGCGCCGCGCGACCGCGCGGCGATTCAGGATCCGCGGCAGCTCGGCGTCCACGGCGCGCAGCGTGCCGTCGGGACCGGCCATGTCGGTGCCGGTCAGCGCCATCTGCTCGGCGCTGGTCGCGATCACCCGGTCGGCGCCGGTCAGCGTCGAGGGCGCGAGCCCGTAACCGACCAGCACGGCCACCGAACCCGGTGCGAGGTCGTCGGATTCGAGCGCGACCTCGGTGGCCGGGCCCGCGGTGGCCAGCACGACATCGGCGGCCGCAGCCGCCTCGCGCGCATCGGTCACGGTCTCGAGCAGCGCGTGCGGATGGTGCTCGGCGAGCATGCGGTGCACGGCTTCCAGCCCTTCGGGATGGGTCCCGTAGACCATCAGCTTGCGCAGCTGCGGGTTGGCGGCGAGCAGATGCGGAAGCGCGTTGCGGCCCTGGGTTCCGGTGCCGATCAGCAGCACGCTCTCCGCCCCGCGCCGCACGGTCTCCCGCACCAGCAGGGCCGACACCGCGGGCGTGCGCAGCGCGCCGACGCGCGCGCAGTCCATCATCGCGATCGGCGCACCGGTGGAGTCGTCGTAGAGCGTGATGGTCGTGTAGTACCGCTTCGTGCTGCGGTCGTGGCCGGGGTCGAATTTGTAGGAGGTCTTCATCGCCACCACGCGCCTGCGGCCGTCCCGGCCGAGCATGGCGTAGGCGACCGACCATCCGTCCGGGTTCGCGACGCTGAGCTTGCGCGGGTTGTCCGAATCACCCGCCGCCAGAGCCAGATACGCCTCCTCCACCGCGCGTACCACCGCGGCCGGTGTGATCGGCACGTCGGCGAGGTCGCTGCGGCTCAACACCCGCAGGGGTGTGCTTCGGTCACGCGTGCTCAAAGGATCCTCGATCATGTCGTACCGCATCCCGCTCATGAGTGCCGCTCTCGACCGGCAGGACGTTCGCCGCTCGGAACGGGGCCACGATCTGTTGCCCGTAGCCATTCTCGTCGGCTTCCTCGGCGCGCCGCCGCCGTTCCGGAAGCCGGATGTTCACTCGCTTGAGCCACCGGTCGGTGCCGTCGTATCGTGCGGTGAACGGCACCCGGCCGTGCACGGCGACGTCGTTGTCCACCAGCAACAGCTCACCGGGTGCGAGCGCGGCGGTGACACAGACGCGTTCGAGTTCCGCGGTGAGTTGTTCGTAGGCGGCGCGGAATTCGGGTCCGGCCTCCGCGAGCGGGGTGTACGCCGGATCGTAGCGCAGGGTCTGCTCGTCCGGCCCCGCGGCGCTCCACAGAGTGGGAACCGCGGCGGCGGAACGTGTTTCGTGGCCGTCGCCGTAGGAGACGTCCGGCAGGATCGGCAGCGCCGGAGTGCTGAGCACTTCGCGCTGCCGGGACGACAGCTCGATCCGGCGCACCGACGACACGGTGGTCCCGACGGAGTCGGGGTTGCGCAGGCAGCCGAGCATCAACAGGTTGGCGCGCCGGGGGTGGAAGGCGTCCTCGGTGTGCGGGCTCAGGAGTACCTTGCTGCTGGCCCCGGACTGCTCGTGCTCGTGACCGGCCGCGGGAACGATGTTGTTGACCAGCCGGCCGTCCTGCTGGCCCTGCCAGCCGAACGGCTCACCCGCGCTGCGCGCGAGCAGCAACATCACCAGGTCGAGTTCGAAGGAGTGCGCGCGCCGAGCCGGGTCCCCGCTCCAGCGCGCCGCTTCTCGCCAGCTCGGCGGCGTGGGCCCGAATTCGTTGTCCTGCACGGGAAGGCGGCCGACCACGGTGGCTCCGGCCGCGGTGGCGGGCGGGCGCATGGCGTGGCGCACCTCGGCCGGGAGTTCCGCGACGCCGGCATCGATCCGTTCGATCAGCGCCGGATCCGCGAGGGTGCGCGCGGCGGCGGCCGGATCGGCCAGCGCGAGGTCGAGTGTGGCGGAGATCTCTCTGGCGAGGGCACGCACCGCCCGGCCCGCCGCCGGGGGCAACTCGCGTTGTTCGAGGTCTAGGGGGTGAAGCGTCTTACGTTCGGAGAGAACGCTTTTCACCGGGTATCCCTTCTTCGCATCGGTTCGAAAAGCAGGGGTGACGACTGGTAAAGCGAAGGTAGCCCTTCCAGTGGAGTGAAGCAAGGCTTACCTAAGCGAGTCGGCGAAAAGATAGCCGAATCGGATAACTTCCGTCCGGCCGAAGTGGCCGGTCGGTGGAGGATCGGAAGCCCGTGCCGGAGGTTTGCGGCCGGTACGCCATTGCGCTGCCGTTTCGGTGCCGGTATCGGCGAGTCGCGCGATCCATTAGGCTAGCCTGTCCTGATCAGTACTTGGTGCGCGGGTCCCGCAGTGGCCTGGGTTCGGGAAAGAAGGCAGTGCAATGGTTTTGAATCGACGGCAACTGCTGCGCTCAGGTCTCGGGGTCGGTGCGGTGTTGCTCGTAGCCGGGTGTTCCGACGACGCCGACTCGCCCGGACCCGCCCGGCGCGGCGGCACACTGCGGGTCGGCGCGCTCGGCACCGCGGCGCGCATCGAACGCGATCCGCACGCCAACCTGAGCAACGACAGCGACTTCCTGATCGCCTCCCTGGTCTACGACGCGCTCACCGTGCCGGGCGGCGACCCGAGCGTCGTGCCGCGCCTGGCCGCCCGATGGGAGCCGGACGCCGAGCGGCGGCGCTGGAGCTTCACCCTCGCCCAGAACGCGACCTTCCACGACGGGTCACCGGTGACCTCCGAGGACGTCGTGTGGTCGCTGCGCAGGCTGCGCACGGTCGGGGGCGCGTCGAAGATGCCGGTGGCCGTGGAGGACATCACCGCCGACGGACCGAACCGGGTGGTCCTCGCGGTGCCCGAGCCGAATACCCAACTGCCGCTGCTGGTGCGCCTGATGACCTTCACGGCCAAGAAGGACACCACCGACTTCACCGCTGCGATCGGCAGCGGACCCTTCCGCTTGGAGTCCTACCAGGGCGGCAATGCCCGGCTGGTGCGCAACGACCGGTGGCACGGCACGCCGCCGCTGCTGGACGCCATCGAGGTCACCATGTTCGAGAGCGTGACCGCGCTGGGCAACGCGGCGCTCGGCGGGCAGATCGACCTGGCGTCCAACGTCGGCGCCATCGCGGGCCGCACCGCGGAGGGCCGCGGTGACCTGACGGTCGTGCGCCGCCCGAACGACACGGTGGTCGGCGTCGCCATGCGGACCTCCGACGGTCCGTTCGCCGACGCGCGGGTGCGCACCGCGCTCCGGCTCGGCGTCGACCGCAAAGCACTGGTCGACCAGGTGCATTCCGGCTACGGCACGATCGCCAACGACATCCTCGGCACGGGCGACCCGCTCTACGACAGCTCCATCGCGCAGCGCACCCGCGACGTGGACCGCGCGAAGGCGCTGCTGCGCGAGGCGAACTTCGACACCGGGCGCGGCTACCCGTTGGTCACCAAGGCCGAGGCCCCCGGCGAAGTCGAATCGGCCAAGGTCATCGCCAACCAGCTGGCCGAGATCGGCGTCCGGCTCGAGGTGGTCACCCAGGAGCCGAACGCCTTCTACGACCAGACCTGGCTGAAGGCGCCGCTGTACACGATCTCCTGGGGCACCAACGATTCCACGCTGTTCTTCGCGAGCAAGTTGCTGTCGAGCGGGTCCAACCGCAACGAGACCGCTTTCAAGGACGCGGCGTTCGACGCGGCCACCGCCGAAGCGCTGTCCGCGCACAGTGACGCGGAGTACCAGCAGGCGGCCCGGCAGTTGCAGCGCATCCAATACGAGCGCGGCGGCTACCTGGTCTGGGGCATGGCCGACGGCATCGACATCGCCGCCTCCCGGGTGCGCGATCTCCCCACCCTGGGCGGGTTCGCCCGCGTTCAGCTGGAAAGAGCTTGGCTGGCCGGGTGATCTCCTTCGCGCGACTCCTGCTGCGGCGCGTCATCCTGCTGGTGACGTTGGTGGCCTGTGTCTTCGTCGCCGTCGACCTGCTACCGGGCAACACCGCCCGCGCGGTGCTCGGCCGGGAGGCCACCCCGGAGCAGATCGCGGCCAAAGAACGCGAGCTCGGGCTGGACCGTCCGCTGGCGGTGCGGTTCTGGGACTGGATAACGAGCGTGGCGACCGGCGATTTCGGGCGTACCGCGCGCGGGCGTCCGGTCAACGACCTCCTGGCGGACAAGTTCCCGCCCACACTGCTGCTCGGCGGGCTGGCGCTCGCGGTGACCGTGCTCGCCTCGCTCGCGCTCGGCGCGTGGTGGGCGACCCGTCCGGGCGGCGCGGCGGCGCGGGTGCTGCAACCGGCGACGACCACGGCGGTGGCGATTCCGGAGTTCGTCGTCGCCACGGTGTTGATCCTGGTGTTCGCGCTGGCGCTGGGCTGGCTGCCCGCGGTCACCATCACCGGCCGGTCCGGGTTCCCGGCGGGTCCGGAGATGCTGGTGCTGCCGGTGCTCGCGCTGGCACTACCCCAGATCGGCTGGAACACCAGGGTGGTGCGGGCCGCCCTGTCCGACGCGGCGCTGGCTCCGCACGTGGAAAGCGCGGTGCTGGACGGTCTTTCGGGCCGCGTTGTCCTGGCACGGCACGTCCTGCCGTTCGCGTTGCCGACGATCGTCGCCAGCTTCGCCACCACGGTCGGCATGCTGCTCGGTGGGGCCCTGGTGGTGGAGACGATCTTCAACTACCCCGGTCTCGGTGCGGTACTGGCCGGTTCGGTGGCCGACCGCGACACCTCGGTGGTCGCCGCGGTGGTCGCGCTGTCCGGAGTGGTCATCATGGGCGTGCTGGCCGTCGCCGACGGTATCCGCAGCTGGTCGTTGCGGGGACGGCGATGAGGACATCGATCGTCGCGCGTCCGGTCCGGCGACGGCTGGGCCTGCTGATCGTCGTTCCCGCCCTCCTGGTCACGCTGCTGGCGGCGCTCGGACCGACGCTGGCGCCGCACCCCGCCGAGCGGGCGATCGGCATCCCGTTCGGCGATCCCGGCGACGGCGCGCCGCTGGGCACCGACCGGCTCGGCCGCGACGTGCTCAGCCAACTGCTCTACGGCGGGTGGGGATTGCTGCTGGTGGCGGCGGTCATCGCGGTGCTGGTGACCGCGGTGTCCTGCGTGCTCGGCGCGGTCGCGGCGCTGCGGCCGCGGATCGGCGCGTGGATCGAACTGGGCACCGACTTCTTCATCCTCGTCCCCGCGGTGCTGGGCATCCTGCTGGTGCTGACCTCGTGGCCGGACGCGGGCAGTCTCGGGCTGATCGTGCTGGCGCTGCTGTTCGGAGTGCCTTACTGCGCGCGGATCTGCACCGCCGCCGCGGCGGGGGTCGCGGCCACCGGGTACGTCGAGAGCGCGCAAGCCGCCGGTGAATCGCTGACGCATCTGGTGTTCCGGGAAGTGATCCCGAATATGCGCGCGGTATGGACGACTCAGCTGGGGCTGCGTTTCGTCGCGGGCGTTTACCTGGTCAGCACCGCGTCCTTCCTGCAACTGCCCACGACGCTGGGTGCGAGCAACTGGGCGGTCATGGTGCGCGAGAACGCCTCCGGATTGCTGCTCAATCCCTGGGCGGTGCTGGCACCCAGCCTCGCGATCGCGATCGTCGCCGTGAGCGTGAACCTGGCGGTGTCGGCGATCGGACAAGGGGAGCGGGAGGGAACGTGAGCGTCATGAAGCGCGAAGGCGGGACGGCGGAGCCGGAACACGCCCTGCCGATGACCGGCGACCTCGTCGCGGTCGGCGAGCTGACCGTGCTCGCCGCGGACGGGCGGCGACTGGCCGGCCCCGTGACGTTCCGTATCCCCGCGGGCACGGTCACGGCGCTCACCGGCCCGTCCGGCTCGGGCAAGACGACGGTGATGCGGGCGCTGCTCGGACAGCTGCCCTCCGCCTCGGCGCGCGCGACGGGTTCGGCGTCGGTCGCCGGACACGACGTGCTCGCGCTCGATGCCGCCGCGCTGCAACGGTTCCGGCGGCGACACATCGCCTACGTCGGGCAGGATCCGGGTTCCGCGCTGAACCCGCTGCTGCGCGTGCGCGCTCTGCTGCGCGAGGTGGCGCCGAAGGCGTCCGAGTCCACACTGACCGACACGCTGGCGCTGGTCGGCCTCTCGGCGGAGTACCTGCGCCGTCGCCCAGGCGAACTCTCCGGCGGCCAGCAGCGCCGTGTGGCTCTGGCCAGAGCGCTGATCCGCCGCCCCGGCGTGCTGGTGCTCGACGAGCCGCTGGCCGGGCTGCACGGCGCGCTGCGCACCGATATCGCCGGACAGCTCGCGGCACTCGCCCGCGAGCGGTCGTCGGCGATCCTGCTGTCCGGTCACGACACCGCCCTGGTGCACTCGATCGCCGACGATGTGGTCGAACTCGGCTCGGTCCACCCGGCAACCGTGCGTGACGTGTGGCGGGAAACCCGCCTGGAGCCGCCTTCTCCCGCCGAGATCGGCTCGGACGACGGTGGTCCAAGGCGTACCACTGGCCGGACGGGTCCTCGTACCCGCCCGGACATCGGCTCGGTCCGGGCCGAGGCCGTGCGATTCGGCAGTGACGGTCACAAGTCTCCGACCGACGGGACGGACGATCGCCCGCAGGACGACGTCGTGCTGCGTGCCGAGGGCGTCAGCGCCACGATCGACGGACATCGAGTGCTCGCCGACATCGACCTCGCGCTGGAAGCGGGGTCGGCGCTCGCGGTGGTGGGCGCGTCGGGTGCGGGCAAGACCACCTTGGCGCGCGTGATCGCGGGTCTGCACCGTTCGGCGACCGGCTTGCTCGAGCTGCGCGGGGAGCGGATCACCGTCGGTGCGAGAAGGCGAATCGGCTACGGCGCGGGCGGTATTCAGCTGGTCACCCAGAACCCCAGGTCCGCGCTCAACCCGCGCCGCACCGTGGCGCAGACCCTCGGCCGCCCGCTGCGGCGGATCGGCGGCGTCGCGCGCAGGGACCTGTCGGCGCGGATCGCCGAACTCCTCGCCGCGGTCGAGCTGTCCGCCGACCTGGCCCACCGCTACCCCCACGAGCTGTCCGGCGGACAACGTCAACGGGTGGCGCTGGCCCGCGCCCTCGCCGCCGAACCCGCCGTGCTCCTGTGCGACGAGATCACCTCGGCCCTCGACCACACCACCGCGGCGGCGATCATGCGCCTGCTGGACCGGATCCGGGCCGAGCGTGGTGCCGCCCTGCTGATCATCACCCACGACCTGGCCTTGGTCGCCGAATACTGCCCGGCGCTGCTCGTCCTCGATCACGGGCGCATCGTCGAATCCGGTCACACCGCGACGGTGCTCGCCGCGCCGGCCCACAACGCCACCGGCGAACTGCTCGTCTGAGCCGGGTGCACGCCCCGCGCACACCCGACACGCGGTGGCCTCCGGCACCGGATCACCGAGGGCACTCGCCGTCATCTGGATCATGGAAAGGGTGTTGCGAAAGATCGGCGTCTCGGCCGCCGTCGTGGTGATTCTCGGGCTCGCCGGTTGCGGGATCGACCGCACCCCGATCCCGGAGGGCATTCCGCCCGGACCGGGCACGCCGCTGCCCGTGATCGACCTGGACGCGCCCGGCCGCACCGCCGTCCAGTTGCGCGGCTGGGCCGGTGAGCAGGCCGATCGGCTGGACATCCCGTCGATCGCGCTGGAGGCCTACGGTTACGCGGCGGCGGTGATGACCAGAGCCCGCCCGGACTGCGGCGTCGCGTGGACCACGCTGGCCGGTATCGCGAGTGTGGAGAGCAAGCACGGCACCCATCGCGGTGCGCAGGTCGCCGCGGACGGCTCGGTCCGCCCGCCGATCATCGGCATTCCGCTGGACGGTTCGCCCGGCGTCGCGCTGATAAAGGACACCGACGGAGGCGCGCTCGACCACGACCCGGTGCACGACCGCGCCGTCGGTCCGCTGCAGTTCATCCCGGAGACCTGGAAGCGCTGGGGCGTGGACGCCAACGGCGACGGCGTCGCCGATCCGCAGAGCATCGACGACGCGGCGCTCACCGCGGCCAGGTACCTGTGCGCCAGCGGCGGCGACCTCACCTCCGAGCACGGTTGGCAGCGGGCCTTGCTCACCTACAACCAGTCGCACAAATACCTGCTGACGGTGCGTGACCGGGCCGCGAGTTACAGCGTCGGACGCCGGGTGTGATCGGCCGGTCCCCGGAGTGCCGGTTACCCGCCGCGCGGGCGGGACGATAGGCTCGCAGCGCACGGCCCATCCCGTGAGACCAACCGTGTCAGCAGCCGAAGGAGTGTCGTTTTCGTGGCCATCATCGAACAGGTCGGAGCTCGCGAGATCCTGGATTCGCGCGGAAACCCCACCGTCGAGGTCGAGATCGCTCTCGACGACGGCACCCTGACCCGCGCGGCCGTGCCGTCCGGCGCGTCCACCGGCGAGCACGAGGCCGTGGAACTGCGCGATGGTGGTGAACGCTACGGCGGCAAGGGCGTGCGCAAGGCGGTCGAGGGCGTGCTCGACGAGATCGCGCCCGCCGTCATCGGCCTGGACGCCGTGGAGCAGCGCACCGTCGACCAGGTGCTGCTGGACCTGGACGGCACCCAGGACAAGTCCCGGCTCGGCGCCAACGCCCTGCTCGGCGTGTCCCTGGCGGTGGCCCGCGCGGCCGCGGAGTCCTCGGGTCTCGAGCTGTTCCGCTACCTCGGCGGCCCGAACGCGCACGTGCTGCCGGTGCCGATGATGAACATCCTCAACGGCGGCGCGCACGCCGACACCGGCGTGGACGTGCAGGAATTCATGGTCGCCCCGATCGGCGCGCCCACCTTCAAGGAGTCGCTGCGCTGGGGCGCGGAGGTCTACCACGCCCTCAAGGCGGTGCTGAAGGCCAAGGGCCTGGCCACCGGCCTCGGTGACGAGGGCGGTTTCGCGCCCGACGTGGCGGGCACCAAGGTGGCGCTCGACCTGATCAGCGAGGCCATCGCCAAGACCGGCCTGAAGCTGGGCAGCGACGTGGCGCTCGCGCTCGACGTGGCGGCCACCGAGTTCTACACCTCCGGCAGCGGCTACAAGTTCGAGGGCGTCGTGCGCTCGGCCGAGGAGATGGCGCAGTTCTACGCCGAGCTGATCGGCGCCTACCCGCTGGTGTCCATCGAGGACCCGCTGTCGGAGGACGACTGGGACGGCTGGGTCACCCTGACCGACCAGATCGGCGACAAGGTGCAGCTGGTCGGCGACGACCTGTTCGTCACCAACCCGGAGCGCCTGGAGGAGGGCATCGCCAAGGGCGCCGCCAACGCGCTGCTGGTGAAGGTCAACCAGATCGGTACGCTCACCGAGACGCTGGACGCGGTGGAGCTGGCGCACCGCAACGGCTACAAGACGATGATGTCGCACCGGTCCGGCGAGACCGAGGACACCACCATCGCCGACCTCGCCGTCGCGGTGGGCAGCGGCCAGATCAAGACCGGCGCCCCGGCGCGCAGCGAGCGGGTCGCCAAGTACAACCAGCTGCTGCGCATCGAGGACGCGCTGGGCGATTCCGCGCGCTACGCGGGCGACGTCGCGTTCCCCCGCTTCGCGTTCGAAGGCTGACCTGCGGCAGGAGCGACGGGTCCGGAGGAGGTAGCGTGCGTAACCACGCAGGGCCCCGGGAATACCGCGAAGCAGAGACCGAAGGCGTGAGATGACGGAGCGACGTGCGCGTGGGACCAGTCCGGCCGGACGCGGGGACCGCCGCACGTCGCGTGCCGCGACCTCCCGCCCGGCCGACTCCGCGGCCAAGCGCGGCCGCAGGCGGTCGGAGGCGGCGGAGAAGCCGAAACCGCGCAAGAGCGCGTCACGTTCCGCCGCCGACCGGCACGATCACACGTTCCTCGGCCTGTCCACCGGCAAGGCGGTGATCCTCGCGATGGTGGTGTGCGGGCTCGCGCTCACCCTCGCGGTGCCGATGCGCACGTACTTCACCCAGCGCGCGGAGGCCGCGCAGCTGGCGCAGCAGCGCGCGGAACTGGAGGCGGACCTGGCCCGGCTGCGCGATCGTCGTGCGCAGCAGCAGGATCCGGCCTTCATCCGCACCGAGGCGCGCGACCGGCTGCGCTTGGTGATGCCCGGCGAGACGCCGTACATCGTGCAGGTGCCCGGGATCGAGGCGCCCGCCCCGCCCCCGGCGCCCACCAGGGCGCGCGAACCCGATCCCTGGTACACCGAACTGTGGCGCAGTATCTCCGAGCCACAGCCGACACCGGCGGCCGCCGCACCGCGACCGCAAGCACCGGAAGGACTGGAAGGACCCAGGTGACCGCACCCGACGACCAGGATCTCGCGATCATCGCCGAGCAGCTGGGCCGTGCGCCGCGCGGCGTGCTCGCCATCGCCTACCGCACCCCGGACGGGATCCCGGCCGTTGTGAAGACCGCGCCGCGGCTGCCGGACGGCACCCCCTTCCCGACCCTGTACTACCTGACCGACCCCCGGCTCACCGCCGAGGCGAGCAGGCAGGAATCCGCCGGTGTGATGCGGGAGATGACCGAGCGGCTCGCCGCCGACCCGGAGCTGGCCGCCGCCTACCGCGCCGCGCACGAGAGCTATCTGGCCGAGCGGGACGAAATCGAGTCGCTCGGCACCGATTTCACCGGCGGCGGGATGCCCGAGCGGGTCAAGTGCCTGCACGTCCTGATCGCCCACGCGCTGGCCAAGGGGCCGGGGGTGAACCCGTTCGGCGACGAGGCCGTGGCGCTGGCCGCCGAGCACGGCCTGCGTGGCACCGCGATTCCCGCCGACTGGCCCGCGCATCGGCCGACCGGCCCGCGAGAGACTGGAGCACAGCGATGAGTGACCGGGTAGCCGCCGTCGATTGCGGCACGAATTCCATCCGCCTGCTGATCGCCGACGTGCTCGGCGACGGACGCCTGGCCGACGTGCACCGCGAGATGCGCATCGTCCGCCTCGGGCAGGGCGTCGACGCGACCGGCTCGCTGGCGCCGGAGGCGATCGAACGCACCCGCGCCGCCCTGGCCGATTACACCGCGTCGATGCGCGAGGCAGGCGTGGGCCGGGTGCGCATGGTGGCCACCTCCGCCACCCGCGACGCCGCCAACCGGGAGGATTTCTTCGCCATGGCCCGGGCCGAACTCGGCACCGTGGTGGCGGGCGCCGAGGCCGAAGTGATCACGGGTGACGAGGAGGCGCGGCTCTCGTTCGCCGGCGCGATCGGCGAACTGTCCGAGGCGGCGGGTCCGTTCGTCGTGGTCGACCTGGGTGGCGGATCCACCGAGCTGGTGTTCGGGGACAGCGCGGGCGTACGGGCCGCATTCTCCGCGGACGTCGGCTGCGTCCGGATCACCGAGCGGTGCCTGGCGGGCAACCCGCCCACCGCCGAGCAGGTCGCCGCGGCCCGCGCTTTCGCCGCCGAACGGCTGGCCGAGGCGTTCACCCACGTCCCCGTGGACGGCGCCCACACCTGGGTCGGCGTCGCGGGCACCATGACCACCCTGGCCGCGGTGGCGCTCGATCTCCCCGAATACGACTCGGCGCGGGTGCACCTCACCCGGCTCACCATGGACCAGGTCCACGACGTCTGCGATCGCCTGATCGCCATGGACCACGATCAGCGCGCGGCGCTGGGCCCGATGCACCCCGGCCGGGTCGACGTGATCGGCGGCGGAGCGGTCATCACCGAGGTGCTCGCGGAGGAACTGGCTCGTCGCGCGGGCATTTCCGAGCTGGTGGTCAGCGAGCACGACATCCTCGACGGCATCGCCCTGTCGATCGCCTGAGCCGGCCGGTCAGTGCTGCGGCACGGGTCCGTCCAGCCGCATCTCGGCGTGCGCTTCCGGGCCCGGCTCCACCCCGGCGCGGCCCGCGCTGCGTGCTTTGCCGATCGCGATGTCGGCGAGCCGGGAGAGCGATTCCTTGTTCCGCGGCACCAGAAGGAGCTCTTGCAGCACGTTGGGCACCAGGGTGCCGAATCCTCGTTCGGCGTGCTCGTACATGCGGATCTGGGTTTCGCCGGGGGTGGTCTCGACGAGTTCCAAACGGATCCACGCCGCGCCGAGCGGCGAGAGTTCGGCCTCGAGTTCGAGCATGTGCGGCGGATCGACCGCCACGACCTGTGTGGTGTCGTTGACGGTGAACGGCCACACGCCCGCGCTGTAGTGCAGTCGCGAGCCGACGCCGGGCCACTCGCCGTCGACGTCGCGGATGTGCGTGGCGCCCACCACCCAGGCGCAGAACAGCCAGCCGTCGGACAGGACGGCGAAGACTTGGTCGGGTGTCGTCGGCACGGTGATTTCCACGTGGACCATCAGCTCAACGCTTTCTGGGTGTGGGCCGGGGCTGGTTTGCCTGTCGCTTGCGGGGTGCCCGGACGTGCGGCGGGCAAACCTTTCGGGGCGGACTGTCCGGTCGGGTCTGAACAGAACACACGAATCCTGCGCCGCACCGCGCCGACTGGGATCTTCGGAGCATGGTTGAAGCGCCGACGACGAGGGCCAATGGTGGTTCTCAGCCTCGATCTCGGGTAGTTTGACCCGGTTCTATGACCTGGGTCACGAGTTCGCTTCTCCGGTATCGCCGGGACGGGCGTGGTGCGCGCGGGGCTGATCGCCGCCGCCATCGCACCGCGCATCAGCGAACTCACGGCGGGGCGTGCATCAGCCCGCCGCCTGGGTACAGAACACCGAGCACAACAGCACGATCTAAGGAGAACGCGTGACCAAGCCCGGGCCACAAGCCGATCCGAAGGGTGATGTCTCGTCTCGATGGGGCGGTTTGTTCCGCACCAAGTCCATCGAACAGTCGATCCGCGACACCGACGAGCCCGACTCGAAACTCCGCAGGGACCTGACCGCCTGGGACCTCACCGTCTTCGGCGTGGCCGTCGTGGTCGGAGCGGGCATCTTCACCCTCACCGCGCGCACCGCGGGCAATGTCGCGGGTCCGTCGGTCTCGCTCGCCTTCGTGTTCGCCGCGATCGCCTGCGGCTTGACCGCGCTCTGCTATGCCGAGTTCGCGTCCACCGTTCCGGTGGCGGGCAGCGCCTACACCTACTCCTACGCCACCTTCGGCGAGTTGGTCGCCTGGATCATCGGCTGGGACCTCATCCTGGAGTTCGCGCTCGCCGTCGCGGTGGTGGCGAAGGGCTGGTCGCAGTATCTCGGCGAGGTGCTCGGCACCACCTCCCCAGTCGCGCACATCGGCTCGGTGAGCTTCGACTGGGGCGCGGTGCTGCTGATCACCGTGCTCGGCGTGCTGCTGGCGACCGGCACCAAGGTGTCCTCGCGGGTCTCGGCGGTGGCGGTCGCCATCAAGCTGGGCGTGATCGCGCTCGTGCTGGTCGTCGGTTTCACCTACTTCAAGTCCTCGAACCTCTCGCCGTACATCCCGCCGTCGCAGCCGGGGGAGCGCGGCGAGGGCCTGCGGCAGTCGCTGTTCTCCTACCTGACCGGCGCCGGGCACAGCAACTTCGGCTGGTACGGCCTGCTCGCGGCGGCCAGCCTGGTGTTCTTCGCGTTCATCGGCTTCGACGTGGTCGCGACGACGGCGGAGGAGACCAGGAACCCGCAGCGCGCGGTGCCCCGCGGCATCCTCGGCTCGCTGCTCATCGTGACGATCCTGTACGTCGCGGTGTCGCTCGTGCTCACCGGCATGGTGCCCTACACCGAGCTGTCCGGCGGCGACGCGACGCTGGCCACGGCGTTCGGCATCCACGGGGTGACCTGGGCGAAGAACATCATCTCGATCGGCGCCCTCGCCGGGCTCACCACGGTGGTCATGGTGATGTACCTCGGGCAGACCCGGGTGCTGTTCGCGATGGCGCGGGACGGGCTGATGCCGCGCAAACTCGCGCACACCGGCAAGAACGGCACGCCGGTTCGCGTCACCGTGATCGTCGGGGTGGGGTGCGCGCTGCTGGCCGGGTTCGTGGACTTCGGCACGCTGGAGGAGATGGTCAACATCGGGACGCTGTTCGCGTTCGTGCTGGTGTCGGTCGGCGTGCTGGTCCTGCGTCGCAGCCGACCGGATCTGCCGCGCGGTTTCCGGGTCCCGCTGGTGCCGCTGGTGCCCGTCCTGGCGGTGCTGTCGTGCCTGTGGCTGATGCTGAACCTGTCCGTTGAGACCTGGCTGCGGTTCCTGGCCTGGATGGCGATCGGCTTCGTCGTCTACTTCGCTTACTCCCGGCGCAACTCGCTGCTCGGGAAGACGCCGGTCGGGTAGCCACCTACGGGCCTGTTCGGGCTCATCCGGTATCGGCGGATAGCCTGACGCGGTGTCGCAGCGTGAGTTGGTTGTTCTCGGTACCGCGAGTCAGGTGCCGACGAAACAGCGAAACCACAACGGGTATCTGCTCCGGTGGGACGACGAGTCGATCCTGTTCGACCCCGGTGAGGGTACGCAGCGGCAGATGACCTATGCCGGCGTCACCGTCACCGGGCTCACCCGGATCGCCATCACCCATTTCCACGGCGACCACAGCCTGGGCCTGGCCGGCGTGGTGCAGCGGATCAACCTCGATCGGGTGCCGCATCCGGTCGACGTCGTCTTCCCGGCGTCCGGCGCAGCGTATTACGACCGGCTGGTCAACGCGACGTCGTACTATCACCGCGCCGAGCTGCGACCTCGTCCGGTCGTCGGCCCCGGCCCCGTCGACCTGCCCGAGGCGCCGTTCACGGTGACCGCGGTGCGGCTCTCGCATCCGGTGGACACCTTCGGTTACCGGCTCAGTGAGCCGCCCGGTCGGCGCATCCTGCCCGACCGGTTGCGCGCGCTCGGACTGCGCGGCCCGATCATCTCCGAACTGCAACAGCGCGGCAGCGTCGAGTTCGGCGGTCGCACAGTCACTCTGGGGGAGATCAGCGAGCCACGATCCGGTCAGAGCTTCGCCTTCGTGATGGACACCCGGCTGTGCCCCGGTGTCCAGGAACTCGCCGCCGAGGTCGACATGCTCGTCATCGAAGCCACCTTCCTGGACGCCGACGAACACTTGGCCACCGAATACGGTCACCTCACCGCGGGCCAGGCGGCGCGGGCGGCCGCCGACGCCGGTGTCCGCAGCCTGGTCCTGACCCACTTCTCCCAGCGCTATCGCGACCTCGACGAGCACTTGGCCGAAGCGGCGAAGTACTTCTCCGGCGAGATCCACATCGCCACCGACCTCGCCCGAATCCCGGTGCCGCCCCGCCGCTGACGGCGCGCCGCCGACATTCGCCACGCCGAGATGCGCCCCGGACGCTAACACCAGCCCGCCGCCACCGATCTAGTTCTCTGGGACGCCTGCCAACCCCGGGCAAGAAACACCCGCCACCGGCTCCGGTCACCCGACCGCGCCGTCCGGCACCGGCAACGGCCGACGCTCCGCCACCCCGGCGAATTGTCGGAATTCCGGTACAGGCGTACGACTCGGTAGGCTGTCCCGGACGCCCCTATAGCCCAATTGGCAGAGGCAGCGGACTTAAAATCCGCCAAGTGTCGGTTCGAGTCCGACTGGGGGCACCGAGGAGACCGCCGGTCGATCCTGTTTCTCGCCCCCTGGTGCGTCCGCGGCTGGTGCGACGGGGGTTCCGGTGGAAAGCGCCGAAACACAACGGATATGGCGTGGCTGGCGGTCGGCTGCCGGATAGAGCAGGCTGATGAGATCGCTATCCGGGGTTTCGGTGGTGCTCGGCGGAAGGGAATCGCCGGAGGCGGGCTGGGGTTCAGCGCAGGGCGGTGATGAGTTCGTCGATGGTGTGGTGGGATTCCAGCGGGTGGCGCAGGCGGCCCTCGCCGTGGATGGTGTAGGTGTTGCGGCGTCCGTTCTTGACGGTGGTGAGGTAGCCGTCGGCGACGAGGTCGGCGATGGTGGCCTGCACGGCGCGTTCGGTGATGCCGATCGCCTGGGCGAGTTCGCGCATGGTCAGGTCGCCGTCGCGGGACAGGCACAGCAGCACGTGGGCGTGGTTGGTCAGAAAGGTCCAGCCCCGCGACGCCGGGGTCTGTGCTGCGGGGGTGGGCTCGGTGGTGTCGCGGGTGGTCATACCCGCACCATAGACCATCGTCATTTCCGGTATCCACCTTCTGGTGTTGGTTGGTGGGGCATGCCGTCAGCTGCGCGGCGCGGGGCCGGGCGCAGTTGACGGTCGGTGCGGGCTGGTTCAGAGGTGCCGGTCCCCGTGTTCGGGGCCGGTCGGCGTGAGGAGGGTGGGGTCGATAGGGATCTTGCCGTGTGCGGAGGCATCGATCTGCCGGGTCCGCTGCCCCGTCTGCTGTTCGGGCTCGGCCTGAGCCGGGGTGTCCGGGCCGGTCGGGGTGCCGGGGGCGGTGCGAGTGCGGGTCCAGCTGGCGACCACGGCGACGGCGAGGATGGCGATGACCACGGTCAGCGACAGCGTGGTGGGGATCTTGTAGATCTCTAGGAGCAGCATCTTGATCCCAACCCAGACCAGGACCACGGCGAGGCCGAGTTTGAGGTAGATGAAGCGGTGCATCAGGTCGGCGAGCAGGAAGTACATCGCGCGCAGACCGAGGATGGCGAAGGCGTTGGAGGTGAACACCAGGAAGGGTTCGCTGGTGACGGCGAAGATGGCGGGGATCGAGTCCACGGCGAAGACGATGTCGGTGGTCTCGACCAGGACCAGTACCGCCAGCAGCGGTGTCGCGACCCAGCGGCCGCCTTCCTCGACCCAGAATTTCTGGCCGCGGTAGCCGTCGGTCATGGGGACCAGCCGCCGGAATCCGCGCAGGACCATCGATTTGCCGGGGTCGATGGTCTCGTTGCGGTGGCGGGCCATCTTGATGCCGGTGGCCACCAGGAACGCACCGAACACATAAAGGATCCAGGCGAAGCCGGCGATGAGAATCGAGCCGGCGGCGATGAAGATGCCGCGGAAGACCAGGGCGCCGAGCACACCGTAGAACAGCACCCGGTGTTGATACTCACGCGGCACGGCGAAGTAGGCGAAGAGGACGGCGAAGACGAACACGTTGTCCACTGCGAGGGATTTCTCGATGACGTAGCCGGCGTAGTACTGGGCGGCGAACTCGCCGCCCCAGCCCCACCAGATCACGCCGCCGAAGGCCAGGGCCAGCGTCACCCAGATCGCCGACCAGGCCGCGGCCTCGCGTACGCCCACGATGTGGGCTTTACGGTGGGCGAACAGGTCCACCGCCAGCATGACCAGGATGAACGCCGGCACCGCCGGCCACATCCACAATGGAACCGACACGATCGATCCTTTCTCTTCGAAGAAGCGCGCTACGCGCGCGGTGAACGGTGGTCGAGTCGAGGTCTGGGCGAACGAGCTTGCTGCCCTGCGGAGTCTGTGATGCGCTCCCGGAGCCGTTGTCGACACAGGCCGGCGGTACCCACCGCTGCCGGAACAGGCGGGCGGCCGCGTCGAGGGCGGTGCGGGCACCGGCCGAGCCGACCCCAGCCCACGATCACCGGCCCGTCGGGCACCGCAGCGTGTTCGCGCGCCAGCAGTGGCTAGGCGATGCGCAGATTCTCGCCACACCTGGATAGCGGCGCTCGCCGCCGGTGAGCCGTCATGGGCCATTACCGCGCTCACCGCCATGGCCAACCCCACACCCTTCCCGTCCTGGTTCGTGGTCACCACGGGTGACCGAAGGCGCAACAATCTTCGCGATTTACAATGCAGTAAAAACAGTTCGTATGTCAATATTGAC
>NZ_BAFS01000238.1 GCF_000308415.1 Nocardia asiatica NBRC 100129 | reverse complement strand
CAAGCGCGCGCGGAGATCACCCGCGATTCCGTCCTGGCGGGCGCTGCCGATGTCTTTCTGCGCTTGGGATATGCGAATGCGAGCCTGAGCGAGATCATCGCGCAGTCCAATGTGACCAAGGGCGCCTTGTACTTTCACTTCGGTTCGAAGGAAGAACTGGCGCGCGCCGTGGTCGACCAGGGCAACGAGCGACTCACCAGCTCGTGTCAGGGCTTCTTCGATCCCCGGGTGCCCGCGCTGGAAGCGTGCATCGGCATCACCTACGTCGTCGCCGATCTATCGATGAACGACCCGATGGTCGGCGCCATGCTGAAGCTCACCCACCAGATCGGCGACTATCGCGGCGCCCAAGGCGACAACATCGCCAAGAACTGGGGCGACACCTACCGCCTGCTCGCCGAACGAGCCATCGCCCAGGGCGACCTCATCGCCGAGCTGGACGCGGAGGTCATCGGCCTGCTGTGGCAGGAGATGGCGGCGGGCGTGCACATTATCGCCGTCGGCACCGAGTCCATCGACCAGATGGCGGTCCGAATGGAACGCGCCTGGTACTTCTTGCTCCCCGCCATCGTCCCGCCGGAAAAGCTCTCGTATTTCCGGGAATTCGCCGCAAGAAGATTGCGGCGCTACGTGCCGTAACTTTTCCAGCGCCTGCGGCGCTGGGTGTTCGCGGCCCCTTTGTGGCTCGCGTTTGCGCGGCCGCCGCTTGCTCCTTCGTCGCTTGCGCGGCGGCCGCGCAAACGCGAGCCGGGCCGCGAACGGGCAATGCTCGGTCTCGCTTCGCTCGGAAGACGTGGTTGGGGTGCGCTGAGCGTGTAGGCATGGCACTCGCTATCGGGTGCACGCGGTGCAAGTGGTCGGATTTCGCCGCGTGGCGCTAGCGCTGTTGGCTCGTCTCTGACGCCGCTTTTCCTTCGTCGTCTATGCGGCGGCCGCTGAGACGCGAGCGGGCGGCGAACGGCGGATGCTTGGTCTCGCTTCGCTCGGAAGACGTGGTTGCGGTGCGCTGGGCTTGTAGGTGGGCGGACGGCGTCCAGGATCAGATCCCGCAGTGCCGCTCGATCCCGGCGCTCTTGATCGGTCGCCGGGCCGGGGCGCGGCCATGGTAGCGCGCCCCGCGACGGAATGACCGATTGCAGTCGCCCGGTGCATCGAAGGAGATGTCTGTGGAGTGAGGGCCGCCTCAGCGAGCCCTCGCCCCGAGATCATCGCCGTGCCGGCGAAGGGTCCGCCCGCGGGGATGAACCCCGGTGGGCGAGGGAGCGGCCTGGGGGTGATTGCCGCATCGGTGACGGATGGGCCCGCGTCGGTCGTTTCGGCGTGCACCGGAGGCGGCCGCTGACCGACGTCACCGCAGGCGCTGAAAAAACGAGTGGCCCGCTTAACTAGACTCGGTTGGCCGCTCGAATCGTGTCGCCTGCGCTCAGGAGTTGTCGATGTCCACCCACCGCCCCCCGCTGGCGGGACTGGCCGCCGCGGCCGGTGCCGATACCTCGCTACGGACCGTCGCGGAGCTGATCGACACCTCGTCGGTCGAGTTGGTCGCACCGTCGGCGGTGCGCCCGTTCGTCGCGGCGGGAGTGGCGGCCGCGCGGCCGCTGGTGGTGGTGACGGCGACGGGGCGGGAGGCCGACGACCTGACCGTCGAGCTCGAGGAGATGCTCGGTCCCACGGTCGCGCAGTTCCCGTCCTGGGAGACGCTGCCGCACGAGCGGCTCTCGCCGGGCGCGGACACGGTGGGGCGCAGGCTGGAAGTGCTGCGCCGGATCGCGCACCCCGGCGACCCGTATTTCCCCGCCCCGCTGCGCGTGGTGGTGACCACGGTGCGGTCGCTGATGCAGCCGATGGCCGACGGGCTCGGCGAGATCGAGCCGATCGTGCTGCGGGTCGGCGCCGAGCTGGACTTCGACGACATGCTCACGCGGCTGGTGGAGTTCGCCTACACCCGGGTCGACATGGTGGGCAAGCGCGGCGAGTTCGCGGTGCGCGGCGGCATCCTGGACGTGTTCCCGCCCACCGCCGACCATCCGGTGCGAGTGGAGTTCTGGGGCGACGAGGTCACCGAGCTGCGGCCGTTCGCCGTCGCCGACCAGCGCTCCCTGCCCGACGTGGCGGTGGACGTGGTGGTCGCGCCGCCGTGCCGGGAGCTGCTGCTCACCCCGCAGGTGCGGGAGCGGGCGGCCGAGGTCGCCGTCGCGAACGCGGCCGACGCGGCGCTGGTGGAAATGCTGGAGAAACTGGCGCAGGGCATCCCGGTAGAGGGCATGGAGGCGTTGTTGCCGGTGCTGCGGCCCGGTCAACTGCGCCTGCTCACCGAGGTGCTGCCCGAGGGCACCCACGTGCTGCTGTGCGATCCGGAGAAGATCCGCACCCGCGCCGCCGACCTGGTGCGCACCGGCGAGGAATTCCTGGAGGCATCCTGGACCGCGGCCTCGTTCGGCGGCGCCGCGCCGCTGGGCGGGCACGGACTCGACCTGGCCGCCTCGGCCTACCGTCCGCTGCCGGAGGTCCAGGCCAGCGCCGGCCGGCAGGGTCTGCCCTGGTGGACGCTGAGCCCGCTCACTTCCGGCGACGCCTCGGAGGTCGTGCTGCCGGTGCTGCCCGGCCCCGCCGCCCGTGGGTCCGACGAACTGGTGGCGACCATGTTCGCCTCGCTGCGCGCCCACGTCGCCACCGGCGGCAGGGCCGTCGTGGTCGTCGCCGGTCACGGCACGGCGCAGCGCATCTTGGAACGGCTGGCGGATGCCGACGTGCCCGCCGCGGCGCTGGAGCCGGGGGCCGAGCCGAACGACGGCGTGGTCGGCGTGCTGTGCGGTTCGCTGCACGACGGTCTGGTGTTCGAGAACGCCGGTCTGGTCGTCGTCGCCGAGTCCGACCTCACCGGCAACCGGGTCACCGCGCCCGCCGAGGGCAAGCGGATGCCGGCCAAGCGCCGCAACCAGGTCGACCCGCTCGCGTTGAGCGCGGGCGACATGGTGGTGCACGACCAGCACGGCATCGGCAAGTTCGTCGAGATGATCGAGCGCACCGTGGGCGGCGCGCGCCGCGAGTACCTGGTGATCGAGTACGCGCCGGGCAAACGCGGCCAGCCCGGCGACCGGCTGTTCGTGCCGATGGAGTCCCTGGATCAGCTCTCCCGCTACGTCGGCGGTGAGATGCCCAGCCTGTCCAAGCTCGGCGGCTCGGACTGGGCCAACACCAAGCGCAAGGCGCGCAAGGCGGTTCGCGAGATCGCGGGCGAGCTGGTGCAGCTGTACGCCGCCCGCCAGGCCGCGCCGGGCCACGCCTTCGGGCCGGACACGCCGTGGCAGCAGGAGATGGAGGACGCTTTCGCGTTCACCGAGACCGTCGACCAGATGACCGCCATCGCCGAGGTCAAGGCGGACATGGAGAAACCGGTCCCGATGGACCGCGTGGTCTGCGGCGACGTCGGCTACGGCAAGACGGAGATCGCGGTGCGGGCGGCGTTCAAGGCCGTGCAGGACGGCAAGCAGGTCGTGGTGCTGGTGCCGACCACGCTGCTCGCCCAACAGCACCTGCAGACCTTCAGCGAACGCGTCGCGGGCTTCCCGATCACCGTGAAGGGCCTGTCCCGCTTCACCGATCCGGCCGAGGCGCGCGCGGTACTGGAGGGAATGGCCGACGGCAGCGTGGACATCGTGGTCGGCACGCATCGGCTGTTGCAGACCGGCGTGCGCTGGAAGGACCTCGGCCTCGTCGTGGTCGACGAGGAGCAGCGGTTCGGCGTGGAGCACAAGGAGCACATCAAGGCGCTGCGCACGCACGTCGACGTGCTCACCATGTCGGCGACCCCGATCCCGCGCACGCTGGAGATGAGCTTGGCCGGTATCCGCGAGATGTCGACCATCCTCACCCCGCCGGAGGAGCGTCACCCGGTGCTCACCTATGTGGGCGCCTACAACGACAAGCAGGTCACCGCGGCGATCCGGCGCGAGTTGCTGCGCGACGGCCAGGTCTTCTACGTGCACAACCGGGTGTCATCGATCGACAAGGCGGCCAAGCGGATTCGCGACCTCGTGCCGGAGGCGCGGGTGGTGGTGGCGCACGGCCAGATGAACGAGGACGCGCTCGAGTCCACCGTGCAGGGTTTCTGGCAGCGCGAATACGACGTGCTGGTGTGCACCACGATCATCGAGACCGGCCTGGACATCTCCAACGCCAACACGCTGATCGTGGAACGCGCCGACGCGCTGGGACTCTCACAGCTGCATCAGCTGCGCGGCCGGGTGGGGCGCTCCAGGGAGCGCGGCTACGCCTACTTCCTGTACCCGCCGGAGAAGCCGCTCACCGAGACGGCCTACGACCGGCTGGCCACCATCTCGCAGAACTCCGATCTCGGCGCGGGCATGGCGGTCGCGATGAAGGACCTGGAGATCCGCGGCGCGGGCAACGTGCTCGGCGCGGAGCAGTCCGGGCATGTCGCGGGCGTCGGCTTCGACCTGTACGTGCGCCTGGTCGGCGAGGCGGTCGAGGCGTATCGCGCCGCCGCCGACGGCAAGCCGATCACCACCGAGGAGGTCAAGGAGGTGCGCATCGACCTGCCCGTCGACGCGCACATCCCGCCGGACTACATCGCCAGCGATCGGCTCCGCCTGGAGGCATACCGCAAACTGGCTGCGGCGCAGGACGATTCGGCGCTGGCGCTGGTCGTGGACGAGTTGGTCGACCGGTACGGCCCATTGCCGGTGGAGGTGGGCCGCCTGGTCTCGGTGGCCAAGCTGCGGCTGCTCGCCCGCGAGTACGAGGTCACCGAAATCGCGGTCACCGGAACGACTTTGAAGATCTCGCCGCTGCATCTGCCGGATTCCAAGCAGCTGCGTCTCAAGCGGCTCTACCCGAGTGCGGGCTACCGCGCCGCGTCCGGGGTGGTGCAGCTGCCGTTGCCGCGGGTGCAGGACAGCGTGGGGGCCGAGCGCGTCCGGGATGTGGTGCTGTTGCAGTTCGTGGCCGATCTGCTGCTGGCGTTGGACGGGAAGGCGCAGGGCGCGGTGGATCTCACCGTCGCCGCCGAGATGGCCGCACGATGAGTTCGACCGATCGCGCCGAGTCGGTCCTGCGAGCTGCCCGTCATCGTGCCGCCGAGCGCGGCGCCGACGGCGTGGATCGCGCCGCGCCGAACGGCGACGCCATGCCGCGCACGGACACGGCGGTGGTCGCGGCGGGTTTGGCCGGGGCGGTGGAGGTCATGGACCGTCTCTGGCATTTCGGTGGGTGGGAGGTCACCCAGACCCACGACTCGCTGCGCCCGTACCTGCTCGAGGAGACCTACGAGCTGCTCGACGCCATCCAGCACAGCGACGCCGAGACGATCAAGGAGGAACTCGGCGACCTGCTGTTGCAAGTGCTGTTCCATTCCCGGATCGCCGAGGCCGCGGGCGAGTTCACCGTCGACGACGTCGCCGCCGCGCTGGTCGCCAAGCTGGTCAACCGCAGCCCGCACCTGGTGGACGCCGCGATCGACCCGTCCGCCTCGGTGGCGGAGAAGATCGCCGCCCAGGAACGCGCGTGGGAAGAACGCAAATCCGCCGAGAAGTCCCGCCGCTCCTGCCTGGACGGCATCGCCATGGCGCAACCCGCTCTCGCGCTCGCGGAGAAGATCATTTCCCGCAGCACCAAAGCGGGCCTGCCCGCCGATCTCGTACCCGACGCGCTGCGCGTCGTGCGCCTCGGCGGGCCGGAAAGCGCCGAAGAACGTCTCCGTAAAGCGACACTCGCCTTCGCCGCCGCCATTCGCGCGGCCGAAGACGCGGCGGAGAAGGATCGCGGCGAGCGCCTTCCCCTCACCGCCGAGGATTGGCGAGACTTCTGGCCGGAGGCGAACGAGTAGGCCGAGAACCGGACACCTGTGCGGGACGGCTGGGTCGGGGACACTGAAACGATGCCCTACCCCGAACTTCACGCGCGACCGCGGTGGCGCCGGACCGGCACAGCCCGGTTCCCCGTCGCCGCCGACGTCGACGGCCACTGGTGGGTCATGCGGATCAACGGCTTCCCCGACCACCCGCTGTGGACCTTGTTCATCGACGGCACGCCACGTTTCGACATGGACGACACCCCGCCGGCCTGGGGCCGTCCGACCGACCCCGCCCCGACCCTCGATCCCCACACCGCCGCGCAGGTCGTGGCACCCGTTCAGGGCTTCGCGGCATACGGCAGCGAAGTCGGCGACCCATGCGACGACCCGTTCTGTTGCGGCTGACGCCTTATCGTCCAGGCGAGCCTTGCCGGACACCTGGAGCGGCAGCCGCAGCCGACTCGAACGCTCAGACGTTGACGCCGTAGTCGCGGGCGATGCCCGCCAGGCCGGAGGCGTAGCCCTGGCCGATGGCCCGGAACTTCCACTCGCTGTTGTGGCGGTAGAGCTCGCCGAAGATCATCGCCGTTTCGGTGGACGCGTCCTCGGACAGGTCGTAGCGGGCCAGTTCGACGCCGGTGCCCGCGTCCACGACGCGGATGAAGGCGTTGCGGATCTGGCCGAAGGACTGGCCGCGCGCGTCGGCGTCGTGGATGGACACCGGGAAGAAGATGTTGGTGATCTCCGGCGGCGCGGCCGTGAGGTCGACGTTGATCACCTCGTCGTCGCCTTCACCGGCGCCGGTGAGATTGTCGCCGGTGTGCTCGATGGATCCGTCCGGCGAGCGCAGGTTGTTGTAGAAGATGAAGTGCTGATCGGACAGCACTTTCAGGTTCGGCCCGCAGGCGAGCGCACTGGCGTCGAGATCGTAGTCGGCGCCGGTGGTGGTGCGCACGTCCCAGCCGAGCCCCACCGACACCTTGGTGAGATTCGCCGCCTGCTTCGACAGCGAGACGTTGCCGCCTTTGGCCAGAGTGACGCTCATGTTCCCCTTCCGCGCGGCACGGACGGTGCCGCCTCTTCCTTGCTGCCCGGAGCTGCCGGGCTGATTCAGTTCTGGTGGTCTGCCCAGGATTTCAACGTGCTGACCCGGCTCTGCAGCGCGCGCAGTTCGCTTTCGTCGTCGAGCACCGTGCGCTGAATGCCTTGTACGACCGCGAAGGCCGATTGGCGGTGGTCATCGATCACGTCGACGTCGATGCGGACGGCGACGTAGTCGTCGGCGCCGGGCATCTGCTCGGCGACCACGTGCGCGGTGCCCCTGGCGCACATCGCCACGTTGCCGCTGCCGAGGATCAGCAGCGCCACCTCGGGATGCTCGCGCAGCCGGGCCAGGGAACCGCGGTCGTACTTCAGGCTCAGCAGAATCCGCCGATCACCGGCCCGCACCGGCCAGGAGACCGGAATCGCGTGCGGCGCGGGATCGGTCGTCACCAGCACGCCGATCGTCTCCAGCGGCCATTCCGGAAGCACGTCCAGCTCGGGATGATCTGTCGAGTTGTGCTGACGTTGGGCGGGGCTCGCTCCGGCTGCCATCTTCGTCACCTCATGGATCGTCGAGCGCGGCGGGCTGTGCCGCGCTTGATAGCAGTCTAAGGTGCTGTGCCACTTGTCCGCTGGCGCTGTGCGCTTTGTCCGGACCACTTCCGCGTGATCCGCTGCCCGAGCCCGGCGGCGATCAGGCCGAGACCAGCGCGGGAATGTCGAGCGTGGCGGCCCATTCCCGAGCCATGTCCTCGGCGCGGACCTCCGTCGACGCGTCGTGCCGCGCGTGCTCGCCGACCTGGCCGGCGCCGCACTCGACGAGTCGCTCGGCGATGATCTCGCCGCCGCGGTTGAACGTGTCGCCGTAGACGGTGTCGCCCAGCCCGAACACGGCGAACCGCAGGCCGCGCAGGTCCGGGCGGTGGCGGTCGAGCGCCTCGTAGAAGGGCTCGGCGCCGGTCGGCAGGTCGCCGTCGCCGTAGGTCGAGCACACGACGACGTGGAAGTCGCGCGAGTCCAGCTCCGCGATGTCGAAGTCCGTCATGTCGTGCACCGAGACGTCGTGCGCCCCGCGGAGTTCTTCGGCGATGCTGTCGGCCGCGGACTCCGCGGTGCCCATCTCGGTTCCGAACAGGATGACGACACGCACCGGCGCTACCTTTCTCCAGTCAATATGGTGAGCCTATCCTAACTGTGTAGCCCAGGGGATGCCACGCCTCGGCTTTCCCGCGCAGCCGGACGGCGGCGGCAGGACGCGGGCGGTTCAGCTGCGCCGATTGACGGAATCTCCACCGCGTTGCATCATTCGTAGTGGTGCCCGGTGTTTTCTGGGCAGACCACATTTCTGCCGGCCGATGACTGTCCGGCTCGCGGTGCACCCGTGTCTTCGGCTCGTTCCCACACGAGGGCAGCGCTTCCAACCATGACGCTTCGCGCGTCCGGCCGTGAGTGAGGTGAAAACGAAATGGTCTACCAGTCGTCTGCATACCAGGTGATCAATTCGCGCACCCGCTTCGGCGCCCTTCCCCATTTCTGAATGTCACCGCGCCGAGCGCGGTCATCTCTCGTCGATGTCTCGCCATCGGCGGACTCACGGCTCGGCGCGGTGCCCCGGACGACTCGGAAACCGGCGGATCGACGGATGTGGAGACAGTGATGGTGGACAGGGGAGCAGTGAATTCAGGGGCCGTCGAGATGGTGACGCGGCGCATGGCGGGCAATCTCGCCGTGTCCGCGGCGACGATCGAGGATCTCGGGTACCTGCGCGCGGAGCTGGCAGCGGCGGAAGTGCCGTTCCTGCTCGTGCGCGACAGCGGCCACCGGCTGGTGCTCGCGGCCGACGCGGCGCACCGCCCGATGGTCCGCCGGGTGACGGCCGCCGCGATGTCGGCGGGATTCTCGTGTGTGGAATTGCGGCACAACGTGTTCCGGCTCGGGCGCGACCACGATCCGGCACACCACGTGGAGCTGGAACTGTGGGAGTACCACGGCGACACGGTGACCTGCCCGCGCCCGAACGCGCTGACCCGGGAGGTATTCGATCTCGCCGACGTGCAGCGCGCGCAGGTGCGGCTGTTCGACCGGAACTGGCCGACCCTGGTGGACATGTTCGCCCCGCAGACCGGCGACGTCGATTTCGACATCGACCTGGTGTTTTCCTGGGTGGACGGCTCCGATCCCGATTTCCGGGCCCGCCGCGCCGGGATGCTGGCCCAGGTCGTGGTCGGCGAGGGCGACGACGCCGACGCCAGGATCCGGCAGATCGACGAACTGAAATACGCCCTGCGGTCGGTGCACAAGAACGCGCCGTGGATCCGCAGGATCTTCATCGCCACCGACTCCACGCCGCCGGATTGGCTGACCGCGCATCCCAAGGTGACCGTGGTGCGCGCGGTGGACCACTTCCGTGACGTGAGCGGCTTGCCGGTGTTCAATTCGCACGCCGTGGAATGTCAGCTGCAGCACATCGACGGGCTCAGCGAGCACTTCCTGTACTCCAACGACGACATGTTCTTCGCACGGCCGGTGCGTCCGTCGATGTTCTTCACCCCGGGCGGGGTGAGCCGGTTCATCGAAGCGGAGACCCGGATCGGTCCGGGACGCAACGACGAGCGGCGCAGCGGCTTCGAGAACGCCGCGCGGGTGAACCGGGCGCTGCTGGCCGATCGCTTCGGTTATGTCATCACCCGGCACCTCGAGCACACCCCCGCGCCGCTGCGGCGCAGCGTGCTGCTGGAGATGGAAGAGGAATTCGCCGCGGATTTCGCGCGCACGAGCGCGAGCCGGTTCCGGGCGGCCACCGACATCTCGGTGACCAACTCGCTGTATCACTACTACGCCATGCTGACCGGTCGCGCGGTGCCGCAGGAGGCGGCGAAGGCGTGCTACGTGGACACGACCAGCTACCGCGGCTTGGCCTTGCTGGACGGGCTCGCCCGCCGTCGCGACGTCGACTTCTTCTGTCTCAACGACGGCAGCTTCCCCGAGGTCGCCGAGTCCGAGCGGGTGCGGATCGTCTCGGAGTTCCTGGCCGGGTACTTTCCCGACCCGGCGCCGTGGGAGCGGTTCAGTACACCGCCTCGTCGTCCGATTCCGGAGTCGACGCCGGGCGCCGCATGACGTGCGGGATGCGGCCGGCGGGCGGGATCACGACGCCCTCCTCCGCGAGCCGCTGTTGCGCCTCCTCCGGCGTGGCGGGAACGCCGACCGTGCGGCCGCGCTCGATGGGCACCACCGAGTGCACCACGGTATCCGGGTAGACGTGCACGTAGTTGAAGGCCTGCGCGCCGTCCCGGCCGCGCAGGCCGCCCTGCGCCACGCCGAGATCCTGGCTGTAGCAGGTGGCCGACGCCACCGAGACCGGGATGCCCGCGAAGGTGGCGCTGGTGGAGAAGTGCAGGTGTCCGGCGAGGATGGCGCGCACGTCGCTGCCGTCCAGCACGTCGGCCAGCCTGCGCTGATCCCGCAGTTCCACGGTGACGGCGAGGTCGACCACGCACGGCACCGGCGGGTGGTGCATGGCCAGGATGGTGCCGAAGGGCGCGGGCTCGGCCAGCACCGAGCGCAGCCACTCCAGCTGGTCGTCGGAGATCTCCCCGTAGTGATGCCCGGGGACCGAGGTGTCCAGGGCGATGATGCGCAGGCCGTCGACCAGGTGCACCCGGTCCAGCGGGGAGGTGGTGGGGTATTCGCCGAGCAGGCGGGCGCGGAGGGCGGCGCGGTCGTCGTGATTGCCGGTGACCCACACGATGGGTGCCTGCAAACTTCTGGCGAACGGTTCGACGATCGACTTCAGCTTGGCGTACGCGGCGGGTTCGCCCCGATCGGTGAGGTCGCCGGTGAACACGATCGCGGTCGGGCGGATCCGGCTCGCCGCGGCCTGTTCGAGCAGCTGGCGTAACCGCAGGTCGGCGTCGACATCGCCGTACAGGGGGTCGTCGCCCGCGATGAGATGTGTGTCGCTGAAGTGGAACAACACGTGATCCGGACGCGGGTACTCCGCGACTCTGGTGATGGACACCGGACCGAACTCCTCCTGGCGGTTTGCCCGCCATTGGCTTGGCTCCGTCGCAACGATAGCGTCGGTTACGGACAGGTTTCCCGACGGTTGATGAAGACACGCTTGCGGGAAGGTGAGTTTTCGGTGTCGAAAGCTGGGGAAACGTGCGCCGATGTGGGATTGGTCACTGCCCCAGGGCGTCGGCGGTGCGCAGAGCGTCCACCACCATCGCCGGGTCCACCGGGAAGGGTTCGTTGTGGATCGTCTCGCCCGCGGCGGTCGCGCGCCTCGCGATTGCCGACAGCGTCTCGTCGTCGGCGTCTGGCAGTCCGAGCGCAGCCAGTGTGGTCGGCAAGCCCACCTCGGCGCAGAACCCGAGGACCGTGTCGATCTCCGACGCGGGCGCGCCTTCGAGCACCAGCTGGGTGAGGGTGCCGAACGCGACCTTCTCACCGTGCAGGAAAGGGCGCGTCCGCGCGGCGGCGGTGAGACCGTTGTGCACCGCGTGCGCGGCGGCCAGCCCCGACGATTCGAAACCGAGCCCGGACAGCAGCGTGTTCGCCTCGACGACGCGTTCCAGCGCAGGGGTGACGCTGTGCGTGCGGACGGCGGTCAGCGCCTGCGCACCGTCGGCCAGCAGGGTGCGGTAGCAGAGTTCGGCCAAAGCGGTGGCGCTGCGCGTGGAGGCCCCGCCGCGCATGTTGCGCACCTGGGCCGCGCTGCACGTGCGCGCCTCGAACCAGGTGGCCAGGGCGTCGCCCATGCCCGCGGCGAGCAGCCGGGGCGGCGCCTGCGCGATGACCGACGTGTCCACCAGCACCAGCGCGGGGTTGCGCCGGACCAGCTGATACGCCTCGAACTCGCCCGCTTCGCCGTAGATCACCGACAGCGCGCTGCACGGCGCGTCGCTGGAGGCGGTGCTCGGGCAGCTGATCATCGGCAGGTCGAGATCGTCGGCGACCGCGCGGGCCGCGTCGAGCACCTTGCCACCGCCCGCGCCGAGGACGACCGTGCTGCCGGTCTCTTCGACGGCACGGGTGATCCTGCCGATCTCCGCCCTGCTGCATTCCCCGCCGGACAGGTGGATCGAATAGGCGATCTTCGCGTCGGTGAGCGAGCGCTCCCAGGTGTCGGCGAGCAGCCGAAACGCGCTGGAACCGCACACGATGAGCACCGGACCGCCGATGCCGAGCCGGGTCATCTCGGCGCCGAGCGCGGCGGTGGCATTCCGGCCCTGCACGTAGTGTCCCGGCGAGGAGAACACGCTCAGCACCTGGCACCTCCCGATCCGGGGTCGCGCAGGGTGTCGACCTCCGCTCGAGTCGAACCGCTCGAGTCGAAGTTCGCACACGACCTCGCCAACTCCACCGACGACGCTTCAACGTTACGTGACCGGCGCCCCGTCGCGGCCGTGCTCGGCGATCTCCGCCCTACTCGGAACCGGCGCGAGAACGCACTCGACCCCCGTTCCTGTTCCGGATGTGGTCCGAAGGGGAACGAGGGCCGAGACGTGGTGACGGGCCGGTCAGCTGGGAGTGGTGAGGGTTTCGGGGAGCAGGCGAGGACGATCCCGCTCCATGCCGTCGAGCAGCGCGAAGTAGCGGCGCAGCATGAGGACCGCGGTGGTGGCCAGGCCCGCGGTGAGGCCCCACCAGACGCCCGCGGCGCCGAAGCCGGCCGGGAACGCCAGCAGCAGGGCGACGGGCAGGCCGACGCCCCAGTACCCGATCAGCGACAGCCGGAAGCCCGCGTTGGTCGCCTTGAGACCGCGCAGCAAACCGGTGCCGATGTTCTGGGCGGCGTCGAAGAACTGCAGCACGATGCCGATCAGCAGCAAGGTGTGCGCGATCCGGATGGTGTCGGTGTCGGAGGACTCCAGGAAGGGCCGCAGCACCAGATCCGGCGCCACCACGTACACCGCGCCGGTCACCGCCGCGATCACCGCGGCATGGCGCAGCGCGAGCCAGGCCAGCGCGCGGGCGTGCACGTGCTCGTCGCGCGCCACCGCGTGGCTGACCAGGATCGACGCACCGTGCGAGAGGCCGATCGCGACCTGGAAGACGATGTAGATGATCTGGTAGACGACGTTGTGCGCGGCCAGCGCCGCCGGTCCGATGCTGCCCATGACGAGGGCGAGCACCGAGAACATGCCCGCCTCGGAGCCGTAGGTCAGCGCGATCGGCGTGCCCAGCTTCAGCTCGGCGCGGATCGTCGTCCACCGCACCGGCAGCGGAGTCATCGGCAGGGTGCGGCCGAGTTCCTGGTCGCGCCACACCATCGCCCAGAACACGCCGAAGGTGATCAGGAACACCAGCGACGTGGCGACGCCGATGCCCGTGAGTCCCAGCTCCGGCAGCCCGGCGATG
>NZ_BAFS01000239.1 GCF_000308415.1 Nocardia asiatica NBRC 100129 | reverse complement strand
TTCAGGGTCTGCGGCTCGAGGCCCTTGGCGGCGTCGATCAGCATCACCGCGGCGTCGACGGCGGTGAGCACCCGATAGGTGTCCTCGGAGAAATCGGAGTGGCCGGGGGTGTCGACCAGGTTGATCACGTTGTCGACGTCGGAGCCCTCGACGCGGTAGTTGAACTGCAGCGCGGTGGAGCTGACCGAGATGCCGCGCGCCTTCTCCATCTCCATCCAGTCCGAGACCGTGGACCTGCGCCCGGCCTTGCCGTGGATCGCGCCCGCCTCGGAGATCATCCTGGCGTGCAGGGCGAGCGCCTCGGTGAGCGTGGATTTGCCCGCGTCGGGATGGGAGATCACCGCGAACGTGCGCCGGCGGGATACCTCGGCGGGTAACCCACGGGATGCGGGCGCGACAACACCCTCGGGGGAGGCGCTCAACGCAAGACAACCTTTCGCAGACGACCGATCGGCAACCCCGCCAGCGTACGCGACGCGCCCGAGCGCGAGCCGAACCGCGGGTGACCACCCGATTCAAAGACCGCCTCTGCGCTGGGGTATGGTGTTCGGGTTGTCTCGGCGAGGGTGACCGCAGACCAGTTTTGCGACACCGTGATCGACGCGGCGCGGCTTCCGGCCGTCCTCGTTCGGTCTTCGCCCCGACGAGTAGACCACCCCGTCAGGTGTGCGAGAAACCCCTGACGTGTAACTGACAGCCCGGAAGAGCCGTAGGAGTAGATCCAGTCATGTCCGACGTCAACCTTCTCGAAGCCGCCGTACGCACCGAGTTCGGCAAGGGCGCCGCCCGCCGCACCCGTCGTGCGGGCAATGTCCCGGCCGTGCTGTACGGCCACCAGTCCGACCCGCAGCACCTGTCGGTCAACGCCCAGGCCTTCGCCGCCATCCTGCGCGAGCACGGCACCAACGCGGTGCTGAACCTCGTCATCGACGGCAAGAAGCAGCTCGCGCTGACCAAGTCCGTTGTGGTGCACCCGATCCGCCGCTACATCGAGCACGCCGACCTGCTGATCATCAAGCGCGGCGAGAAGGTCACCGCCGACGTGAACGTCACCGTCACCGGCGACGCCGCCCCCGGCACCCTGGTCACCCAGGAGGCCACCACCGTCTCCATCGAGGCCGACGCGCTGAAGCTGCCCGAGGCCATCGAGGTCTCCGTCGAGGGCGTCGAGGCGGGCACCCAGATCACCGCGGGCGCGCTCGAGCTGCCCGCCGGTGTCACCCTGGCGGTCGACGCCGAAACCCTGATCGTCAACGTCATCGCCGCCCCGGCCGCCGAGCCCGTCGAGGGCGAGGCAGCGGCCGAGGCCGAGGGCGAGAGCGCTGAGTAGCACCGAATCGTCCGCCGGGCCCGCGCTCGTCGTCGGACTGGGCAACCCCGGTCCCGAATACGAGCGCACCCGGCACAATGTCGGTTTCCTGGTCGCCGACGTGCTCGCCGAGCGCGTCGGCGGCCGTTTCGCTGTGCACAAGAAATCCGGCGCCGACCTGCTGCAGGCGCGGCTGGACGGGCGCCAGGTGCTGATCGCCAAGCCGCGATCGTTCATGAATCTGTCCGGCAGGCCGGTGGCCGCGCTGGCGAAGTTCTTCTCCGTCCCGCCGACCGAGGTGATCGTCGTGCACGACGAACTCGACCTGCCGTTCGGCGCGATCCGGCTCAAGCGCGGTGGCGGCGAGGGCGGGCACAACGGCCTCCGCTCGGTATCCAGCGCCCTCACCACCAAGGACTACCTGCGCGCCCGCATCGGCATCGGCCGTCCGCCCGGCCGCCAGGATCCGGCCGACTACGTGCTGAAACCGTTCTCCGCGCCGGAGCGCAAAGAGGTCCCGGTGATCGTCGAGCAGGCCGCCGACGCGGTGGAACTGCTGCTACGCGTCGGCCTGGAGACCGCGCAGAACCAGGTGCACTGAACCGCGACCGCCGCGCCGGGGCGGTCAGCCGCGGGGCAGATGCATCGCGGTCGCGGCCCTGCGCAGTTTGCCGGAGGAGGTCTTCGGCAGCGCGCCGGGCCCGAGCACGGCGACGGTGCGCGGGCGCGCGCCGACCTCCGCGAACACCGCGTGCACGATTTCCCGCTCGATGCGCTTGACCTCCTCGGGATTCTGGTGGCTGCCGCTTTCCACCACCACGGCGAAACTCTCCCGCTTCTGGCCCGCGTCCAGCCGCACCGCCACCGCGTTGCCGGGGCGCACGCCGTCCACCCGGGTGGCGGCGCGCTCGATGTCGGTGGGGTAGATGTTGCGGCCGCCCATGATGATGACGTCCTTCATCCGGCCGCACACCACGATCAGACCCTCGTCGGTGAAGTAGCCGATGTCGCCGGTGTCCAGCCAGCCTTCGTCGTCCCGGGCGGGCTGGAACCCGTCCACCGTCACGTAACCGGAAGTGACCGCGGGACCGCGCAACTCGATCACGCCCACCGACCGAGTGGGCAGCGGTTGGCGTTCGCTGTCGACGATCCGGCCTTCCAGATGGTCGACCAGGTAGCCGAGGGTGGGCAACCGGCGGATGTTCGCGGGGTGGCCGAGTTCCTCAGGTACGGGCACCGCCTTGCCGAGCGCTTCGAGCAGGTCGGCATCGATCACATCGAGCACCTGACCGTGGCCGGGGTCCGGGATGGACACCGCCAGCGTGGTCTCGGCCATGCCGTAGACCGGCGTGAGGGCCATCGGGTTGAGCCCGAAGCGTTTCCCGGCCGCGGCCAAGGCGTCCATGGTGTCCGGGTCCACCGGTTCGGCGCCGTTCCACATGTAGCGCACACTGCTGAGGTCGAACGCGCCGTCGTCGGCCTGCCGTAACCGCCTGGCCAGCAGCGAGTAGGCGAAATTGGGTGCGGCGGTGACGGTTCCGCGGTACTTGCTGATCAGTTCGGCCCACAGCAGTGGCCTGGTGAGGAAGTCCAGCGGCGTCACGCACACCACTTCGGCGCCGAATTGCATGGGGACACTGAGGAATCCGACCATGCCCATGTCGTGGAACAGGGGCAGCCAGCTGACCATGACGTCGTCCTCGAGCTGGAATTTCACCCGGTCGAACATGGCGTGGGCGTTGACGAAGAAGTTCTCGTGCGTGATCCGCACCGCCTTGGGCGAACCGGTCGAACCGGAAGTCAACTGCTGCAGGGCGATATCGCCCTCGGCGGTGGGCACCGGGTCGGTGTCGGGACCGTCGGGCAGTTGGTCGATGCGCACCACGGTGATGCCGCGTTCCCGCAGCAGCGGCTCGGCCGCCTCGAACGGCGCGCCCAGCACGACCGCGCGCGCTTCGATCATGGTCAGCACGGTCTCGGTGTCGCGCGCCCAGACCACCAGATCGGTGCGCGGAGTCGGCTGGTGCAGCATGGTGATCGACGCGCCGCGCATCCAGACGGCCTGGCAGGCCGGAGCGATGTCGGCCGGCATGCCCGCGAGCACGCCCACCGCGTCGCCGTGCCCGATGCCCGCTTCGGCCAGCCCGCCCGCCATACGTCGAGCGATCCGGTGGATCTCGGGCCAGGTGCGCCGCAGCGGGGCGCCCGGCTCGCCGGTCACCAGCCCGCGCTCGGAGGTTCGCGCCGTGGCATACATCTCGTCGGTGAACCTGCTCAATGTTCAACTCCTAACCACCAGCTGTCGCCGGGAACCGGCCTCCCCCAACTATCCCGTCATTACGGGGCGGCGTTAACCCCCTTTCCGGGGGCGCAGGTCAGAGCCGTCAGACGCGCAGTTCCGCCACCGCGGCGAGGAATCGGTCCAGCTCGTCGAAGCTGACGAAGCAGTGCGGTGAAGCGCGCACGACCGACCGCAGACCGCGGCCGGTCATGTCGAGCAGGGTCGAGCCCGCGTGGCTGACCGTCACCGTGATGTCCTGCGCGAGCAACCGGTCGCGCACCTCGACGGCATCGACGCCGTCGACGGTGAACGACACGATCCCGCTGTGCCGGATGCCCAGGTCGCGCACTGTCACCCCCGGAAGCTCCGGCAGCGCCTTGCGCAGGTGCTCGGCGCGGGCCGCGATCGCCGCGTAGACCTCCTGCGGGCCCAGCTCGAGCAGGTAGCGCACCGCCGCGCCCAAGCCGAGGCGGCCCGCGACGTCGCACTCCCAGAACTCGAAGCGGCTGGCGTCGGGCGCGAGCCGGTACTCGTCGGGGCCGGTCCATTCCGCGCCGTGCAGGTCCAGCCGGGCAGGTTCCATCGAGCGCGCCAATTCCGGGCGCAGATAGAGGAAGCCGGTGCCGCGCGGGCCGCGCAGCCACTTGCGGCCGGTCGCCGACAGCGCGTCCACACCGAGTTCGGCCACGTCGATGGGCAGCTGCCCGGCCGACTGGCAGGCGTCCAGCAGCACCAGCGCACCGACCGAGTGCGCGATCCTGGTGGCCTCGGCCGCCGGGTTCACCAGCCCGCCGTTGGTCGGCGCGTGCAGCACCGAGACCAGCTTGACCCGTTCGTCCACCAGCGCTTCCAGCGCCTCGAGGTCGATCTGGCCGCTGCCGTCGCTCGGGATCTTCTCCACCGTGGCGCCGGTGGCGCGGGCGCGCTGCAGGGCGGCGATGGCGTTGCTGGCGTAGTCGGCCTCGGAGACCAGGATGCGGTCGCCCGCGGCGAGCGGCACCGAGTAGAAGAAGTCGGCCCAGGATCGGGTGGCGCTGTCGCTGAGCGCGATGCTCTCGGGGGCGGCATTGATCAGCGCGCCGATCGCGGTCTTGACCGCGGCGAGATCGTCGAGCCGCTCGTTCGCCGCGCGATAGCCACCGATCTCCGATTCGCGCAGCAGATGCGCGACGACGGTGTCGGTGACGACTCGCGGCGGGAGCGAGGATCCGGCGCTGTCGAGGAAAACGGGGCTCGGTCCCGGCCAGGATACGCACCCGGGCGTGTCGGCTCGTACGCGATCGTCATCCAGCATGCCGCCGACCTTATCCGGTGAAATGTTCGGCTTCATGTCGGTTTCTTGTCGGCGTGCGTGGCTACGCTGGGTGGGTCGCCGCACCCGAATTCGGCCGGGGAGAGGAATACCGCCGCGCCGAATGGCGATAACCGAAGAGCAGCGGACTACGTCCCGGACGCCTACTGGAGGTTGGCATGGCGGTCACGCTCGAGAGTCCTGAGTCGGCCGGTTGTGCCACCGAGCAGGGGGAACTGTCCTCCCGAGCGGCGGCGGAGGCGTATATCGGCGGGGTTTGCTTCAAACTCGGACCACCCACGCTGATCGGCGCCGAACTGGAGTGGCTCACGGTGCACGGTGAGTGTTCGGCGTCCGGCTCCGCGGCCGCTCCGCGCCCCCAGCTGTCCGCCTTGGCGGACGCGCTCGGACCGTACGCACCACGGTCCATCGCCCCCGATTCACCGGCGCTCGCTCTGCCCGGGGGCAGCCGGGTCACTCTCGAACCCGGCGGTCAGATCGAACTCTCCAGCGCTCCCTACGGCGCTGCCGCCCAGCTGTGTGATCGGCTGCGCGATGATGCCCGCTCGTTGCGGGAACTCCTCGAATCCCGGTCCATCCGCACCGTTTCCGTCGCCGCGGACGCGGACCGCCGCCCCAAACGCCTGCTTCGGCTCCCGCGCTACCGCGCGATGGAGCGAGCCTTCGGCGGTATCGGGCCGTTCGGCAAGCTGATGATGTGCAATACCGCGGCCACCCAGGTCAGCGTGGACGCCGGCGCCGACCACGCGGACGTCACCGCGCGCTGGAGCGCCTTGTACGCCGTCGGCCCCGCGCTGCTGGCCGCCTTCGCCTGTTCCCCCGCCCTGCGTGGCGCGCCGCCCGGAGCCTGGGCGTCCCAGCGCATGCGGGCCTGGCTGCGCCTGGACAACACACGGACCCGCCCGCCGGTGCTCGACTGGACCGACCCGGTGGCCGCGTACGGCAAATGGGCGCTGGACGTGCCGCTGCTGTGCGTGCGCAGACCCGAGGGGGTCGCGGCGCCCGGCGACGGCCGGGACGAGGGATGGTTCGCGCCGCCCGGCGCGACATTCGCCGACTGGCTGTCCGGCGCGCTGGACGACGAGGTGGGACGCCGCCCCGATATCGGTGATCTCGACTATCACCTGACCACGCTGTTCCCGCCGGTGCGCGCCTCGGGCCACCTGGAAGTCCGCTACATCGACGCCCAGCCCGGCGAAGGGTGGACCGTCCCGGTGCATGTGATCGACGCGCTCATGTCCAGCCCCGCGGTGGTCGCGGAGGCGAGCTCGATCGCCGCGCCGCTGGCCGCGCGCTGGGTCGACGCCGCCCGCTACGGGTTGGCCGACCCGGATCTGCGCGCCGCCGCGGTCGCCTTGTTGCGCCTGGCGGCCGCGCACACCGCGACCGACGAGGCGGCCCGCGCCGTCGAATCCGCCGCCGAACGATGTCGCCGTGGTCGCACCCCGACCGAGGACGACGTCGAGCACGGTCCCGACGCGCGGCCGCCGGAGGCCGCCCCGTGACCAGGCGCCGGCCGCCCTTCCCCGGCGGCGCGCCGGCCGACCAGCCCCGGCGAGCGCCGAATCGCCCGCAGCCGCGCCGAATCGCCCGCAGCCGCACCGAATCGCCTGCAGCCGCACCGAATCCCGCGGCCGCGCCCACGCCGCTCAGCACGAATCTCGGAGACGTTTCTCGTGACCACTTCGCATTCCGCCCCGCCCGACAACTCCGGCGCCGAACAGCTCCGCGACCGGATCGCGGAGGTGCTCACCCGCGCCAGGCAACGCACCCTCACCCTGACCGACTGCGTCGACGAAGCCGAACTGGTGGCTCAGCATTCGCGACTGATGAGCCCGCTGGTCTGGGACCTCGCGCACATCGGCAACCAGGAGGAGCTGTGGCTCGTGCGCGACGTCGGCGGGCGCGACCCGGTGCGCGCCGACCTCGATGAACTCTACGACGCCTTCAAGCACGCCCGCGCGAACCGGCCCGCGCTGCCGCTGCTGGATCCCGGCCAGGCCCGCGGGTACGTCGGCACCGTGCGCGACAAGGTCTGGGAAGTGCTGGAGCGCAGCGATTTGCGAGGTCGTCCGCTGATCGACGGCGGTTTCGCGTTCGGCATGATCGCGCAGCACGAGCAGCAGCACGACGAGACCATGCTGGCCACCCATCAGCTGCGTACGGGCGCGCCGGTGCTCTCCGCGGCGGCCGCGCCCGCGTCGGCGGCCCCGGTCACCGGGGAGGTCGTCGTCCCCGGGGGTGAATTCACCATGGGCACCTCGACCGAGGCATGGGCGCTGGACAACGAGCGCCCCGCCCATCGGGTGCTGGTGCCCGGTTTCGCGATCGACGCCGCCCCGGTGACCAACGAGCAATACCTGGCGTTCGTCGACGACGGCGGCTACGAGCGCCCTGAGCTCTGGTCCGAACGCGGCTGGGCGCATCGCGTCGAGGCAGGGCTGGTCGCCCCGCAGTTCTGGGAGCGCGATCCGTCCGGCCGCTGGTGGCGGCGGGTGTTCGGGGTGATGACGCCGCTGCGGCCGCGGCAGCCGGTCGTGCACGTGTGCTGGTTCGAGGCCGAGGCGTACGCGAAGTGGGCGGGCAAGCGCCTGCCCACCGAAGCGGAGTGGGAGAAGGCGGCCAGGTTCGACCCGGCCACCGGCGCGTCGCGGCGATTTCCCTGGGGCGACGCCGATCCCGACAACGCCACCGCGAACCTCGGGCAGCGCCATTTGGAACCGGCGGAGGTCGGCGCGTATCCGGCGGGCGCGTCCCCGGCGGGCGTGCACCAGCTGATCGGCGACGTGTGGGAGTGGACGGCCTCGGGTTTCGAGGCGTACCCGGGCTTCCGTGCCTTCCCGTATCGGGAGTACTCCGAGGTGTTCTTCGGCGGGGACTACCGTGTGCTGCGCGGCGGCTCCTTCGGCACCGATCCGGTGGCCTGCCGTAGCACCTTCCGCAACTGGGATCACCCCATTCGCCGCCAGATCTTCGCGGGCTTCCGCTTGGCGCGGGACCTGCGCGCGGGAGAAGGCGAGTGAGCGACGTTCCGCCCGCTGGGCAGCGGCCTCACCGCGGTGGCGCCGCGTGCGCGTCAGATCCCGGCCGAGCGGTCTCGGCGGGTGCGGATGTGTAGACACCTGGGTTATGTCGGCCCGCCGGTGCGGGTGGGCGAGATGTTGACCCTCGGCTCCCATTCCCTGCGCACCCAGTCGTGGGCACCGCGCGATATGCGCCACGGCGGCACCATCAATGCCGACGGTTTCGGTGTCGCCTGGTGGCGCGTCGCGGAGAACGACGCGGTCACCGCGAGCCGCTACCGCAACGCCGCCCCGATCTGGACCGACCCGGCGGTGGACGAGGTACTCGGGCAGCTGGAGTCCGCCGCCGTGCTCGGCGCGGTGCGGTCGGCGACGGTCGGGATGCCGGTGGAACGGTCGGCGTGCGCGCCGTTCACCCGGGACCGCTGGGCGTTCAGCCACAACGGCGTGGTTCCGGACTGGCGCCGCACGCTGTCCGGCGTGGCCTCGGAGTTCGCGCTGATCGCGGCGGAACTCGGAGCCGAGGATCTGTTCACCCCGGCCCGGCTGTTGGAGGCCGAATCGGCTACCGACGCGGCGACGCTGTGGGTGCTGCTGTGCGATCTGCTGGCGACCAGCTCACCGGACGGCGAGTGGTCGGCGGCGCCCGCGGCGCTGCGGCTGCTGGTGTCCGCGATCCTCGACCGAGCGCCGGACGCCCGCCTGAACTTCCTGCTGTCCGACGGTGCGCAGCTGTGGGCGACCACCTGTCACCACTCGTTGTCGGTGCTGGTCACCGACGATTTCGCGCTCGTGTCCTCCGAACCGTTCGACGAAGATCCCCGTTGGCAGTCGATCCCGGACCGCTGCCTGGTGAGCGCCAGGCCCGGCGCGCTGTCCGTCGACGCCCTCCTGTGACCCGAAAGGCCCGTGCCATGACCGCAGTCTCGCTGGACATCCACCTCACCGAAGACGACCTCGACGCGGCGCTTCGCTCGGACGCCGAACTCGGGCTCACCGCCGACCCGAAATGGTTGCCGCCCAAGTACTTCTACGACGCCAGGGGCAGCGAACTGTTCGAACGGATCACCGAACTCCCCGAGTACTACCCGACGCGCACCGAGCGGGCGCTGCTGGAACGGGTGGTCGACGAGATCGCCGACGCAGCGCAAGCCGAGGTACTGGTCGAGCTGGGCGCGGGGTCGGCGGCCAAGACGCGCCTGCTGCTCACCGCGCTGAGTGCGCGCGCACCCTTGAAGAAGTACGTGCCGCAGGACGTCTCGCCCGCGGCGCTGCGAGCCGCCGCCGACGAGGTCGCGGCCGAATTCCCCGGCCTCGCCGTGCACGGCGTGGTCAGCGACTTCACCGACACCTTGGACAATCTGCCGCGCGGGGGTCGCCGCATGATCGCCTTCCTCGGCGGCACCATCGGCAATCTGGTTCCCGAGGAGCGGGCCGACTTCCTCGGGAAGATCCACGCCGTGCTCGAGCCGGGCGAACACCTGCTGCTCGGCGCCGGGCTGGTCATCGACCCGGCGGTGCTGGTCCCCGCCTACGACGACGCGGCTGGGGTCACCGCCGAGTTCAATCGGAACGTCCTGCGCGTGCTGAACACGCGCTTGCGCGCAGATTTCGCGCCGGAGAAGTTCCGGCACGTCGCCGTCTGGGACGCGGCCAACGAGTGGATCGAGATGCGGCTGGAGGCCGGCGAGGACATGACCGTCACGGTCGCCGACCTCGACCTCACCGTGCGCTTCGGCCGCGGTGAACAGATCCGCACCGAGATCTCGGCGAAGTTCCGGGTCGAGGGCCTCGAGGCCGAACTCGCCGCCTCGGGCTTCGCCACCGCGCACGTGTGGACCGATCCCGACCACCGCTTCGCCTTGGTGCTCGCCCAGCGGCGCTGACCGCGCGCCGGTCGGCGGTCACCGCGCGGGCGCGCCGCCGATCACCGCCGCGAGCCACTCGACCAGCGGCCGCATCGTCTCCCACGCCGCGCGCACTTCCTTCGCCGCCCGGGGCGTCTCCAGCCAGGCGGGCGCGCCGAACTCGCGGCCGCAGGTGATGGATTTGTGCCGCAGCAGATCGATGCGCGGGTGGTCGCTGTCGTAGCCCTTGGGTTTGGTCTTCAGCTTCTCGCCGCCGATGGCGTAGCCGGCGGCGGCGAGCTGGGCGAGGATCGCCGCCAGCTCGGGGCCGCGCACGTCGTCGTCGATAGTGGCGCGCAGGTGAGCGAGCTGCTCGGGCGAGCCCTGGTAGAAACCGCCGCCGACGTACAGCCCCCCGGCGTTGACCTGTACGTACCAGCCCGCGCCTGGTGCGGCGCGCACCACGGCGCCCTGCGCGGTCTTGTACGGCGTCTTGTCCTTGGCGAAACGCACGTCCCGGTACGGCCGGAAGATCTTCGCCGGACCGAAATCCGGCTCGAGTTCGGCGACGAGCGCCTTCATCGGTGCGAGTACCGCCTCGTCGTAGATCCGCTTGTGCGCGGTCCAGAACGCCTTGGAGTTGTCGGCCTCCAGATCTTCGTAGAAGTCCAGTCCGGCCAGCGGGAAGCCCGCGAATCCGGTCATCCGCGCGCACCCGTCGTGCCGGTGCCACCGAAAAGACACATACCGAGAATCTACGTCGTCGTCTCTCCGCCGAACACGGCGAATCCCACGATGAAGCCGATCACCATCCCGACGGCCGCCGCGATCGCTGCCCATTTGCCGAGCGACTCGCCCTTGTTGTGCCCGATGATGCCCAGGATTATCCCGGCCGGCCCGAACAGGAACGGGCAGAACAGCACCGCGGTGACCGCGCAGACGAACCCGATGATCGAGTACACCTGACTCCCCGGCTGCCTCGGCGCAGTGGCGTAGGGCTCGTACCCCTGCTGCGGGTAGGACGGATAGCCGTATTGCGGCTCCTGCCCTGACTGCGGATAGCCGTACACACCGCCCGGCGGGTATTCGGGTTGACCGGTCGGCGGATACGGCTGCTCGGCATCGGCGGGCTGCCCGGTCGGCGGATACGGTGGTTGCCCACCGGCGCCGTATCGCGTGTGCTCGTCCGGCGTGAACCGGTGCGTCGGATCGTCAGAGGGCTGCGGCGCGGAGCCCGACAAAGGCGATCCCGGCGCGGCGGGTTCGGCGCCCCAGGACTGCTGAGCACCGGGGCTGTCGGCGCCCCACGGCTGCGGCTCGGCGGGCTGACCGCTGGGCTCGGCGCCCCACTGACCGCCCAGCGGTCCCGCGGGCGGCGGCGCGGTCGGCTGCCACCATTGGTCCGGCGGTGCCGCCTCGCTCTCCGGCGGCCGAGCGGCCGCCGGGTCGTGCTCGGTGGGCTGCGCGCCAGGTGTCTGAGCCGGAGCGGCGCCGGTCAGGGGCTGGGCGGGCTCGTCACCGGAGGGTTCCCCGGTCTGCTTCGACAACGACGGCGACTCCGACGGCCGCTGCTCGTCGTCGGTGTGCTCCGGATCCTTCGGCGTGCTCATCGCACCCTCCTCGTGTCGTCCCGGTCACGCAACCTATGCCTACCACGGTGCGGGCGGCGTCATGCCGGATTGCGCCTGCGTGGCGCGTCGAGGCGGAAGCGGCTCAGAGGTCTCGATCGTCGACGATCTCGATCGCGGCGACCTCGGCCGAGCGGTCGTCGTCCTCCACGTCGGCGTCGCGGCCGTCGCGCGGCGTCCACTCCTGGTCCAGCTCGTCACCGATGCCGAGCCTGCCGTCGTCCTCGTCCTCGTGGTAGCGGATGCGTAGATCGTCGGGCGGATCCTCGATGTTGCGCTGATACTCGCGGATCTCGTCCTCCTGGTCGTCATCCCCCATCTCGGTTTCCAACGGGTCACGGTCCATACCCTCAGTATCCCCACCGATCGCCGCGCCTAACGCGGACACGAAAACGGCGGCCCGAACCGGAGTTCGAGCCGCCGTTTGCGCGGTGTCGTCGGCTATGCGTTTCCGTTGAACAGACCCGTCACGGAGCCGTTCTCGAAGACCTCGCGGATGGTGCGGGCCAGCAGCGGCGCGATGGACAGCACGGTCAGCTGCGGGAACTTCTTCTCCTCGGTCAGCGGCAAGGTGTTGGTCACCACGACCTCCTTGGCGCCGCAGGTGGCGAGGCGCTCGGCGGCGGGCGGGCTCAGCACACCGTGGGTCGCGGCGATGACCACGTCACCGGCGCCGGCCTCCTTGAGCACCTTGACCGCGCCCGCGATGGTGCCGCCGGTGTCGATCATGTCATCGATCAGGATGCAGGTGCGGCCCTCGACCTCACCGACCACGCGGTTGGACTTCACCTGGTTGGGAACCAGCGGGTCGCGCGTCTTGTGGATGAAGGCCAGCGGCGAGCCGCCCAGCGAGTCGGCCCACTTCTCGGCGACGCGCACGCGACCGGAATCGGGGGAGACGACGGTGATGTGCTCGAGGCTGTAGTTGGTGCGGATGTACTCCGCCAGCTGCACCTGGGCGTGCATATGGTCGACCGGGCCGTCGAAGAAGCCCTGGATCTGGTCGGTGTGCAGGTCGACGGTGATGATCCGGTCCGCGCCCGCGGTCTTCAGCAGGTCCGCGACCAGACGGGCCGAGATGGGCTCGCGGCCGCGGTGCTTCTTGTCCTGGCGGGCGTACGGGTAGAAGGGCAGCACCGCGGTGATCCGCTTGGCCGAACCGCGCTTGAGCGCGTCGATCATGATGAGCTGCTCCATCAGCCACTGGTTCAGCGGCGCCGGGAAGCTCTGCAGGACGAAGGCGTCGGAGCCGCGGACGGACTCCTCGAACCGGACGAAGATCTCGCCGTTGGCGAAGTCCCGTGCGATCTGCGGCGTGACGTGGACGTCGAGTTCCTTGGCGACCTGCTCGGCCAGCTCAGGATGAGCGCGTCCCGAGAAGAGCATCAGGTTCTTCTGGTTGTCGATCCATGACGCGGTCACTGCTGATTGCCATCCTTTTGCTCTATTGCCTGACCCGACATCTCCTTGGCCGCGACGGCTTCCGCCGCCGCGCGAGCCGCGTCCGTCCCTGGACGGTGTCGCTGCACCCAGCCCTCGATGTTCTTCTGCGGACCACCGGAGACCGCGAGAGCTCCGGGCGGAACGTTTCTGCGCAGTACAGTACCCGCCGCCGTATAGGCTCCGTCACCCACCGTCACCGGTGCGACGAACATGGTGTCGCTGCCGGTGCGCACGTGCGAGCCGACCACGGTGTGGTGCTTGGTCACGCCGTCGTAGTTGACGAAGACGCTGGAAGCGCCGATGTTGCTGTGCTCGCCGATGGTGGCGTCGCCGACGTAGGTCAGGTGCGGCACCTTCGAATGCGCGCCGATCGAGGCGTTCTTGGTCTCTACGAAGGCGCCCAGCTTGCCCTCGTCCCCCACGACGGTGCCGGGACGCAAGTAGCTGAACGGGCCGATGGTCGCCTTCGGGCCGATGGTGGCGCCCTCGCCGTGGGTGCGGATCACCCGCGCGCCGTCGCCGACGACCACGTCGGTGAGCGTGCTGTCCGGGCCGACCTCGGCGTCCTCGCCGACGACCGTGTGGCCGAGCAGTTGTACGCCGGGTCGCAGCAGCGCGTCCCTTCCGATGCGCACGCTGGCGTCCACCCAGGTGGAGGCGGGGTCCAGGATGGTGACGCCCGCGCGCATGTGGCGTTCCAGGATGTAGCGGTTGAGCGTGCGCGCCGCCGAGGCCAGCTGCACGCGGTCGTTGACGCCGGTGACCTTGGCCGCGTCGACCAGCCGCGCGCCGTGCACCGGGTGACCGGCTTCGCGGGCCAGGCGCAGCACGTCGGTCAGGTACAGCTCGTGCTGGGCGTTGGCGGTGGACAGCCTGCTGATCATGGTGCGCAGCACCGCGGCGTCGAAGGCGTACACACCGGAGTTCACCTCGGTGATCGCGGCCTGCTGCGGGGTGGCGTCGGCGTGCTCGACGATCTCGGTCAGCTGGCCGTCGGCGTCGCGCACGATGCGGCCGTAACCGTTCGGGTCCTCCGGCACGAAGGTCAGCACCGTGACCGCGGGGCGTTCGGCGTAGCTGCGGTGCTCGTCGAGCAGCGCGGCCAGGGTGTGGCCGTCCAGCAACGGCACGTCCGCGGAGGTGACCAGCACGTCGCCGGTGAACCCGACCGGCAGCGCGTCCAACGCGCACTGCACCGCGTGCCCGGTGCCGAGCTGCTGCTCCTGGATCGCGGGGGTGATCTCCCGGCCCAGGTCGTCGGCGACCGCGGTCACCGCCGCGCCGACTTGCTCACGGTCGTGCCCCACGACGGTGATGAGGTACGCGGGGTCGATCTCGTTCGCCGCATGCAACGCGTGCGCGAGCATGCTCCGACCGGCCAGCGAATGCAGCACCTTGGGGGTCTTCGACCGCATTCGCGTCCCGGCACCGGCTGCGAGAACGACGACGGCGGTCTGCTGTGGCATGGATCTCCCTCGGCTGCCTGTCCTCGTGCGGGGCGTCGTCGTGCTTGGTCACCGATGTGCGGGCCAACGCTGGTCATCGTGCTCTCGAGCTCCGCCGCCAGGACTCGAACCTGAACTCTCTGAACCAAAATCAGATGTGCTGCCATTACACCACGGCGGATTGCCACACCGGCGGTTGGCGAACCCCCGCCGCTGTGCCACGGCACGAGATGAATCCTCGCATACTCGCCCGCCTCCCCGCGAATTGTTCGGCGGAGGGTCGAGCGGTCGCGTCGCCGAGCTGTCTGGAACAGTGGTATCCGAACGTCGGCGTCGTTCGTCGGAGCCTCGATGCGACGCCGTCTCGCACGCACATGGGTAACTCGCGGGGCGCGCCCAGGACTGTGCCGGGCATGCGATCGGCGGCCGGAGTGAACCGTCGGCGCACGCGCAGTCGGCGAGAACGCGGAGAGGCGGAGGAGTGTCAGTGTCTTCGGGTGAGTCGCATCGAGTGCCCCGGCCGCGTATGACCGGCACCCAGCGGCGCCAGCAGTTGATCGAGATCGGGCGCGCGCTGTTCGCCGAACGCGGCTACGACGCGACATCGATCGAGGAGATCGCGCAGCGCGCCCAGGTCTCCAAACCCGTGGTGTACGAACACTTCGGCGGCAAGGAAGGGCTGTACGCGGTCGTCGTCGACCGCGAGATGTCGATGCTGCTGGACATGATCACCTCCTCGCTCACCCAGAACCGATCGCGGATCCGGCTGGAACAGGTCGCGCTGGCGCTGCTGACCTACATCGAAGAACGGACCGACGGGTTTCGAATTCTCGTGCGCGATCAGCCCGCCGCCGCCGCCGAGGGGCGGTATTCCAGTTTGCTCAACGAGGCGACCAATCAGGTGGCGCACATCCTGGCCGGGGATTTCGAGCGCCGTGGGTTCGACACCAGCCTGTCCACCCTCTACGCGCAGGCCCTCGTCGGCCAGGTGGCCACCGCCGCGACCTGGTGGCTGGACGAACGCAAACCGTCGAAAGAGGTTGTGGCGGCGCACTTGGTGAACCTCTGCTGGAACGGGCTGAGTCATCTCGAGGCCGATCCGCAACTGAGTTCGGAGTGGCGCGCCGGCGCCGGTGAGTGACCCGGATTGTTAACTAGCAAATTGCGCGGTCGGTCCGGCCGAATGCGCGAATTGGCTGCCGGGCGCGCGCCTGGTGGTACGGTTCACCCATCCTTTGGGTGCTGTTCGGGCGGTAAGTCGGTCAACTTCGGGATGTCGGTCTACTTCAGGATGGCTGGTTTTTAGGATGACAGGCGGATCTGATGG
>NZ_BAFS01000240.1 GCF_000308415.1 Nocardia asiatica NBRC 100129 | reverse complement strand
GGCCGTAGCAGGTGTCGCCGAAGGTGCGGATGACGCCGATGCTCACGAACGCTGGTTGATCGGCTGCCGCCGGAGCCGCCGCCGTGAAGGCGCCGGTGCACAACGCCGCCAGCAGGGCGCTTCGTCCGGCCGGTCGCTTGCCTGTCATCGTCGATCACGCTCCTTCTGATTCGAAGCATTCTCGGACGGCCATTGTGCCTCGTCGGGCATCGTTTCCGGCTGTGATTCCCGCGCATCGCGGAAGACACCCGGCCCCGTGCGCGGATGCTTAGCATCGGTACGTGGAGCGAGGATCGTTGCTGAAAGCGCGGGCGGGCGGGAAACTGCACGGCGGAAACCACGGCCTAGCGCCGGAGGATGTGGTCGCCACGCAGCGGGGCCGGATGCTGGTGGCGATGATCGAGGCGGCCGCGGACAAGGGTTACGCGGCGGCGACGGTGGCGGACGTGCTGAAGCGGGCCGAGGTGTCGCGGATGACCTTCTACCAGCATTTCGCGAACAAGGAGGCGTGCTTCCTCGCCGCCTACGACATGGCCGTGGAGATCGTGATGACCCGCATCGGCGACGCGCTCGCCGGCGACGGCACCGCGCTCGAGCGGATAGATCGCGCGCTCGCCGCGTACTTCGCCACTTTGGCGCAGGAGCCGCAAGTCGCGAAGGTCTTCCTGGTGGAGGTGTACGCGGCGGGAAGGCCGGTGCTGGAACGGCGGCTGGCGACCCAGGCCGCCCTGGTCGACGGATTCGCGGCGGCGCTGGGAGCGACCCGGCCGCATCAGCGGCTGATCGGCGAGGCGGTGATCGGCGCGGTGGTGTCGCTGGCGACCAATCGCGTCGTCGCGGGGGACTTCGACGCGCTGCCCGGACTGCGCGAGCCGCTGCTTTCGGCGCTGATCACGAATCTGGTGTGAGGCCGGACAGCCGTCCGGCGACCGCGGGCAGCCGATCGATCATCGCCACGGTGTAATCCGCGAGCAGCGCGATCAGCCCGTCCCGGTCGACGTCGAGTCCGCCGTCCAGCCAGACCAGCACCAGTTCGGCCGCGCCGCCGGTGATCAGCTGGGAGGTCGCCGCGATCGCGGTGTCCTGTCCTTCGGGCAGTTCGAGCACCAGCCGGGTCTGCTCGATGATGGCGTCGGCCACCTGGCGCATGCCGGCGAACCGGCTGCGCATCAGCGCCTCGTTGCCGTAGGTCTGGGCGAACGCCACCTTCGCCCGGCGCGGGTCGTCGGTGAGCTCCACGATGAGGGCCGCGACCCCCGCGCGGATGCGGTCGCCGGGTGTGCCCGTGGTCTCGGCGATAGCGGTCTTCGCGCGGTCGAGCGCCGCCTGCTGGATCACGACCAGCACGCCGGCGGCGAGCGCGTCGAGATCGGGGAACGCCTCGTAGAAGAATCGCGGCCCGACTTTGGCCTGTTCGCACACGCCGCGCACGGTCAGCGCAGACAACCCCTGGGTGCCGATGATGTCGAGGGCCGCGTCGAGCAGTCTCCTGCGCCGATCCTCGCGGCGCTCGGCCGTGGAGGCTCCGCGGTAGGTGCCGCTGACGGTACGGGTCACTCCGCCAGCTTGGCACAGCCGCAATTGGGAAACAAACGTTTACGGAAACGCATGTTTCCTATATCGTCGGACCATCGCAGTGTCGCGAAGGGAAGACTGCTATGAGTCTGCTTGTGCCCCAGTCGATCGACGATGTCTCCGGCACGGTCCGGCAAGCGCGGGCCACCTGGGCGTGGCACGCGCAGCGGGCGGCTGCGCGGCTGGTCGCCTCCTATCCGGTGCGGGTGCGTCCGCTGGCCGATCCGCCGCCCGGCAGTGGCCTGAAACCGGTGCTCGGCGATTTCGGGCTGCCGGGGATCGGTTACACACTGCACGCGCTGGCCGACCCGATCGGGTTCGCGCGGATGCGATTCGATCGCTTGGGCCCGGTGCAGTGGATGGGCATGCTCGGCCGGCGGATGGTCACCTTCGGCAGCCCGGAGGGGTACGAGGCGGTGATGCTGGACCGGGACAAGGTGCTGTCGGCGCAACGTGGCTGGGAGTGGCTGATCGGCCCGTTCTTCCGCGGCGGGTTGCTGCTGCGGGATTTCGACGAGCACCTGTTCCACCGGCGCATCATGCAGCAGGCCTTCACCAGGCCGCGATTGATCGGCTACCTGGGCCTGACCACGCCGCGAATCACCCGTGGCCTCGCGCGCTGGGAGCCGAGCGAGGACTTCCGCGTCTATCGCGCGATCAAGGAGCTGCTGCTGCAGCAGGCCACCGAAGTCTTCGCGGGCGCGGAACTCAGCGCGGACGCCGCACGGCTGGAGCGCGCCTTCGAGGACGCGGTGCGCGGCGGGGCCGCGATGATCCGGGCGAACGTGCCGGGCGGAGTGTGGGCCCGTGGCGTGCGCGGGCGCCGGGTGCTCGAAGAGCATTTCCGCCGTGAGTTGCCCGCCAAGCGCGCGAGCGGCGGCGACGACCTGTTCAGCGTGCTGTGCCGGATGAGCACCGCCGACGGCGAGACCTTCACCGACGCCGAGGTGGTCGAGCACATGATCTTCGTGATGATGGCCGCCCACGACACCAGCACCATCGCCGCGTCCATGCTCGTCTACGAACTCGGCAGGCATCCGGAATGGCAGGAGCGGCTGCGCGCGGAATCCGTCGCGCTGGGCAAGCCCGCCCTGGACTACGACGATCTCGACCGCCTGCCGTCGCTCGATCTCGCGTTCAAGGAGGCGCTGCGGGTCTATTCGCCGGTGGCGCAGCAGGTTCGCGAAACCATCGCCGACACCGACATCCTCGGGTACTACCTGCCGAAGGGGACGCTGATCATGTGCGGCACCTACGGCCTCATGCGCAACGAGGCGTACTGGCACGATGCCGACGTCTTCGATCCGGAACGTTTCGCCGAGCACCGCAGGGAGGACAAATCGCACCGCTTCGCGTGGGCGCCGTTCGGCGGCGGCGCGCACAAGTGCATCGGCTTGTACTTCGGCGGCATGACGGTGAAAGCCGTTGTGCACCAGATGCTGCTGCGGTATCGCTGGAGCGTGCCGGACGGCTATCGGATGCCGCTGGTCGCCGGCACCGGCCCGGTGCCCGCCGATGGCCTGCCCATCCGACTGGAACGGATCTGACCGATGCGCATCATCGCCGACCGCACCCTCTGCGCCGGGCACGGCATGTGCGAAGCACTCGCGCCTGATCTGTTCCGCGTCGATGACGAAGGGATCGTCGTGCCGCCCGGCACCGTCGCCGCGTCCGAGCGGGAATTGCTCGAACTCGTCGTCGACAGCTGCCCGGTCGGGGCGTTGCGCCTGGTCTGAGGTCGCCGGGTCCGTTTTGCGTCCCCCGCGCTGGGTACCGCGAACTGCGATGCTCTGCCCATCGACGCGAGAGGACCGGTGAAACCCCATGGCCACCTGCGACACGTGCGGAAACGAGTACGACAAGACGTTCACCATCACCCGTGACGGCGAGTCCGCCACCTTCGACAGCTTCGAATGCGCGATCAACGCCATGGCCCCGACGTGCACGCACTGTTCCTGCCGCATCCTCGGCCACGGCGTCGAGGCGAGCGGCGACTACTTCTGCTGCGCGCACTGCGCCCACGAGGCAGGCCATCCCGCTCTGATCGACCACGTCTGAGCCGCCGGATCGAAGCGCCGGTGCGCGACCGGTCACCCCTGCGGTGCGTGACCGCGCCGCGCCTCCAGCCCGGCGGCCGCCGCCGCGTCGGCCAGTACCGCCTCCAGCATGACCGGTGTGAGCCGACCGGTGAAGGTGTTCTGCTGGCTGACGTGATAGCAGCCGAACAGGTGCAGCGGGCGCCTGCCCGCGTCCGTGGCGGCCAGTTCCACGTGCGCGCCGTGGCCGAACTTCGGTCGCGGACGCGGTACGACCCAGCCCGCGCGGGTGAGCACCGGCAGCAGGGCCTGCCAGCCGAATCCGCCGAGCACGACCACCGAGCGCACCGTGGGTGCCAGCAGGCGCAATTCGGTGTCCAGCCAGTGCCCGCAACGGTCGCGTTCCTCCGGCGTGGGCTTGTTGTCCGGCGGCGCGCAGTGCACCGGGGCGGTGATCCGCACGCCCTCCAGGCGCAGGCCGTCGTCGCGGCTGACCGCGGTGGGCTGATTGGCGAGGCCCACCGCGTGCAGGGCCGCGTAGAGCACGTCGCCGCTGCGATCGCCGGTGAACATACGACCGGTGCGATTGCCGCCGTGCGCGGCGGGCGCGAGTCCGACGAGCAGCATCCGCGCGTCCGGCGGACCGAATCCCGGGACGGGCCTGCCCCAGTAGGTCTGGTCTCGGAACGCGGCGCGCTTCTGCGCGGCGACCAGCTCCCGCCAGGCCACCAGGCGCGGGCAGGCGAAGCAGTCGGCGACCGCGGCGTCGAGTTCGGCGATGGTCCGGCACATGTCAGTACCGGCCGTCCGGGGCGGCGGCGTGCGCACTGCCGCCGTGACGCTCGGACGAGCGTTGCCCGGCGGCGTCGCGATGTCGGCCGAAGATCGGCGTCACGGTCATCAGAACTCCGTTCGGTGCTGCCAGAGGATGGGCGAACCGGACGTTCCAGCCCACCGTGCCTCGGCGCTTCCGGGCGGCGCCACTGTTCGCCGACCGGCCTCGTCCGGACCGTACCGCTTCGGACATCCGTCCAGTTCAGCGGGGTGATCGTGCGGCGATCGGGGCCGATCTGTGATCGGTACCACCCGGTCCGGGTTGGTAGCATGGCGATTCCGACCGACCGGACGCGGTGGTGCACCTCCGGCTTCCTTCGAAAGAGTCTTTTCATGCAGTTTGAGATCGTCGAGCGGGACGAGACGTGGGTTGCCGGGCTGCCGGTACGCAGCCCCAAACGCGCGCTCGGGGAACTGCGGGACCGTGATCTGGAGGCCGCCTGGGCCGCGGTGCTGCACCAGGAACTCGGCGGGCCGCTGGCCAGCGCCTACACCGACTACACCGGTGAACTCGGCACCTACAACACCCAGATCGTCGGCTACCAGTGCGCGTCCTTCGAGGACGTCACCCGCGGTCACCTGGTCGCTCGCCTGCCGCGCGGCGCCTATGCCCGGTTCTCCTCGGTGGGTAACTTCCCGCAGGTGATGACCGACTTGTGGACGCAGATCGCCTATGCCGAGGAACACAACCAGATCAAGCGGACCTATACCGGCGATTTCGAGTGTTATCCACACGCCTACAAGATCGATCTCTACCTGGCGGTCGACGCGCGATGAGCTATGCGATCGTAGTGCGTGCCGAGGCGGTGTACGGCGGGCTGGTGGTCCCGCGCGTGCGCCCGAGCTTCAAGGTCAGCAACAGCGACCTGATCGAGTTCCTGAAGGACCGGTTGCGCGACCGGGCGGGCGAGGATCGCCCGATGTACACGGTGTACGTGCCGGATCCGGCCGGGAACTACAACGCGGTGGTCTGCTTCGAGTACCCGGCGCCGGACGCGGTGCCGGTGGGCGACATCCTGGTGCGGGTGCCGAAAGGTGTCTACGCGCGTTTCGCGCCCAACGGCGACTATCACGATCCGGTGGAGGACGTCTGGGCGCAAGTGGACGACGCCACGGCGTCGGCCGAGATCACCCGCGCTTATCGTGAAGAGATCGAGATCTGGCACGGCCCGGAGTCGGTCGAGTTGTTCATTTCCATCCTCGTATAGCTTGCTGAACAGTAACTATTGTCGAACCAACTGGTCTCCATGTTAATTGCGATATTGATCGCACGTCGGTTGACCTGCGTAGATATCACGTGTACCGCGCAGTTTTCGGGAGATTAGCCGGACGGCTGGTCAATTCCTGTCCTATGACGGATACTGCCCTGGGCAACTTCATCTCGGCGCAGGGCCGCGGGAGGCTGCATCGGGCTGGACCAAACGCGCATGACAGCGCGGCGATGGAGTAGGAACAACATGACTGTGGATCTGATTGCAGTCGTGCCGAGGAACTCCCATGGGCGGGGAGTCCTGCGGTATTACGACGCGCAATCCGAATGTGCGTTCTTTGTGTCCGAACCGAACGTTCAGCCGGAGCTTTGGCGCCGGTATCTGGACGGGGCGCTGGATGTTTACCGGCGTTTCGGAGTCGAACACGCACTCGAATACGGCACGGTCGCCGACGGTGGATCGACGTCACTGTTCTTCACCGCACTCGACACCGACGGCGACATGGTCGCCGGCGTGCGGATGCAGGGGCCGTACACCGACGCGCGACAGGCGCACGCGCTGGTCGAATGGGCCGGTCACCCGGGCGCGAGCGCCTTGCGCCGGATGATCGCCGACCGGCTACCGCAGGGCGTGATCGAAGCCAAGGGCGCGTGGGTCGCCAGGGACGCGGCCAAGCGAGCCGAACTCGGCGCCGCTGTCTCGCGCACCGTGCTGCACGCGGCGCGGCTGCTCGACGCCCGCTACGGCTTCGCGACGGTGGCCTCCTTCACCGTGGCCAGGCACGAGGCGTGCGGCGCGGTGCCCGCCGAGCGCATTCCCGCGGTCCCCTATCCGGACCAGCGCTATCGGACCGTTCCGCTGTGGTGGGACACGCGCGGTTACGCCGCGTTCGCCGAGGACTCGCAGCGGTCTCTCACACGGATCGAGCAGGACGCGCTCGGCCTGCCCGCCGCAGCCGCGCCCGGCGCACGACACGGGGTCGGCCGGGGGACGGAGGGCCGGCGCGGACATGGGCGATGACCGGCCCCGAGTGGCGGACCACCGGCCGCTGATCCTGGACCCGGCGGATCCGGAAGACGCGCGGATACTCGCCGCCTTGCGGGCGGACCCGCACATAGAATTCCTGGATCTGCGCGCATCGTTACGCGCCGAGCGCGGCAAAATGGTCGCGCCGCCGGAAATTCACGAGGGGCCCGAAGCCGACCGCTGGATCTACTATCCGTGGCGTGCCGCGGTGATCGGATTGCCGGGCCCGCGGACTTACCGGTCGATTCGACTGGATCGCAATAGGAACAAACTGACCGGGGCCGAACAGGACCGTCTCGCCGAACGCACCATCGGGATCATCGGGCAGAGCGCCGGGCATACGATCGCGCATCTGCTCGCACTGGAGGGAGTTTGCGGAGGATTGCGCTTGGCCGATCTCGACGAAATCGAGTTGTCCAATCTCAATCGCGTGCCGGGAACGCTGTTCGACATCGGCGTCAACAAAGCGGTGGTAACCGCACGCCGTATTGCCGAGTTGGATCCCTATCTGCCGGTGCAGGTCTTCGAAGCCGGTATCGACGAGAATTCGGTGGACGAGTTCTTGGACGGTCTCGCGATCGTCGTCGAGGAATGTGATTCGCTCGATATGAAGCTGGTGGTCAGGGAGGCGGCGGCGCGGCACCGTATTCCGTTGCTCATGGAGACCAGCGACCGCGGTTTGCTGGACGTCGAGCGTTTCGATCTCGAACCCGAGCGCCCGGCGTTCCACGGGTTGCTCGGCGATGTCCGGGCGGCGGATCTGCGCGGGCTGACCGCGCGGCAGAAGGCGCCGTTCGTGGTGCGGTTGCTCGGCGCGGCGGGGCTGTCGCCGCGGCTGGGCGCGAGCCTGGTCGAAGTGGGCGAGACGGTGACGAGCTGGCCGCAGCTGGCCGGTGACGTCACGCTCGGAGCCGCCGGTGTGGCTGCCGCCGTCCGCCGTATCGGATTGGGAACGAAACTGGATTCGGGTCGCGTCCGCATCGATGTGGAACGGCACCTCGACGAACTGGCCGACCCACCGCCGAACGACGAGCCGGTGTGGGGGCAGGCTCCGCCCGAGCCCGCAGCCGGGCCGGTGGAAAGCGTTCTGGCCTGCGCGCAGCGGGCGCCGTCCGGGGGAAACATGCAGCCGTGGTCGCTGCGAGCCGGGGACGACGAGATTTCGATCGAGCTGGCGCGCGAGCACAGCACGGCGATGGACATCGGCTACCGCGGCAGCGCTGTGGCGCTCGGGGCCGCTGTGTACAACGCGCGGGTGGCGGCGGCCGCGCACGGGATTCTGGGCCCGCACGAGTTCGTCGAGGGCGCGCCCGGCTCCGGTCGCCTCCTCGCCCGCCTGCGGCTGGGCGACGGCCGCAGTGCCGAGCTGGCCGCCGACTATCCCGCTGTCCTGCGCCGCGAGACCAACCGCAGGGTCGGCACCGGGGCCGCGCTGGCCGACGGCGTGCTCGCTGCGCTCGAAGCGGTCGCCGAGGCGGCGGGCGCGCATGCGCGCGCGGTGGTGGATCGGCAGGGCATTGATGTAGCAGCACGTTTGCTGGGGGATTCCGACCGAATTCGCTATCTCACGCCCCGGTTATACGAGGAAATGCTCGCCGAAGTCCGGTGGCCGGACGACGACCCGGACACCGGGATCGATGCCCGTAGCTTGGAATTGACCGACGACGAGTGGGCGGCATTCCAGATCACCACCCGCGCCGACGTCATGGCGCAGTTGCGATCCTGGTCTGGCGGCTCGGCGCTGGGGAAATACACCGCCGACCGGGTGCGGTCCAGCTCCGCGATTCTCGCGGTGACCTTCGAAGCGACCGACCCGAGATTGACCGACTACGCGGCGGCGGGAGCGGCCGTCGCGCGGGTTTGGGTGCGGGCCGAGCGCCTCGGATTGAGTGTGCAACCGATTTCGCCGGTATACCTCTACGCCCGACGCCAGGCGGAACTTGCTGCGATTTCTCCCGACTTCGCGGATACACTAGCGTCACTTCAGGGCCGTTTCCTGGACCTGCTGGAAGTGCCTGAGCATGAGACCATGGCGTTGGTGCTTCGCCTGAGCTACGCCTCCGCCGCCACCGTACGCAGCAGGCGGCGTCCGGTGCTCGGTGTGGACACCAGTAGTTAGCGCGATCGGAGACAATGTGCCACGGCGGACACTCGACTCGTTGGTGACCCAGGTCGCCTCTGAGCTCATGGGTGTGGACGCCACGACCATGGTCGCCGCCACCGAGCGCGTCCTCGCTCACTTGGTCGAGTACTTCGACGTCGACTTCAGCTATGTGCGGCACACCGACCGCGAACGCCGGGCGACGGTGCTCATCGCCGAGTGGCCGCACCGGCAGAACGTGCCCGATCCGGACCCGCTGGGCGTGATCTACTTCGACGGCGCCGACCCGGTGTTCCGCGCCCTGGAGAACGCCACCGAGCCGATGGTGGCGCGCCCGACGCCGGAATTCGCCGATTACCAGGAGACCGTGCGCCGCGGGTCCGGCATCGCCGGAGTGACCTCGGCGGCGGTGCCGCTGCTGTCGCGGGGCGAGCCGACCGGCGTGCTCGGGTTCGTCAAGTCGGGCGATCGGGAGTGGAGCACCCGCGAACTCAACGTGCTCAAAGCCATCGCGGCGCTGTTCGCGCAACTGCAGGCGCGGGTGGTCGCGGAGGAGCGGCTGCGATATATCGCGCTGCACGACGATCTGACCGGCCTGGCGAATCGGCGCGCCCTGCTCGAGCACATGGAGGAGCGATTACGTGCCGGCAGCCCCGGCCCCGTGGCCGCCTTCTTCCTCGACCTGGACCGCTTGAAAGCCCTGAACGACTTCCTGGGGCACACCGCCGGGGACAACTTCATCCGCACCTTGTCGACGCGGTTGCGGGAGAACTTGGACCCGAACGACATGATCGCGCGCCTGGGCGGCGACGAGTTCGTCATCGTTCCGGCCAAGCCCATGGACGCGGTGGCCGCCGAGTACGAGGCCAACCGCATCCAGCAGTTGATCGCCCGGCGCGTCACCGTCGGCGGCGAGTCCGTCAGCCGGGGCGCCAGCGTGGGGGTGGCGCTCGGCTTCCCCGGTGAGACCACCGTCGCCGATGTGCTACGCCGCGCGGACCACGCCTTGCTGTCGGCGAAATCGGGCGGCGGCAACGGCGTGGCGGTGTTCACCGACACAATGCGCGCCCAGTTCGAACTCCAGGACGACGTGGAGCTGAACCTGCGCGGCGCGGTGTCGGACGGCTCGCTGCTGCTGCACTTCCAGCCCGAGGTGGATCTGCGCACCGGCCGCATCGTCGCGCTGGAGGCGCTGGTCCGCTGGTTGCACCCGACCAGGGGGCTGCTGCCGCCCGCCGCGTTCGTCACCGTCGCCGAGGCCACCAACCTGGCCGGTGAGCTGGGGCGCTGGGTGATCCGCTCGGCGTGCGCGCAATTCGCCGAATGGCGCCGCCGCGGTCTGGCCGGCAACGTCGTGATGCGGATCAACGTGTCGCCGGTGCAGCTGGTCAGCCTGGATTTCGTGGAGCGCATCGAGGACATCCTGCGCCTGTTCGGCATCGACGGCAGCTCGGTGTGCCTGGAGATCACCGAGCACGTCGTCGTCCAGGACCTGGCCAGGACCCAGGTCACCCTGCGCGGGCTCAAGCGGATGGGCGTGCAGATCGCCATCGACGACTTCGGCACCGGCTACAGCTCGCTGTCGCATCTGAAGGCGCTGCCGGTGGACGCGGTGAAGATCGATCGCGGGTTCGTGCAGCGGCTCGGCGCGAGCACCGACGACCTGGCCATCGTGAAATCCATCATCGGCCTGGCCGGCTCGTTCGGGCTGGGCGTGGTCGGCGAGGGCGTCGAGACGGCGGTCGCCGCGCGCACGCTGGTCGGCCTGGGGTGCTACCGCGCGCAGGGCTTCCTGATCGCGAAGCCGATGCCCGCCGAGCAGGTCGAGGCGCACCTCGCCGCGGGCCGGATTCCGCTCGACCTCGATCTGCCCAGGGCCGGGCGCGGGTTGCCCGCGCACTGAGGAGATGGCCGCAGCCGCTGGTTACCCGGTTCTTTCACCGCTGTTCACGCACCGTTGGGCGCGGGTAACCCCATCCGCTGCACGATCGGCCACGTGCGCATAGTCCAGCTGGCGAACTTCTACGGCCCGCGTTCGGGTGGGCTGCGCACGGCGCTGCACCACCTGGGGGAGGGGTACGTCGCCGCCGGGCACGAAGCGGTGCTGATCGTGCCGGGTGCGCGCCGGTCGGAGGAGATCCTGCCGACGGGGGTCGTGCGGATCACGTTGCCGGCCTTGGCCATTCCGGGGACCGGGGGCTACCGTGCGGCGGATCCTCGCCGGGTGGCCGACGTCCTCGACGGATTGCGGCCGGACGTGCTCGAGGTGTCCGATCGGCTCACCCTGCGCGGTTTCGGCCGCTGGGCGCGACGGCGCGATGTGACCGGCGTGATGATCTCGCACGAACGCTTGGACCGGCTGCTGGGACAGGTGCTGCCCGGCCCGGTGGCGCGCCGCTGCGCCGACGTCGCCAACCGGCACACCGCCACCGATTACGACATCGTCGTGTGCACCACCGAATTCGCCCGCGAGGAGTTCTTGCGCATCGGCGCCGCGAACGTGGAGCTGGTCCCGCTCGGGGTGGATCTCGATCTGTTCAACCCGCACCGGCGCGATCGCAGGCTGCGCGCCGATCTCGGGGTGCCCGGTCATCCGCTGCTCGTGCACTGCGGCCGGTTGTCGGTCGAGAAACGGGTGGACCGCAGCATCGAGGCGGTGGGGGCGTTGCGGGAGGCGGGCATCGAGGCCCGGTTGGTCGTGGCCGGGGACGGTCCGCGCCGGGACGCGCTGCGGCGGCGGGCTCGCGCGCTGGCGCCGCTGCCGGGCGGGGTGCCCGCCGTGCACTTCACCGGATTCATCTCCGAACGCGCGATGGTCGCCAAACTCCTTGCCACCGCGGACGTGTCGCTGGCGCCCGGCCCGCACGAGACGTTCGGTCTCGCCGCGCTGGAGGCGCTCGCGGCGGGCACGCCGGTGGTGGCGAGCCGATCTTCGGCGCTGGCCGACATCGTGACGGCCGACTGCGGGGCGGTCGCCGCCGACCATCCCTCCGCCTTCGCGCGGGCCGTGAGCGACGTGCTGGCCATGCCGCAGGCCGGTCGGCGCAGGGCCGCACGCAGCCGCGCCGAGCAATTCACCTGGCCGCGGTCGGTCGCGGGCATGCTCGCGGTGCTCGGCCGTTAGCGGCGTCGCGGGCGGGGCCGTCGGCTGGACTACCCTGCGGAAAACCGATTCGGCGATTCGAGATGGGATGCGCAGTGCTGGGTAGAAGTCGCGGGCGAGCGGGTCGAACGACGGTGCGCGAGGCGAAGGTGCTGGTCACCGGTGCGGCGAGCGGCATCGGCCGGGCCACCGCGCTGGCCGCCGCGGGGAAGGGCGCCGAACTGGTGCTCACCGACATCAATGCCGAGGGCCTGGACGCCACGGTGCGCGACATCCGCGCCGCGGGTGGCCGCGTCGCCCTGGCGGAGGCGCTGGACATCACCGATTACGACGCGGTGCGCGCCTTCGCCGACCGGGTGCACGCCGAACTCGGCAGCCTGGACGTCGTCATGAACATCGCGGGCACCTCCGTCTGGGGCACCGTGGAGAACCTGGAGCACGCGCACTGGCGGCGCATGGTCGAGGTCAACCTGATGGGCCCGATCCACGTCATCGAGACCTTCGTGCCGCCGATGGTGCGCGCGGGCAAGGGCGGCGCGCTGGTGAACGTGTCCTCGGCGGCGGGCCTGCTCGCGCTGCCCTGGCACGCGGCCTACAGCGCGGGCAAATACGGCATCCGGGGTGTGTCCGAGGTGCTGCGCTTCGATCTGGCGCAACACGGCATCACGGTGCACCTGGTGGCGCCGGGCGCGGTGAACACGCCGCTGGTGCAGAGCGTCGAGCTGGTCGGGGTGAACAAAGAGGACCCGAAGATCAAACGGCTCACCGCGGCGTTCGCCGAGCACGCGGTGGCGCCGGAGCGGGTGGCGACGGCCATTCTGCGCGGGATCGAACGCAACCGGTTCCTCGTCTACAGTTCGTTCGACATCCGCTTCGGCTACTGGTGGGCGCGCAAATTCGCGTTCCCCTACGAGTTCGTCATGCGCCGCACGAGCGCGCGCTTCAGCAGGCTGCTGGCTTCGACGGGCAGTTGAGATGCACGTCGAGCACGCGGGCGCCGGGGCCCTCGGCGCCGAGCCGGTCGTGCTCGTTGACCAGGCGGCAGCTGCCCAGCGAAAGGCAGCCGCAGCCGATGCAGCCGGTGAGGCTGTCGCGCAGGCGGATCAGCTGGGTGATCCGGTCGTCGAGATCGGCGCGCCAGACGGTCGAGAGGGCCTCCCAGTCGCGCCGGGTGGGAGTGCGGCCCTCGGGCAACTGATCGAGGGCCGCCCTGATCTCGCTCAGCGGTATGCCGACCCGTTGGGAGATGCGGATGAATGCCACGCGCCGCAGCGTCTCGCGGGCGTATCTGCGCTGGTTCCCGCTGGTGCGTCTGCTCGTGATGAGCCCCTCGCGTTCGTAGAAGTGCAACGCGGAGACCGCGACTCCACTACGCTCGGAGAGCTGCCCGGGGGTCAGCTCCTTCGCCCGCCAATCGGCTGCTGTCGACATGCACGCTCCTCCCTATCACCTAAACAATACTTCAGGTTATGAGGTGCCGGGGCCGGATTCGGTGATCGGCATCCGAAGGCCGGAACAGCGTGCTCCGCGGGCCGCGGCGCACTACGGTCTGATCATGGGAGCAGATGCTGTGTCCGCGCAGGAGGGTGCGCGTTTGGCCGTGACGTCCGAAGTCGGCACGCTGCGCACGGTGCTGTTGCACCGGCCCGGCAACGAACTGCGCAGGCTGACCCCGCGCAACAACGATCAGCTGCTGTTCGACGGGATCCCGTGGGTGGAGCGCGCGCAGCAGGAACACGACATGTTCGCCGAGGTGCTGCGCAGCCGTGGCACGGAGGTGCTGTTGCTGTCGGAACTGCTCGCCGAGACGCTCGAGGTCAGCGGAGCCGCCCGGATCCAGGGCATCTCCGCCGCGGTCGACGCGCGCAGGCTCGGCCACGCGCTGGCCGACGAACTGGCCGCCTTCCTGCGCGGCGTGCCCGCCGTGGAACTGGCCGAGATCCTCATGGCCGGCATGACCTTCGACGAACTGCCGTTCGGGCCCGACGCCACCTCGCTGGTCCGCCGCATGCACCACGGCGGCGACTTCGTCATCGATCCGCTGCCCAATCTGCTGTTCACCAGGGACTCTTCGTTCTGGGTCGGGCCGCGCGTCGCGATCACCTCCCTGGCGCTGCCCGCCCGCGGCCGGGAGACCTCGCTGACCGACCTCATCTACGCCTTCCATCCCCGTTTCCTCGGAGTGCGCCGGGCCTACGAATCGCATACCGCCCCGATCGAAGGGGGTGACGTGCTGCTGCTGTCGGAGGGCGTGGTCGCGGTGGGCGTCGGGGAGCGCACTTCGCCCGCGGGCGCGGAAGCTCTGGCGCGCAGCCTGTTCGACGACGACCTCGCGCACACCGTGCTCGTCGTGCCGATCGCGCAGACCCGCGCGACCATGCACCTGGACACGGTCTGCACCATGGTCGACGCGGATGCCGTGGTGATGTACCCCGCGGTGCGGGAGTCGCTGTGCGCGTTCACGATCCGCAAGGAGGACGACTACGGCGGGCGGCTCGGCAGCGGCCGGGTCAGCATGCGCGGCCCCGATCCGTTCCTGCCCGCGGCCGCCGAGGCGATGGGCATCGGCAAGCTGCGGGTCATCGACACGGGGCTGGACGGGGTCACCGCGGAACGCGAGCAGTGGGACGACGGCAACAACACCCTCGCCCTCGCTCCCGGCGTGGTGGTCGCCTACGAGCGCAACGAGATGACCAACGCCAGACTGGAGGACGCGGGTATCGAGGTGCTGCGCATACCCGGCTCCGAATTGGGTTCCGGGCGCGGCGGTCCGCGCTGCCTGTCCTGTCCGCTCTCGCGAGACCACGTGTGAGCCCGCCGTGTTCACCATCACGGTCTCCCACGAATCGGCGGTGCCGCCCTACGAGCAGCTCCGCCTGGGCATCATCGCCCAGGTGCGCTCCGGCGAGTTGACCGCCGGAACCAAGATCCCGACCGTGCGCGCCCTGGCCGCCCAACTCGGCCTCGCTCCCAACACGGTCGCCCGTGCCTACCGCGAACTGGAGGCCGACGGCGTGGTCGAGACCCGCGGCAGGCAGGGCTCCTTCATCGCGTCGTCCGGTGACCCGACCCGCGACGTCGCGGGACGAGCGGCCACCGCCTACGTCGCGACAGTGCGCAGACTGGGCCTGGACGACGCCACCGCCCTGCGCTACGTCCAAGCGGCGCTGGAAGGTTGATCGCGCTCGCCCGCTGCTCCACGAGCATGCGTCGCCGAAATCATCTCCAGCTGGGCAGCCAGAGGTGGTCGTGCCAGTTGCCCGGGGTGATCGGCATGGCGGTGAGGATCGGCCAGAGCCAGATGAAGTTGGCGATCACCAGGCCCAGGTAGAGACAGACCGCGAGCAGGCCGAGGCTGCGACGTTCGTTCGGCGGGGCGGGCAGGTAGGTTCCGGCGGGGCTGCGCGGGATGGTGCTCGGGCGCGCCGGGCCCAGTACGTCGCCGAGTGCCAGCGCCACGCCCATCACCAGGAACGGGGCGATCGGCACGGCGTAGAAGTAGTACATCTGCCGGTCGAGGGTGGCGAACCAGGGCAGCAGGGCGGCGCCGTAGCCGACCAGCACCGTGCCGTAGCGCCAGTCGCGGCGCACCACGGCGCGCCACAGCATCCAGGCCAGTACCGGACCCGCGACCCACCAGATGGCGGGCGTCCCGATCAGCATCACGGCCTTCACGCATTGCGCTTGACCGCAGCCGGTGACGCCGCCGTCGGCATAGTAGTACAGCATCGGGCGCAGACCCATCGGCCACGTCCAGGGCTTGGATTCCCAGGGGTGGTGGTTGCCCGCCGAATTGGTCAGCTCCGTGTGGAATTCCAGCGACCTGGCGTTGAAGTACCACAGCGAGCGCAGCGCGCCCGGCGCGATATGCGACCAGAATCCGCCGGTGCCGATCGGGTCCGTCGGCGCCGACGGGTTGCCCGGCATGTATCGGTATACGCCGGTCTCGCTGGCGAACCAGGCCCAGTAGCTCGCCAGGTAGACGCCGAGCGGGACGAGTACCAGCGCGTACAGAGCGGGACCGATATCGCGCAGCGCGACGCCGAGCCACGGGCGGCGCACCCCGTAGGCGCGCCGCGCCGAGAGGTCGAAGTAGACGCTCATCAGGCCGAAGGCGGCGATGAAATAGACGCCGGACCATTTGGTTCCGCAGGCCAGGCCGAGCAGCACGCCCGCGCCGAAGCGCCACCAGCGCACCCCGAGGCGCGGTCCCATGTCCGTCGCGCCGATGCGGCCCTGCGCGTCCGCGCGCGCGAACCGGCCGCGGATCTCGTCGCGGTCGACGATCAGGCAGCCGAACGCGGCGGTGACGAACAGCGCCATGAAGATGTCGAGCATGCCGATGCGCGAGGAGACGAAGGTGAGTCCGTCGGCGATCAGCAGGATGCCCGCGATCGCGCCGATCAGGGTGGAGCGCGCCATCCGCCGCACGATCCGGATCACCAGCAGCACCAGCAGCGTTCCGGCGACGGCGGCGGTGAAGCGCCAGCCCCAGCCGTTGTAGCCGAACAGCGCCTCGCCGATCGCGATGAACTGTTTGCCGACCGGTGGGTGCACCACCAGGCCGTAGCCGGGGTTGTCCTCCACCCAGCCGCCGGTGAGCATCTGCCAGGCCTGCGGGGCGTAGTGCTTCTCGTCGAACACCGGGGTGCCGGCGTCGGTCGGGTAGTTGAGCATCGTGAAGCGCGTCACCGCGGCGATGGCGGTGAGGAATGCCGTCACCAGCCAGCCGCGCAGGCGATCGGTGGGGCCGAAGTCGGGCGTCGGCCGCAGCGGTCCCGGACTCGACCAGGAAGGCACGGTCCCGAACCGTGCGGTCGCGCGCTGGTCGGTCACCTGGGTCACGCCCCGATCGTATGCTGTGCCGCCGCCGCGAGTATTCAGGCCGTGCGCGTTGGGTGGTCGCACGAGTGGTCGGGACCCGAGACCCGCCCGTAGTCGTCGCCGACACCGGAATACGCTACGAACCGATTTCGTATGTACACGGGCAACTCGTCGGGTACGCCCAGAACTCGGGCGCATCCCCACGCAGGACTTGAACGCGAACCCTTCGGCGCCCGGCTGGTACGGACTGAATACTCGGAGAGGCGGAACAGCGACAGTGACGACGGGCAGGCTGGTGCTCGCGGCGACACCGATGGGTGACATCGGGGACGCGTCGCAGCGCCTGCGCGATGGCTTGGCCACGGCCGACGTGGTGGCGGCCGAGGACACGCGGCGGACCAGGTCGCTGGCCAAGGCGCTCGGCGTGGAGATCGCCGGCCGAGTGGTCAGCTTCTACGACCACGTCGAGACCGCGCGCATCCCGATGCTGCTCGACGAGATCGCCGACGGTCGTACAGTGCTGTTGGTGACCGACGCGGGTATGCCGTCGGTGAGCGATCCCGGCTACCGCATGGTGGCGGCGTGCGTCGAGCGCGACCTGCCGGTGACCTGTCTGCCCGGCCCCTCGGCGGTGACCACGGCGCTCGCGCTGTCGGCCTTGCCGGTGGAACGGTTCTGCTTCGACGGATTCCCGCCGCGCAAATCCGGTCAGCGCCGGGAGTGGTTGCGCACGCTGGCTACCGAATCGCGCGCCTGCGTGTTCTTCGAAGCGCCGCACCGGCTCGCCGACTGCCTGGCCGACGCGGTCGACATCCTCGGCCCGGATCGCCGCGCCGCCGTCTGCCGGGAGCTGACCAAGACCTACGAGGAAGTCGTCCGCGGCACCCTGGCCGAGCTGGCCGAATGGGCTGTCGAGGGCGCTCGGGGAGAGATCACCGTGGTGCTCGCGGGTGCCGAGCCCGCCGCCGCCGACCCCGCGGACTTGGTCGAGGCCGTCGAGTCGCTGACCGCCGCGGGCTCCCGGCTCAAGGACGCCTGCGCCGAGGTCGCCGCCGTCCACGCCGTTTCCCGCCGGGAACTCTACGACGCGGTGCTCAGCGCGCGCCGCACGTCGTAGCGGCCCACCTCGGGCGCCTGTGCGGTATCGCACCGCTGTGGCCGGTCGACCGAAGGTGGCGCGGCGGGCATGATCATCGGTATGACTTCTCTGGAGAGCAAGGCCACGACGTTTCTCGGATTGCACGTGCCGGGGAATCCGGGTGTCTTCCCGACGGTGTGGGATGCCTGGTCCGCGAAAGTGGCGGTGGCGGCGGGCTTCTCGGCCTTGACGGTCGGCAGTCATCCGCTGGCCGACTCGATCGGCCGCGGTGACGGGGAGAAGATGACGTTCGACGAGTCGATGACCCGGGTGCGGCAGATCACCGCGGCGGTGGACGTTCCGGTGTCGGTCGACATCGAGTCCGGCTACGGGCAGAAGCCCGCGCGGCTGGTCGACGGGTTGCTGGAGGCCGGTGCGATCGGACTCAACATCGAGGACACCGTGCACAGCGAGGGCAAGCGCCTGCGCACGGCACAGGAGCACGCCGACCTCGTGCACGGGCTGCGCGAGGCCGCCGACGCGGCGGGCGTGCACGTGGTGATCAACGCGCGCACCGACCTGTTCCTGCGCCAGGACGGCGCCGACGCCGACCGGCTCGACCGCGCCGTCGAACGCCTGAAGCTGGCCGCCGAGGCGGGCGCGGACGTGCTGTTCCCGGTCGGCCGCCATGCCGAGGCCGACATGCGCCGCCTCACCGGCGAACTGCCGCTGCCGATCAGCGCCACCGTGGCGCCGGATCAGGCCGACAAGGCGGCTCTCGCCGAGCAGGGCGTCGCCCGGATCACGTTCGGCCCCTTCCTCCAAGCTGTGCTGACCAAGGAGATCGAGACCCTGCTCGACCGCTGGAAGTGAGTTCCGCGGCCGGTATCCCACCCGGGGTACCGGCCGTGCGCGCGGGCCTTCAGGAGGGAACCGACAGCCCGAGGGCGGTCATGACGAACTCGACGAAAAGCGGCGCCATATCCGGCACCCGCGCCGGTCCGTCGGAGATGATCACCCGCCGCGTTCGCTCGCCGATCGCGTCCGGGATCAGGGCGATCAGCCCGTCGGAGACCTCCGGCAGCGTCGGGTCCGCCGCGCGAGCCTGGTCGTAGAAGATCCGATACAGCTGGGCGAAGCGGTCGACGGCGAGGTCGCGGTAGCCGACGGCCGCCTGGTTCACCTTGAACGACTCCACCAGCACCAGCCGCGCGAAATCCGGCTCGGTGGCCACGGTCCGGCAGAAGGTGACCACGATGGACTCGATCTTCGCGTAGGCGTCGGCGTCCGAGGGCAGCTGGGCGAGTTCGTCAGCGATCCGGGTCGCCATGATGTCGACGCCGGTGTGCACCGCCTCGGCGAAGCACTCCTCCTTGTTCGCGAAGTGGTCGTAGAAGGTGGTGCGCGAGACCCGCGCGCGGCCGACGATGTCGGTGAGCGTGGTCGCCGGATAGCCCTTGCTGTCCACCGATTCCACCATCGCCTCGACCAGCCTGCCGCGCTGCGACGTGAGCACGGCTTCGCGTGCCGCCCGATGCCGCTCGGCGAAACCGGACCGCTGAGCGGATGCCGTCGCATGCTGCTGGCCCATGTGTGCCCTCTCTGTGCCGGAACCGATCCCGAACGGAACGCAGTCGTACCGATCGCACACGGTCCGGGCGTCGCAGGGCCGCGAACCGGTGTTTCATTATCCGACAACGCATTCCACGGTGGGAAGGCAGGTACGACCCACCCATGGGTAGCCCGACGTGAAATGCGGCGAAAGCATTGTGCGCCTTATGGTTCCGGCCCGCCGGGCGGCGGGCCGGACGGGTCATTCCTTCGGTTCGACGTACTTGGGGAACACCGGTTCCGGCGCGGGCAGCGCGAGGCCGGGCTCGATCGGCGTCGCGATATCGGCGAAAGTCCTGTTCCGCTGACCCAGCTGATCGAGGATGCGGCCCGCCGACCCCGGCAGCACGGGCTGCACCAGGATCGCGACGATGCGCAGCACCTCCAGCGTCACGTACAGCACGGTGGCCTCGCGGGCGAGATCCTCCGGCGTGCCGGACTTCGCCAGCGCCCACGGCGCCTGCGCGGAGAAGTACCGGTTCGTCTCGCCCAGCGTCAGCCAGATCGCCTCCAGCGCCAGATGCATCTGCTGGGCGTCGAATTCGGCGCGGCAGCGCTCCAGCAGGCCGCCCGCCAGATCGAGCAGGGCGCGGTCGTCGTCGGTGAACGCGCCGGGCGTCGGCACCACGCCGCCGCAGTCCCGCGCGACCAGCTTGGTGCTGCGCTGCACCAGATTGCCGAACTCGTTGGCGAGGTCGCTGTTGATCCGGCTCACGATGGCCTCGTGGCTGTAGCTGCCGTCCTGGCCGTAGGAGATCTCGCGCAGCAGGAAGAAGCGCACCGCGTCCAAGCCGTAGTTCTCGACCAGTTCCAGCGGGTCGACCACGTTGCCGACCGACTTGGACATCTTCTCGCCCTTGTTGTACAGGAACCCGTGCACGAACACGCGTTTCGGCAGCTGCATGCCGGCCGACATCAGGAACGCCGGCCAGTACACCGTGTGGAACCGCGTGATGTCCTTGCCGATGATGTGCACGTCGGCGGGCCAGAACCGGCGGAACGCCTCGGACTCGGTGTCCGGGAAGCCGACGCCGGTGATGTAGTTGGTCAGCGCGTCCACCCACACGTACATGACGTGGTCGGGATGGCCGGGCACCGGCACGCCCCAGTCGAAGGTGGTGCGCGAGATGGACAGGTCCTTCAGACCCGCCTTGACATAGCTGACGATCTCGTTGCGCCGGGTGGCGGGCGCGATGAATTCCGGGTGCTCCTCGTAGAGCGCCAGCAGCTTGTCCTGGTAGGCCGACAGCCGGAAGAAGTAGTTCGACTCCTCGGTCCAGGTGACCGGCGTCCTGGACTCGGTGGAGACGCGGGTGCCGTCCTCCAGCACCGTGGTCTCCTCGTCGGTGTAGAACGCCTCGTCGCGCACCGAGTACCAGCCGGAGTAGTTGCCCAGGTAGATGTCGCCGTTGGCGAGCATCCGCTCCCAGATGGCGACGCTGGCGGCGTGGTGGTCCTCGTCGGTCGTGCGGATGAACCGGTCGAGGGAGATGTCGAGCGTCTTGTCCAGCGCCTCGAACACGTCGGAGTTGCGGGCCGCGAGCTCTTCCACCGGGATGCCCTCGGCGGCCGCGGCCTGCTGCATCTTCTGGCCGTGCTCGTCGGTGCCGGTCATGAAGAACACGTCATAGCCGTCGAGGCGCTTGAAGCGCGCGATGGCGTCCGCCGAGATGTACTCGTACGCATGCCCGATGTGCGGCGCGCCGTTCGGGTAGGCGATGGCCGTGGTGATGTAGAAGGCGGGGCGGTCAGCTTCGCTCATGGTGTGTCTACTGTAATGCGCGTGCATTCTTCCGCTCGCGTGAATATGCCCCTCGCCGACTCGCGGGTCGCGCCGTCCGAGCCGCGCGGTGGCCGCCGATGAGCGCCGGACGTCCCGCGCCGGAGTTGCCCGAGCCGCTGTCGCCGATCGTGGACGCGCACACCCACCTGGACGCCTGCGGCGCGACCGACGCGGCGTCCACGGCGGCGATCGTGGACCGCGCCGCTTCGGTCGGCGTCGGCCGGGTGGTCACCGTCGCCGACGACCTGGCCGCCGCGCGGTGGGCGGTGCGTGCCGCGCACTGGGACGATCGCGTGTTCGCCGCCGTCGCGTTGCACCCGACCAGGGCGAACGCCCTGGACGACGACGCGAAGGCCGAACTCGAGCAGTTGGCCGACGATCCGCGGGTGGTGGCCGTCGGCGAGACCGGCTTGGACTACTACTGGCCGGGCAAACTGGAGGGCTGCGCGGACATCGAGACCCAGATCGAGGGTTTCCGCTGGCACATCGACCTGGCCAAGCGCATCCGCAAGCCGCTCATGATCCACAACCGCGAGGCCGATCACGACCTGCTGACGGTGCTGCTGGACGAAGGCCCGCCGGACACGGTGATCTTCCACTGCTTCTCCTCGGACACGAACATGGCGCTGTCCTGCGTCGCCGAGGGCTATGTGCTGAGTTTCTCCGGGACGGTGAGTTTCAGGAACGCGCACGAGTTGCGGGAAGCGGCCAAGGTCGTGCCCGACGACCAGATCCTGGTCGAGACGGACGCGCCGTATCTGACGCCGCATCCGTTCCGCGGCGCGCCCAACGAGCCGTACTGCCTGCCGTACACCGTGCGGGCGCTCGCGCAGTTGCGCGAGCAGGATCCGGTGGAACTGGCGAAGATCACCACCGCCAACGCGCGCCGCGTCTACCGGATCTGAGCCGGGCGCGGGCGAACTGGAGGGCCCTGACGGACGCCCGCTATATGCCGGGCTATGCGAAATGTGTCCTATGTCACTTTTGGCGTTCCGTTTCGTGATTTACCTGCGGGGTCGATATTCGATCGTGATATTGAAAAGGCCCTGTTCCTGAGCTTGCTGTTGTCGGCGCCCGGCCCCCTCGTTATCGTGCTGTGACCATGTCCCCCTTCACGCGGATCAACCAGTCGCGTTCGCCGCTGCTGTACATCGCGGTCGGCGCGCTGCTGCTGACGCTGATCGTCGGCGCCGGGCTCGCGATCGTGAACCGCAAGACGGTGACCGTCGTCGTGGACGGCGAGAAGCTGTTCCAGACGACCATGTCGCGCGACGTTCGCGGCGTCCTGAAGGCCGCGGGTTTCGCCGTGACCGAGCGGGACAAGGTGGCGCCCGCCCTCGCCGCGTCCATCGCCGACGGCGCGATCATCACGCTCAACCGCGCCCGCGAGGTCGATCTGTCCGTCGACGGGTTGACGCAGAAGGTGTGGACCACCGGGGTGACCGCGGGGGAGGCGCTCGAGCAGTTGAAGATCTCGAAAGAGGTCTACGTCTCGCCCGCCCGTGACGAGCGGCTGCCGCTGCAGGGCGCCACGCTGATGATCGCGACACCGCGGATGGTCTCGCTGGTGGACGGCATCGGCAATCCGGTGGACGTGCGCGCCGCCGCCCCCACGGTGGGCAAATTCCTCGAGGTGACCGGCATTCCGCTGGTCGAGCAGGACACTGTCGAGCCCGCCGCGTCCACGCCGCTGACGAACGGTCTGCGCGTCACGGTGACGCGCAAGCGGGTCGAACACCACACCGAGACGTTGCCGCTGGATCCGCCGGAGAACGTCATCGAGGACCCGACCCTGAACATGAGTCGCACGGTGGTGGAATCGCCCGGCGCGCCCGGCGTGCAGAACGTCAAGTTCGCGGTCACCATGGTCAACGGCCAGGAAGTGGACCGGCAGGCCGTCGAATCCACGGTGACCGTGGCGGCGCAGCCGAAGACCGTGCGCAAGGGCGCCAAGCCGGGCACCGAGGTGCCCCCGGTGCGCGACGGCGCGATCTGGGACGCACTGGCCCGCTGCGAGTCCACCGGCAACTGGTCGATCAACACCGGCAACGGCTACTACGGCGGGGTGCAGTTCGACCAGGGCACATGGGAGCGGCAGGGCGGTTTGCGGTACGCCCCGCGCGCCGACCTGGCCACCCGGGAAGAGCAGATCGCCATCGCGGAGATCACCCGGCAGCGGCAGGGCTGGGGCGCTTGGCCCGCGTGCACCGGTCGGCTCGGCATCAGCTGAGTCGCCTACTCCGGGCCCGGCGTGCGGGGTCGCGAGTGCTCCATCGGCAGGGCGGCGAGTCGCCGATCCGAGCGCCCTGCCGCCGCCTCCGACCCGATCTCTCCGGGCTCGCCCACTGCCGCCGGGACTCGAGAGAGTGGGCGTCGAAGTGGCGCCGGGAGACGTCGCGGCCCGGTCGATACTGCGGTTGATAGATTCTCGAGGTGTCCGAACCTGAAATCTCCGCTCGTGGGAGCGCGGCTCTGCTCGGGCCGGCCGAAGTGCGGGTGCTGGCCGAGCGCTTCGGAGTCCGGCCGACCAAGCAACTCGGTCAGAACTTCGTGCACGACGCGAATACGGTGCGCCGGATCGTCGCGGCGGCCGGGGTGGGGCGGGGGGACGTGGTGCTGGAGGTCGGGCCCGGTCTCGGTTCGCTGACCCTCGCGCTACTGGACGTGGTGGACTCGGTGGTCGCGGTCGAGATCGATCCGGTGCTGGCGGAGCGGCTTCCGGAGACGGTCGCGGACCGGGCGCCGGAGTTGGCGCGGCGGCTGTCGGTGGTCGAGGCGGACGCGCTGCGGGTGAGCGCCGGGGACCTGCCCGCCGCGCCCACCGCGCTGGTGGCCAATCTCCCGTACAACGTGGCGGTGCCGGTGCTGCTGCATCTGCTCGCCGAATTGCCCGGCATCGCGGTCGCTCTGGTGATGGTGCAGGCCGAGGTGGCCGATCGGCTCGCCGCCGAGCCGGGCAACCGGACCTACGGCGTCCCCAGCGTGAAAGCGGGCTTCTTCGGGACGGTCCGGCGCGCGGGCGCGGTCGGCACCCAGGTGTTCTGGCCGGTGCCACGGGTGGAGTCCGGGTTGGTCCGCATCGATCGCTTCGACCAGCCGCCGTGGCCGATGGACGCGGCGCACCGCCGCCGCGTCTTCGAGGTCGTCGACGCCGCGTTCGCGCAGCGCCGCAAAACCCTTCGCGCCGCGCTCGCCGCTTGGGCGGGGTCGCCCGCCGAAGCCGAGCGCCGCCTGCTCGCCGCGGGCATCGCACCCACCGCGCGCGGCGAAACGCTCGACACCGCCGCCTTCGTGCGCCTGGCGGCCCAGGCGTAGCGCCGTCGCATCAGGCGGTGGCTCCTCGCGTCGGCATCGGCCGGTGCGAGGAGCCATGCGGGTGCGCGGACCGGATCAGACGGCGACTTCGTAACCGGCTTCGTCGACGGCGGCGACGATGTCGGCCTCGGCGATCGGCGCGGTGCTGTCGACTCGCACCGCTCCGCTGGCGAGGTCGACGTCGACGCTGGTCACCCCATCGATCTTGCCGATCTCGGTCTTGACGGAGCTGACGCAGTGCCCGCAGGTCATCCCCGTGACGGTGTAGGTGGTGGTGGGCATGTCCGACTCCTTCGTATCCAGATCTTCATACGGCCCGGGGGTATCCGGACATCTGAAAGATACCCGGGGAGGGTATATGTACGCAAGAGGTGGCGCGGCGCTGAACCCGCCTCCGGATGGCCGCCACGGTTCACCCCACTTCTGTCCGTTTCTCGAGTCGGCCGCGCGGCCGGGTCTCACACGCCGTCGGCCAGTTCCAGCCAGCGCTCCTCGGCCGTCTCCTTCTCTGCGAGCACCTGCTTGAGTTCCGCGCCCAGGGCGACCAGCTTGTCCGGTTCGGTGGCCGCGTCCGCCAGCGCGGCGTGCAGGCGCTGTTCGCGATCGGTCAATTTGTCGATGGCGCGTTCCAAGCGGGTCAGCTCTTTGCGCGCCGCCCGGTAGGCTGCGGAATCGGTGGCCGGAGCGTCCACGGACTTCGTCTCGGGCGCCGTGGCGCGCGTGCGGCTCGCGGCCAGGGTCGCCCGTTTCGCCAGATACTCCTCGATGCCCCCGGGGAGGTTCGTCAGCTTGCCGTCGCCGAACAGCGCCCAGGTCGAGTCACAGATGCGCTCGATGAGGTACCGGTCGTGGCTGATCACGACCAGTGTGCCCGCCCAGTTGTCGAGCAGGTCCTCCAGCTGTTGCAGGGTGTCGATGTCCAGGTCGTTGGTCGGCTCGTCCAGCAGCAGCACGTTCGGCTCGGACATCAGGATGCGGGTCAGCTGCAGACGCCGCCGTTCGCCGCCGGACAGGTCACCCACCGGCGTGCGCTGGCGGGCGGGCGTGAAGCCGAGCCGCTCGGCCAGCTGCCCGGCCGAGATCTCCTTGTCGCCCAGCATGATTCGCTGGGCCACCTGCTGCACCGCCTCCAGTACGCGCAGCTGGGTCGGCAGGTCGTCGAGTTCCTGGCGCAGCCAGCCGATCTGCACGGTCTGGCCTTGTATGCGCTTGCCCGTGGCGAGGGTCGAGCCGTCGGGGCCGGTGTCTCCGGCCAGCGCGCGCAGCAGTGTGGTCTTGCCCGATCCGTTGACCCCCACCAGGCCGACGCGCTCGCCCGGCGCCAGCCGCCAGGTCAGATCCCGCACCAGCTCGCGGCCGTCCGGGGTGGTGAGCGTGGCGTCCTCCAGTTCGACGACCACGCGGCCGAGGCGCTTGCGCGCGAAGGCGGCCAGCGACACGCTGTCGCGCGGCGGCGGCACGTCGGCGATCAGCGCTTCGGCGGCCTCGACCCGGTAGCGCGGCTTGGAGGTGCGCGCCTGCGGGCCGCGCCGCAACCAGGCCAGCTCCTTGCGGGCCAGGTTGCGTCGCCTGGCCTCGCTCGCGTCCGCCTGGCGGGCGCGCTCGGCGCGGGCGAAGATCCAGTCGCCGTAGCCGCCCTCGTAGCTTTCGACCTTGCCGCCGACCACTTCCCAGGTGCTGGTGGCGACGGTGTCCAGGAACCAGCGGTCGTGGGTCACGACGACCAGGGCGCTGCGGCGGCCGAGCAGATGCTCGGCCAGCCACTGCACGCCCTCGACGTCCAGGTGGTTGGTCGGCTCGTCCAGCACCAGCAGGTCGAGTTCGCGCACCAGCGCGGCGGCGAGCGCGACCCGGCGGCGTTCACCGCCGGAGAGGTTGTCCACCGGGGTGTCCATGCCCAGGTTCGCGATGCCGATGCCGTCCATCACCGAGCGGATGCGCGGGTCGGCGGCCCATTCGTGTTCGGCGACCTCGTCGGTCATGGCGTCGTCGGCCAGACCGGCCAGCACCACCGAACCGACCGTCGCGCCCGCGGGCAGCACGCCGCGCTGGGTCACCACGGCCATGCGCAGGCCGCCGAGCCGGCTGACCCGGCCGCTGTCCGGCTCCTCGATGCCGGTGAGCACCTCGAGCAGGGTGGTCTTGCCGCCGCCGTTGAGGCCGACGACACCGATCCGCTCGCCCGCGTGCACGCCGAGCGAGACGTTGTCCAGCAGCGGCTTGATCCCGAAGCTCTTGTGGACCTGTTCGAGATTGATCAGGTTGGACATGGATCCTTCCGTGTCTTGCGGGGGCGGCCCGATGATCGCCCCGGGCCAGCGTACCGACCCGGGCGCGGGGCCGGTCCGCCCGGCGAACAGCGGGAAGCTTGCAGGACGAACAGTGTTCGTTTAAATTCATGCCTGACGAACAGTGTTCGTTCATCGGTAACCGATCCGGCGTTCCCCAGAAGTACAGCCGCAGAGTGGGACGCCCACCTCGTCGCGAGGTGTCGGCGGGCGGCACCTTCCCATTCGCACCACCTCTGGAGGAACCCATGCACGTCGGCCTCGGCCTGCCCATCTCCGATCCCGCCGCCCTGCTCGACTGGGCCCGGCGCGCCGACGCGGGCCCGTTCCGCACGCTCGGCCTGCTGGACCGGCTGGTCTACGACAACCCCGAACCGCTGATCGCGCTGGCCGCGATCGCGGGTGCGACCAGCCGCGTGCGCGTGCAGACCGAAGTGCTGCTCGCGCCGCTGCGCGATCCGGTGCTGCTCGCCAAACAGGTCGCCACGCTGGACCGGGTCTGCGGCGGACGTCTGGTGCTCGGCCTCGGCGTCGGCGGCCGCGCGGACGACCACCTCGCCTCGGGCACCGACCTGCGCACCCGGGGCCGCCGCCTCGACGAGCAGGTCGCGCTCATGCGCCGCCTGTGGGCCGGGGAGCCCTTCGGCGCCGAGTGCGGGCCGATCGGCCCCGCGCCGCTGTCACCGGAGGGTCCCGAGATCCTGTTCGGCGGCTTCCAGCCCGCCGCACTCGACCGCGTCGGCCGGTGGGGCGGCGGATTCCTCGCCGCCGCCCCGCCTTCCTGGGCGGGCGGGCTCTTCGACACCGTGCGCCGTTCCTGGACCGACCACGGCCGATCGGGTCAACCGAGGATCGTCGCCCAGGTCAACGTGGCCCTCGGCCCCGACGATGTGATCGAGGACGCGCGGGCCTCGATGGGCGCCTACTACGCGTTCAGTGATTACACCGAAGGCATCCTCGCGGGAATGCTCACCACACCCGCTCGGATCCGCGCCACGGTCGCCGAATTCGGCGATCTCGGCGCTGACGAGGTGATGTTCTACTGCTACGGGCGCGATGTCGATCAGGTCGACCGGCTGGCCGACATCATTGCCTGAGCGTCACGGTGCACCGGCCGGGCAGTCCCGCTGTCCGGCCGGTCAACGGGATCGCCGACATCGCGGCGCAACGGTGCGTTCGGCCCGGTTCTCGATCCGACCGCGATGCCCCTTGCTCGACCGCGACAGCTACGGTGATCCGTCGCGCCGTCCGTGACGTGCGACCGTCAGTGCTTCCCAGGCGCGTCGGTGCCGAGGACGCGCGCGCCCGGCACGGGCCCGCTGGCCGTCCGCACGCTGCGGCAGACCCCCGCGCCCGCGAGTTCGGCGGCCACCGAGATCGCCGATTCCTCGCTCTCGCAGAGGAACGCGCACGTGGGCCCGGAACCCGAGACCAGCCCCGCCAGCGCGCCCGCGGTCACGCCGGCGCGCAAGGTGCGGCGCAGTTCCGGCTTCAGCGATACCGCCGCCGCCTGGAGATCGTTGCCGAGCAGGGGTGCGAGCTGCCGCGGGTCGCCGGAGGCCAACGCCTGCATCAGCTGCTGCGGCTCGCCGAGCCGAGGCGGGTCGCCGTGCTCGCGCAACCGGTCGAGTTCGGCGAACACCGCGGGCGTGGACAGGCCGCCTTTGGCGAAGGCGAGCACCCAGTGAAAGGTATTGCGCGACAGCACCGGCAGCAGGCGCTCCCCGCGACCGGTGCCGAGCGCGGTGCCGCCGTGCAGGGCGAACGGCACGTCGCTGCCGAGTTCGGCCGCCACCGCGGCGAGTTCTTCCCGGGACAGGCCCAGGTCCCACAGTTCGTTCAGTCCGACCAGCGCGGCGGCGGCGTCGGCGCTGCCGCCCGCCATGCCTCCGGCCACCGGAATGCCTTTGGCGATGGCGATTTCCACCAGGGGAGCGCGGCCGCCGAGGTGCGCGAGCCGGACAGCCGCCTTCCACACCAGGTTGGTCCGGTCGGTCGGCACGTCCGCGGCGCCCTCACCGGTGACCCGCACGGCCAGCGAACCCGACGGGGCGATCTCCAGATCGTCGCTCAGGGACAGTGCTTGGAACACCGTGGTCAGGTCGTGGTAGCCGTCGGCACGCAGGTCGCCCACTCCGAGATGGAGGTTCACCTTCGACGGCGCCCGCACGGTGACGGGACTCGGCACTACTGACAGCACGGTGCTCAAGCCTAATGGGCGTGGCCGGGCGCCGCCGGTGGCGTTGCCCGCTCCGAAGGGTGTGCGAGCGGGCGGCGGTCGTTCGCCGCGTTACAGCAGCCCGCCTCCGGTGGCATCGATCCACTGCCCGGTCACCCACCGCGCCTCCTCGGAGGCGAGGAATCCGACGACGTCGGCCACGTCCGCGGGCTGCCCGACGCGGTTGAGCGGGGACATCGCGGCCACCGCCGCCTGGGTCTCGGGGTTGCGCAGCCAGTGGGCGTTCATGTCGGTGTCGATGATGCCCGGCGCCACCGCGTTCACGGTGATGCCGCGTGCGCCGACCTCCTTGGCGAGCACGCTGGTGAAGCTGTCGATCGCGGCTTTGGTCATGGTGTAGGCGATCAGTTGCGGCATGTACGCGCCGTGGGTCAGCCCGGTGGAGATGTTGACGATCCGCCCGCCCGTGCGCAACCGGTCCAAGCCGAGGCGGGTGATGAAGAAGGGCGCCTTGGCGTTGATCGCGAAGACACGGTCGAAGGCCGCTTCGTCGGTCCCGGCGATCGGCTCCCGGATGCCGTCGACGCCCGCGTTGTTCACCAGGATGTCCAGCCCGTCGGCGTGCGCGTCGAAGGCCGCCCACAGCGCCGCGGCGTCACCGGGCACGCCCAGTTCGGCGCGGATCGCGAACGCCGCGCCGCCCGCGGCCTCGATCGCGGCGACGGTGGCTTTCGCCGCCTGCTCGTCGCCGTTGTAGTGGACCGCCACGCGCGCGCCGTCGCGCCCCAGCCGCTCGGCTATCGCTCGGCCGATGCCCCGGCTGCTTCCGGTCACCAGTGCCGTCTTGCCCGTCAACGCGCCCATCGCGGGGCCCCTTTCTCTAGCGATCGCTACAAAAAGCGAAGTTAGCACATTCTCTAGTGACCGCTATAAAATTGCGGAATGAGTACCACTCCCCGCGGGCGGCCGCGCTCCTTCGACCGGGACGCGGCGCTGGAGCAGGCCATGCGGCTGTTCTGGGAACGCGGGTACGAGGCCACCTCGATCGGCGACCTGACCGCGGCCATGGGCATCGGCGCCCCCAGCCTGTATGCCGCGTTCGGGGACAAGAAGACGTTGTTCGCCGAGGTCGTCGCGCATTTCGGGGCGCGCTACGGCGGATTCGTCACGCGCGCGCTCGCCGAGGAGAGCACCGCCGACGCGGCGGTCCGGCGCATCCTGCGCGAGGCGGCGACGGAGTACACCCGGCCGGAGTGTCCGCACGGCTGCCTGGTGACCAGCGCGGGCGTCAACACGACCAGCGCCGAGATCGCCGCGCTGCTGCGCGAGCTGCGCAATCGGAACATCGACGCCTTCGCCGCGCGTATCCAGGCCGACATCGACGCGGGCGTCCTGTCACGGCCCCTGGACGCTCGCACCTCTGCCCGCTACGTCGGCACGGTGCTGCAGGGGATGTCCCAGGCGGCCAGGGACGGCGCGAGCCGGGCCGAACTGGAGCAGGTGGCCGAACTCGCGCTGCGCGGCTGGGGAGCCTAGTGCCCGGAGGCGCGTCCGTCCTGCACCACCACGGGCAGACAGGTGCGCACGAAGTCCGCGCCGAAATCGGTGAGCACCACGCTGCGGTAGATCACCTTGGTGCCGAAGCCGGACCGCTTGAGTATCTCCCGCACCGGCGACTGCGCCTCCAGCAGCTGGTACCGGTTCGGGTTGCCGACCGGCTCGCGCGCGTGTTCGACCAAGCCGAGCCTGCGCAGGTTGGTCAGATACTGCTGGATCCGGTTGGGGAAGCGCAGGCCGGCGTGCTCGCCGATCAGCGTGAGCATCGAGCCGAGGCGTTCGGAGCCCAGGGCGCGCGGGCGGCCGGTGCGGATGTCGATCGAGGGCTGCGGCCCGTCCAGATGCAGGAAACGCAGGATGCGCGCCTCGTCCGGAGTCAGCTCGGCGAGCATGCCCGCGAAGGCCGGGTGGTTGTCGTCCTCGCCGTGCGGGCTGGCCGACAATCGCAGCAGCGCGGCGCCCTGCTCGCGCAGCGTCGGCACGGCGTCCGGGGCGGTGGATTCCCCGGCGGCCGGGATGCCGAGCGCTTTGCGCATCGCGTCGCGGACCTCGGACTCGGCCTCGGCCAACACTTCTCGCGGCGGCGCTCCCTCGATACTGCGCCGCACGACGGTCGAGGTGACGCCGACCGCGGTGCCGACACTCCAGGAGGTCACGCCGGTGACGGCGGTCCACGCGACCCGTGCGACGCCCGTCGCGGCACGCACGGTGGCCACGGGAACCGTTATTCGTCTGGGTGATTCGCCGGGGTGAGCGATGTCCGAAGCCGGCCGCCGGGCGATCTCCTGCGATGGCTCGGCGTTCGCCGCCGTCGCGTCGAGGTGCTCGACGGCCTCGATATCGCCGTCGTCCGGACCCGCTACAGCCATGATGTCGCCACTCCCGTTCCGAAGATCAGGATATGAGCGTATCCGGCGAACAGCCCCAGCACGCCGCCATGGACGAAAAGGAGCCATTCGTCCTGCTTGATAGCCGCGCGCAGCATGTCGACGAAGTCCGGCGGCGACAACATCGCCATCTGCCTGGCGATGTATTCGTTGATCTGCCTGCCCTGGCGGACGTTGAACTCCGGGTCGGCGAACGCGATCGGCGCGATGGCCATGGCCTCGCTGGTGAACGTGGACTGCAACGAGTCGTATTCGCGGCTGCCGAGCACGAACTTGACGGCCGGACGCGCCGGGCCGAGCGCGCGGTCGGCGGCGGGCCGCAGCGTGTCCTCCAGCATCTGCATGGTGCGATCCGAGCGCGGGCCGTTGAGCAACTCGTCGCCGATATTCGCCACGGTGATCACCTGGCTGGAAACCAATTCCGCGTAACCGTCGGTGATTTCGGACTTTCGTTTGATCAGCAGGCCCTGCCGCCACGGAACCCACCACTTCGGATAGGCGGGCGCGAAGATCATATTGATGCCGATCCAGTTGACCACCCAGCCGATGATCACGCCACCGATCGGCAGCACGACCAGGCTGGACCAGCCGGTCAGATGCAGCACGACGACCAGCAACACGCCCATCGGCGCGCCGAAGTAGAAACCGAAGTTCTGCATGAATCGCAGTTCTTTCGCGCCGAGCACCTGGAACAGCGTGTTGAGCAGATGCGGCCGGGCCTGGAAGTAGCGGATCACCATCTGCTTCACATCGAGCAGTTGATCGATATTCGCGCCCAATTCCTCGGTCAGCTCGCGCAGGATCTCCGGCAGCTGCTGGCGCACCCTGGCGTGCACCATGTCGCGCACCTGCGCGGGCAGGTTGTACCAGAGCTGGGGGTGTTCGCGGCGCAGAATTTCCTCGACGATGTCCTTGATCTGCGCGTCGGCGATGCTCGCCAGGTGCTCGGCCAGCTTGTCCGGCTCCAGTTCCCGGTAGAAGTCGGCGACGCTGCCGAGTTTGGCCAGGCCCTTGTCGACCGCGATGCTGGCCATCTTGTCCGCGCGGGAGGGGACGATGCCCTGCCAGCCGAATCGGCCGTCGTAGCTCAGCAGGGGAAGAACTTGAATTCGCTTGGGAAGGAACGGATACAGCGCGCGCAGGCCGGGAACTCGAACACCGTGGAAGGCGACCGGCTTGAACAGCATGAGCACGCCGGTCCAGTTGGTGATGTAGCCGATCACCCCGGTGAAAAGAGGTATGGTCACGAGCTCCAGGAGGATCGTGGGGTGGATTCCGAATACGCTCTCTAACACGACACCCTCCTGCCGATACACCGGTGATCGCCGCCTCACCGGCACCCAAAACTAGCACCCCCTCGGCAAGGAAACCCCATTGCGCGCCGCGTGCCGGTCGGACTGTCCGAGTCAGGCGGTGCGAATGACCCGCGACACAAGGGGAAGTAATCTGTGGAGCGGATTCGTTCCCCCCGGCGATATCGGAGAAAACGTGGCAGACGACAGGACCGGACAGGACATGGCCAGGCCGGGTCCTCGCGCCGTCGAGCGCAGTTCGGATGTCGAACAGCGGCAGATCAGCAATGAAGCCCGGCTGATCCGCGGCGTGTTCCGAGCGGCAGGCCTGGCCGCGGGCACCGTCGTGCGCGGTAGCCAATGGGCGGTCGGCACGACCTACGAGGTCACCAGGGAGATCACCCAGGCCGCGCTGGACGGGGAGTCCTCGGCCGAGATAGCCGAGCGCACCGGGAACGCGTTGCGTTCCATCGCACGCAGCGCGCTCGGCGTCACCGAGGGCTCGGTCCGGGAGATCGTCAGCTATGTGCCGACCTCGAACGGCCCCACCTCGCAGCAGGCGCTGGCGGTGGGCTCCTACCTCCGCTCGGCCAGCAGCGAGGAGCTGCGCCGCCGCGGTGACGCGCTGCTGGCCAGGTCCGCCGACGTCTACTTCACCGAGGACGTGCACCCGGCCTACGACCGCATCCTCGACGAGCTGGCTCCCGACGAGGCGCGCATCCTGCGCTTCATGGCGCTCAACGGCCCGCAGCCGTCGGTCGACGTGCGCACCAACCGTCCGCTCGGAATCGGCTCGGAACTGGTGCAGGGCGATCTCACCTCGGTGCCCGAGCAGGCGGGAGTGCGATACCCCGACCGCTCGCGCTCCTACCTCATCAACCTCAACCGTCTCGGGCTCACGCTGACCTCGGACGATCCGGTGGTCCTGAGCCGGTACATGGTGCTCGAGGTGCAGCCGGTGGTGGAGGCGGCGCTGAAGAAGGCGGGCCGGGCGCCGAAGATCGTGCGCAAGAGTCTCCGGCTGACCGAGTTCGGTGAGGACTTCTGCCGCACCTGCTTCACGATCAATCCCTGACGCCGGGAGTTGATCTTCGCCGGGCTGTTCCACACCCCCGCGATAGCAATCTGATACAACTCTCCCAATCCGGCCTCCGGGATGGGATTGTTGAGGGTATGGATCAGCGAACCGGCGGGCAGGGGCGCGGCGACCCAGGATTGGGCATCGCTGGCCAAGTGCGTAATGACCGGGGTATGAACTCCGGTGGTCAGCAGCGCGACGATCCGGCATTTCCCCCGGAGCGGCAGGAGCGCGGCGGAGTGGACATCGATCCCGGCGGACCGGAGCCCGGCGAGCGGGACGTCGATCCGGGCGGATCGGGGCCGGGTCGCGGCCAGCGGGCCGCGACCGCGGGTGAACGGGATCAGGGCGACCGGCGCGCCGGTGGCGGGCGGCTTCGTTTCGACGCGGGACCGATCGACTTCGGGCAGGTGCGCGGCGATCCACGCCCGAGCGGCGGCCAGGAGCGGGAGCCGGACGACGTCTCCGCGATCTCCCGGCTGAAGTACCGGTATCTGCGCACACTCGACACCAAATCATGGGATGATTTCGCGGACACCATGATCCCCGAGGCCACCGCCACCTACAGCGAATATCTGCAGTTCGAATCGCGCGAGGCTTTCATCGCGTTCATGCGCAATACGCTCGGCCCGCACGTGATCACCGAGCACCGCTGCGACCATCCCGAGATCGACGTGGACGGCGACACCGCCACCGGCACCTGGTACCTGGCCGACACGGTGCTCATTCCCGGCCACAACATGCTGCTGCGCGGCGCGGCCTTCTACACCGACCGTTACGTCCGCTGTGACGACGGACGCTGGCGGATCTCGCACACCGGCTACGAGCGCACCTACGAAGTGGTGCTCTCGCTCAGCGACCTGCCCAGCCTGCGCCTGACCTCCAGCCGCTGGGGCCTGATCGCCAAGGAAGACGGCATATCCTCCATCGAGCGCGACCCAGGCGTCCCGCCGCTGCGGCCGGAGTCGGAGGCCGGCTGACTCAGTCGGCGGTGGCGACCAGGGGCTCCAAGGTGAGCGCCGGGTGTTCCTTCTCGATGTATTGCAGCCGCCACTTGTCGCTGAACAGCGCGAGCAGCGCACCGTCTGAGCGGGTGAACACCTCCACGCCGCGCTGCCGGCCGAGTTCCTCCGCCGACGCGGCATCGGTACGCCGGGCCAGCGTGTAGCCGAGGTGCTCCATCGTGGTCTCGACGTTGAACTCCGTCAGCATCCGCGCGGTCACCACTTCGAACTGCATCGGGCCGACGGCCGCGAGCACGGGGGAGGCGTCGCCGCGGATGTCGTTGCGCAGCACCTGCACCACGCCCTCGGAATCGAGCTGGTCGACGGCCTTGCGAAACTGTTTGTACTTGCCCGCGGTCCGGGCCCGCAGCACGGCGAAATGCTCCGGCGCGAACGACGGGATCGGCGGGAATTCCACCTTCTTGTCCACGAACAACGTGTGACCCGGCGCCAGCGCCGTCGCGTTGACCAGCCCCACCACGTCACCCGGATAGGCGGTGTCGACGGTGGCGCGTTCCCGCCCGAATACGGTCAGCGCGTACTTGGTGGCGAAGGGCCGCCCGGTCTGCGCGTGGGTGACCACCATGCCGCGTTCGAACTCGCCGGACACGATCCGCATGAAGGCCAGCCGGTCCCGGTGGGCGGCGTCCATGCCCGCCTGCACCTTGAACACCACCGCGCTGAACGGGTCTCCGGTCTCTCTCGGCTTCCCGTCCACGTCCCGCCGCGCCCCCGGCGGCGGCGCGAGCGCGACCAGCGTCTCCAGCAACTGCCGCACGCCGAAGTTCAGCATCGCGGAGGCGTAGATGACCGGTGAGGTCTGCCCGGCGAGGAACAGTTCCTGATCATGGTCCTGACCGGTGGCCGAGAGCAGCTCGCTCTCCTCCGCGGCGGTGGTCCACGGCTCGCCTTCGCGCGCCTCGGCCGCCTCGGGCGTGAGCGACTCCTCCGGCGCGATGGTCGCGCCGCCCGCGGTGCGGGTGAAGTGGATGTACTCGAGCGGGACGCCGTCCGGGCCGCGGCGCAGCAGGCCGCGGAAGTCGCCCGCGATCCCGACCGGCAGGAACAACGGGGTGGGAGTGAGGCCGATCCGCTCGTCGATCTCGTCCAGCAGCTCCAGCGGCGCCCGGCCCGGCCGGTCCCACTTGTTGATC
>NZ_BAFS01000241.1 GCF_000308415.1 Nocardia asiatica NBRC 100129 | reverse complement strand
TAGATCTCGGAAAACTGAAAGCAGGGTCTCAGTCCGCTCTCAGCCGCCATGGCCAACCTGGTCGGGACTGAGCAGAAACGAGGAGTCCATGACCGAGGATTCGAAGGATCGCCGGGAGCCGGGTCCGATGGACGGCGGACCCGGGCACCAGCCGACCGAGCAGATCCGCGGCGCGGCGCCCGACGCGCGACCGGCGGGTGCGCCCGGTCAGGCGCCGCACGGCGGCGTGCCCGGGCCCGCGTACGGTTACGGCCCGCAGCACACCGCGCCGCAGTATCCGCCGCAGCGCGGATACCCGGCGGCGTTCGGCCCGCCGCCGGGCTCCACGCCGCCGCACGCTCCGGCCCACGGCGCACCGACCGCCGCGGCCCGGCGCCCGTTCCGCGCCGGCCTCGCCGTCGGAGCCGTCGCGCTCGCGCTGGTCAGTGGCGGTATCGGTGGTGCGGTCGGTGCCCTGGTCACGCACGGCGACGACGGGCGAGCTCCGGTGACCAACGCGTTGGACGCGCCGAAGCCGAACGTCAGCAACGCCGTGAACGCTCCGGCCGGCTCCACCCAGGCGGTCGCCCAGAAAGTGCTGCCCAGCGTGGTGATGATCAAGGTGGCCAGCAGCAAGGCCGAAGGCGAGGGCTCCGGGGTGGTGCTCTCCTCCGACGGCCTGATCCTGACCAACAATCACGTGGCCGCCGGCGGCGGGCCGGGCGCCAAGATGGAGGTCGTGTTCTCCGACGGCAGCAGTGCGCCCGCGACGCTGGTCGGCGCCGATCCGGTCTCCGACCTGGCGGTCATCAAGGTGTCCGGGAAAACCGGCCTGACCCCGATCGAGCTGGGCGCCTCGTCGAATCTCCAGGTCGGCCAGCCGGTCGTGGCGATCGGGTCGCCGCTGGGGCTGGCGGGCACGGTCACCACGGGCATCGTGTCGGCGCTGAACCGTCCCGTCGTGACCTCCGGCGACGGCAGCGAGCCCGGTCCCGCGGTCAGTCCGGTGATCGACGCGATCCAGACGGACGCCGCGATCAACCCCGGCAACTCCGGCGGCGCCCTTGTGGACGGCAACGGGAAGCTCATCGGCATCAACACCGCCATCGCGACACTCGGGCCCACCGAGATGGCGGGCGGCCAGACCGGGTCGATCGGGCTGGGCTTCGCGATCCCCGTCGATCAGGCGCGCCGGGTGGCCGACGAGTTGATCAAGACCGGCAAGGCCACCTACGCCCAGATCGGAATCACCGTGTCGCGTCAGCAGGACCCGGCGCAGCAGATTTCCGGCGCGAAGGTCCGCGACGTGACGGCGGACGGGCCCGCGGCGCGCGCGGGCATTCCGCCGGGCGCGGTGGTGACGAAGCTCGACGACCGCCCGATCGATTCGGGGAACGCGCTCGTCGCGGCGGTCCGCTCACACCAACCGGGAGACAAGGTGAAAGTCACCTACACCGATGACCAAGGCAACAACGCCAAGACCGTCGAAGTGACCCTCTCCGGCGCGCCCGCGGACGGCGGCCGGTGATGCGCGCGGTTCCCGCCGGGCGGCCCCGGCTGATCGACGTCGACGCCGACGTTCTCGGCGCGGCCGCGGAGTTGCTCGACGCAGGCGCTACGGTGAGCAGCATGGAAATCGATGCTCCTGTGGCGGGGCGTGCTCTGGTGGTGGTCGTCGACGATCGAACGGCGCATGGAGGTGTTGACTCGCTCGGTCCACTGGTCACCGAGCTGCTCACCGAGGCGGGTTTCCTCGTGGACGCGTCGGTGTCGGTGCAGGCCGACGAGGTGGAGATCCGCAATGCGCTCAACACCGCGGTGATCGGCGGCGTCGACCTGGTGATCTCCGTCGGTGGCACGGGCATGTCCCCGCGTGACGTGACGCCGGAGGCCACCTCGCAGGTGCTCGACCGCGAGTTGCCGGGAATCAGCGAGGCCCTTCGGTCCTCCGGCCGGGTGGCCGGGTCGCTGGACGCGGGACTGTCCCGCGGGGTGGCGGGCGTGTCCGGCAGCACCCTGGTGGTCAACCTGCCCGGCACCAGGTCCGCCATCCGGGACGGCATGGCGACCCTCGGTCCGCTGGCCAGCCGGGTGATCGGTGAACTCTCCGGATTGGTCGAATAATCACCACCCCCCCTTCCGCCGAGAACCCTCGCCCGGCCGCGCGCCGGGCGAGGGATTCCGCGCGCCTGGCGAAGATCTTCGGTGACACCCTGCCCGAGACCACCGGCGACGAGCGCGACGACCGTGAGGACCACCGGTCCGGCGACGACTGGCTGCGCGCCCAGGTGCCTCCGCATCACGGCTGAGCCGATATCTACGTAGTAGCTACGTACTAGGGTCCACCCTGCTTCGTTATCTCCCGGTGATCGTTTCCGCCTGAAAGTAACTCGGGCGAGATCGTTACGGCCCTGTCCCGTACCTGGTCCATGGCGCTCCTGTGCCGATCGCGCACACGTCCCTCGCGCTCCGGCTGTAGCGAACCTGCATTTATGCACGTCAAGCCATATTCAAATGTGCGCAACTGTGATGTGGGTCACCTTGAACTTTACGAAACGTCGCGTTGCAAACCTCGTTATGGAACGTTTAATCTCCCCATCGAGCCAATCGACGAATGGACCCCACAGGCCCAGGTTTCGGCAGATAGCGGCCGTTCGGCGGAACTCGGCTCGGTTCCGTCGTCCGCAAGTTGCGCCGAAATAACAGCCGGTTACACATCGGCAACAAAGGAGCATCACACTGAGCTGGGCCTGAGAGGACCACTGTCCAGCCTCGATGGTCGAGGTTGACTTGTTTGAACCTGATGAGGGGAAGTATGAGCGAGAACCGCACCAAAGGTCTGCGCCGCGGTGCCCGCGTCGCGGGCATAGGCGCTGCCGCGGCTGTTGCCATGGGCCTGCTTTCGACCGGTGCTGCCAATGCCGATACCTTCGTGCCGTTGCCGGACGGCCAGAAGGTTGGGCCTGGCGTGACGATCACCCGGAACGGAGAGCGGGCCCTGATCTCACCGTCGTTGGCCGCCAACGGCGCCGGGCGCGTGGTCTGGGTATCGGGCAACGCGATTGCCGACGTCACCGTCACCCCGGAGGGTGAGATCGGACCGAACAACGGGCCGACCGGAAACCCCGGAACCAACAACTCCTCGACGCACGGTGCGTCGCAGCTGAGCACCGGCTACATCGTCGGCTGCCAGATCAGCATCGCCGATGACGCGATCTCCGCCGGTGTGTCGGGCAGCGTGAACCTCAGCGGCGCCAGCGCGGGTGGCTCGATCGGTATCAACCTGGGCCCGGGTGAGGTCAAGTTCGTTCAGATCGATTACAAGGACATCCTCAAGCCCGGTGTGTACTCCGTCGAGTACCAGGATGCCGAGATCCAGGTTCAGGGCTGTGCGGGTTACGCGCAGGCGCGTTCGTACACGGTCGTCGAGATCATCGGCGACCACTACTCGAAGACCACCCTCTACGGGATGCCGTTCAGCATCGGCTGACGTCTGTCGAATTCAACGAACCATCCTCCCGCTGAAGCGGATCCGACCCTCGAGGGATATCAACCATGATCAACCGTAAGAACCTGGCGCGGATGGCCGGTGTCGGCGCCGCTGCCACCATCGTCATGGGCCTGTTCTCCACCGGTGCGGCCAATGCCGACACCTTCGTTCCGCTGCCGGGCGGCGAGCTGACCAAGACGCTGTCGGACGGCACCGTCGTGACCATCCGCCTCGTCGGTGAGTCGGCCAACATCAGTCCGTCCATGGGTGCCACGCCGTTGCACCGCAACGCGTGGGTCTCGGGTAGCGCGCAGGTCGAGTTGTCCGGTGCGGCCGGTGGCAAGATCTTCCCGGGCTACACCGTGGGTTGCCAGGTGAACATCGCCGGTGGCGGCGCCACCGGCGGTGTCGACGGCAATGTGGACTGGAGCGACGGGCAGAACGTCACCGGCGGAGTCGGGGCCAACAGCGGCGGTAACCTGTCGTTGGGCCCGGGCCAGGCGAAGTCGTTCTATGTGCTCGATCTCGAGCAGGCCGACGACTACGGCAACGAGTCGCACAAGACGCGTAATGCCTTCCGGGGCACGAGCGGTTCGGTGACGTGGTCCGACGAGACCATCGGCCTGAACGGTTGCGCGGGCTACGCGCAGGCGCGTGCTTTCGTGAGCGTCGAGGTCGAAACCGACAATGTCATCACCTGGGTGACGTTGTGGGGACAGCCTTTCAGCCTCGGCTGAGTGAACGGCGGGTGAAAAACCCGTAGCCGGCAACGAAATGGACCCTCGCTGTGCGACGGGTCCATTTCGTCATGAATTCACCTGCGTTGCCAAAACCTGCTGATCTTAGTCGGCGTACGCCGAGTTCCGAGACTATTTGCCCGAATTTCCCGAAAAGTCCGGTTGATACCGAATAGCATTGTTTCGTCCGAGATCGCTCGATGACGCGATGGTCGGCGGATCGTTTGATGGACACCACATTCCAGCACACGCGCCGTCGGCTTTGGAGGGACACGCCCGCCTCGACACCATGGGGCGGACGGATGCAACCTGATGAGGAAAAAGATGAGCAAGTACCGCACCAACGGTCTGTCTCGAGGCGTCCGCGTCGCGGGCGCCGCCGCCGTAGCGGCCGTAGCCACCGGTCTGTTGTCGACCGGCGCCGCAAATGCCGATGTCTTCGTGCCGTTGCCGGACGGTCACAAGGCCGGTCCTGGCGTGAACATCGCCCGCACGGGCGAGCGCGCCCTGATCTCCCCCTCTCTCGCCGCGAACGGTGCCGGCCGTGTCGTGTGGGTGTCGGGGAACGCCATCGCCGATGTCGCCGTCACTCCCGAGGGGGAGATCGGACCGAACAACGGTCCGACCGGAAACCCCGGAACCAATAATTCGTCCACCCACGGTGCTTCGCAGTTGAACACCGGTTATATCGTCGGCTGTCAGGTGAGTATCGCCGACGACGCGATTTCCGCCGGTGTCTCCGGCAGTGTGAACCTCGAGGGCGCGAGCGCCGGAGGTTCGATCGGTATCAACCTCGGTCCGGGTGAGGTCAAGTTCGTTCAGATCGATTACAAGGACATCCTGAAGCCGGGTGTGTACTCGGTGGAGTATCAGGATGCGGAGATCCAGATCCAGGGCTGTGCGGGTTACGCGCAGGCGCGTTCGTACACGGTCGTCGAGATCATCGGGGATCACTACTCGAAGACCACCCTCTACGGGATGCCGTTCAGCATCGGCTGACACTGGTCGGATCCGTCAAACCTTTTTTCGCTGAAGCGAATTCGATTCTCTAGGGGAATACCATCATGTTCGATCGTAAGAAACTGGCGCGCGCGGCCGGCCTGTGCGCGTCCGCGGCAATCGCTGTGGGACTGCTCTCGACCGGTGCGGCCAACGCCGACACTTTCGTTCCGCTGCCGGGCGGCGAGCTGGTCAAGACGCTGTCGGACGGCACTGTCGTGACCGTTCGCTTGGTCGGTGAGTCGGCGACCATCAGTCCGTCCATGGGTGCGACGCCGTTGCATCGGAATGCGTGGGTCTCGGGTAGCGCGCAGGTCGAGTTGTCCGGTGCGGCCGGTGGCAAGATCTTCCCGGGCTACACCGTGGGTTGCCAGGTGAACATCGCCGGTGGCGGCGCCACCGGCGGTGTCGACGGCAATGTGGACTGGAGCGACGGGCAGAACGTCACCGGCGGAGTCGGGGCCAACAGCGGCGGTAACCTGTCGTTGGGCCCGGGTCAGGCGAAGTCGTTCTATGTGCTCGATCTGGAGCAGGCCGACGACTTCGGCAACGAGTCGCACAAGACGCGTAATGCCTTCCGGGGCACCAGCGGTTCGGTGACGTGGTCCGACGAGACCATCGGCCTGAACGGTTGCGCGGGCTACGCGCAGGCGCGTGCTTTCGTGAGCGTCGAGGTCGAAACCGACAATGTCATCACCTGGGTGACGTTGTGGGGAGCGCCGTTCAGCCTCGGCTGATCGCGATTACCCACTCGCACAACGCGTACGGGCCTGTCGCCATCACGACAGGCCCGTTTCGCGTTGCCCACGGCGGAGCCGGATAGATCCCTGCGCCTCGGCCCGCATTGGTGTCCCTCGACAGCAGACCGGGCCTGATTCAGCTCCTCCGAATCGGTAGCCGCGGGTGTCGTCGCGTCCGAAGCGCTTCTTCGGCATGGCGCGACACCGGCGCCGACGACCAGCAGCCGACCGCTTCCGGCGGGTCAGTGGAAGACGACGGTGAGCGCGGTGCGCAGTGACGCCCCGGCCACGGCGGCGGCGTGCTCGGCATCCATCGCGACCAAGACCACTCGGTCCGCGGCTGCCCGCCCCTCGGCCGCGCCGGAGACCAGGATGACGGCGGCGTCGGTGGCCAGCGTGCGGACCGGACGGGTTCCGGGCCCGCTCGCGTCTTCCGCGCCGATCACATCGACGCGATCGCCGGCCCGCAGAATGTCGGCGACCGCCGTGTCGGCCAGGCGGATCGGCACGATCCGCGCCTCGCGCGCGCCGGTCGCCGCCGCGGCCAAGCGTGGACCGACGACGCGCAGGTCGGTGAACATCTCGCCCTGGCGCACGGCGCCGGTCAGTGTGGCGCCGACGAGAGCGGCGGGATCGGTGACCGCGCCCTCGGGAAGCGTGCCCGCCTCGCGCGGTACGGAACGCAGGTCACCTGCCTCCAGGAGCCGTCCGGGCGGGAGGTCTCGGCCCGCGACGACGACCGGCGTGCGGGCGGTGTCCGGGTCACCCCGGAGGAAGAGGAAGGCCGCGAGCGCGGCGAGAGCGGCGGCGAGCAGCCGCCGGGCCAGCGCGATGTCGGCCCAGGGCGGTCGCTGCCAACCGGCAGGATGCCAGCCGCCGCGGCCGAAGCGGGCGAGTGCACGAGTCATGGCCGGATCCTATGGCCGGACGCGCTCTCACCCGGCCCGGCTCACGGGGGGCTGTGGATAGCGTACTGGCTGTTGAAAACCGTCGAATCAGCTGGCCACGGCCGTGCTGGCGGAGGCGGTGGACCCGCTCGACGACCCGGAGTCCGACGACGAACTCGAACTGCTGCTCTCGGACTTGGCGGGCTCGCTGGCGGTGGAGGAGCCACCGCGGCTGTCGGTGCGGTAGAAACCGCTGCCCTTGAAGACGATGCCGACCGAGTTGAACAGCTTGCGCAGCTTCCCGGAGCACTCCGAGCACACGCTCAGCGCCTCGTCGGAGAACGACTGAACAATGTCGAAGCGGTTGTCACACTGGGTGCACGCATACGAGTAAGTAGGCACAGGATCCTCCGCGGTGTTCGTCGATCTGGCACTCTACAGCCGACAGTGCCAACACCGCCAATCGGTGTTTCATTCCCCAGGGTAATCGTCGCCCAGTCGCCGCAAGCCACCGCGCGGCGTGAGCGCCCAGCCCATGCGGAGATCGTGCGGTTCCTCGGGAAGCCGGTCGAGTAGCTCCTCGTCCCGCACCACCGCGACGAGCCGGGCGTCCGGCCGGGCGGCGGGCAGCGTGCGGTCGTAATAGCCCGCGCCGCGGCCCAGCCGCACTCCGCGGCGGTCCACCGCCAGGGCGGGGACCAGGATCAGCTCGGCCCGGGCGACGGTCTCCGGCGGCAGTACGGCCCCCACCGGCTCCAGCAGTCCGTAGCGGGCCCGGCGCACGGCGTCCGCGCCGGTGTACTCCGCCCAGCTCAGTGGCCCCGGCGGACCGGTGACGGGCAGCAGCACGCGTGCGCCGTCGGCGCGCAACGCGTCCAACATGGCCGTCGATCCCGGTTCGCCCGCGACCGGCACATACGCGCAGACCCACCCGCGCGCGTCCAACGTGTGGACGGCGCCGGCCAGGGCGGACGCGTCTTCCTCGCGCTCGGTGGCGCTCATCACACGCCGGCGCGCGATCAGTTCCGTGCGCCATGCATGTTTATCGCGCTCGCCGGGCATCCCCACAGTGATCACCATAGGCTCACCCCGGTACCGGGTCGGCGCGACGCCGACCCGGCGGCGTGATGGATGGATAGGGTATGCGTATGACAGCAAAGTCCGGAAAGCCCGGTGACACGGCGGTGTCGTGCTTCCGCACGGCCGTGGTGCCCGCGGCCGGGCTCGGGACGCGGTTCCTGCCCGCGACCAAGACGGTGCCCAAAGAACTTCTTCCCGTAGTGGACACCCCCGGCATCGAGCTGGTCGCCGCCGAGGCGGCGGGCTCCGGCGCCGAGCGGCTGGTGATCGTCACGTCTCCGGGCAAGGACGGCGTGGTCGCGCACTTCGTCGAGGACCTGGTGCTGGAGAGCACGCTGGCCGAGCGCGGCAAGTTCAAGCTGCTCGAGAAGGTGCGCAAGGCGCCGGGCCTGCTCGACGTCACCTCGGTGGTGCAGGAGGAGCCGCTCGGTCTCGGGCACGCGGTGGCCCAGGCCGAGCAGGCGCTCGACGACGACGAGGACGCCATCGCCGTCCTGCTGCCCGACGACCTCGTGCTGCCTCGCGGGGTGCTCGACGTGATGAGCCGGGTGCGCCGCAAGCGCGGCGGGACGGTGCTGTGCGCCATCGACGTCCCCAAGGACGAGGTCAGCGCGTACGGCGTGTTCGACGTGGCTCCGGTGCCGGACGCGGTGAACCCGAATGTGCTGCGCGTCAAAGGAATGGTGGAGAAGCCCGCGCTCGCCGACGCGCCGTCGACGTTCGCGGCCGCGGGCCGGTACCTGCTCGACCGCGCGATCTTCGACGCACTGCGCCGCATCGAGCCCGGCGCGGGCGGCGAACTGCAGCTCACCGACGCCGTCGCCCTGCTGATCGCCGAGGGACATCCGGTTCATGTGGTGGTGCACCGTGGGTCGCGCCACGATTTGGGCAACCCGGGCGGTTATCTTCGTGCTGCGGTCGATTTCGCACTGGAACGAGAGGAATACGGCCCCGCCCTGCGCGAGTGGCTGCAGCACCGCCTCGGTCCGGACTGGGATCCGCAGCTGACGACCGACGACTGACGGACCAGGCCGGGGGTTTCGCCGAGACCGGACCGTCGGGTACGAATGATGGTTCACCGCGGTGCGCGCGAATGCGCTTGCGCCGCGGCGCGATCGCGTGCCCGCGCAGGCGAGGTCGGATGGAGTGCGGAGAGGATCAGGAAGGGCTGGATGCGCTCGGTTGAGGATCAGCAGATCAAGGTGACCGCCGCGGCAGTCGCGCCCCGGCCGGTCCGAGTCGCGATTTCCGAGGCCCAGGGCCTGCTGTGCGCCGAGGACGTGGTCACCGAACGTCCGTTGCCCGGCTTCGACCAGGCGGCCATCGACGGCTACGCCGTGCGGAGTGTCGATGTCGCCTCGGCCGGGGCCGACATCCGGGACGAGGCGGGCGATCTGGTCGATCTCACCCTCCCCGTGGTCGGCGAGGTGGTGGCCGGTTCGCGTCAGCCGATCCGCTTGCAGCCGCGCCAGACCGTCCGGGTGGACACCGGCGCCCCGATGCCCACCCTCGCCGACGCGGTGCTCCCGCTGGACTTCACCGACGGCGGGCGGGTCAGGATCAAGGTGTACGAGCCGGTGCGCTCCGGCGACTACGTCCGGCGGATCGGCGACGACGTCCAGCCGGGCGATGTCGCGGTGCGCGCGGGCACCATCATCGGCGCCGCGCAAGTGGGGCTGCTCGCCGCCGTCGGCCAAGACAAGGTGCTGGTGCACCCGCGTCCGCGACTATCGGTGCTCTCCGTGGGCGGAGAGCTGATCGATATCGACCGCACACCCGGCCCCGGCCAGGTCTACGACGTGAACTCCTACGCGCTGGCCGCGGCCGCGCGGGACGCGGGCGCGGACGTGAACCGCGTCGGCATCGTCAGCTCCGATCCGCGCCGGTTGCGTGACGCGGTCGAGGGGCAGTTGGTGCGCTCCGAGGTGGTCGTCATCGCGGGCGCGGTCGGCGGCTGGGCCTCCGAGCAGGTCCGGGAGGCGCTCGAAGGGCTCGGCGAGCTCGAGATCACCCGTGTGGCCATGCATCCCGGCTCGGTGCAGGGGTTCGGGCGGCTCGGCCGCGACGAGGTGCCGACGTTCCTGCTGCCGTCCAATCCGGTCGGGGCACTGGTGGTATTCGAGGTGATGGTGCGGCCGCTGATCCGAATCGCGTTGGGGCGCAGGCATCCCATGCGCCGGATCATCAGCGCCCGCACGATCACGCCGATCAGTTCCATGGCCGGGCGCAAGGGCTATCTGCGCGCGCAGCTCATGCGGGACGAAGCGACCGGCGAATACCTCGTACAGCCGCTCGGCGGCGGGAACTCGTCCTCGCACCTGCTCGCCACGCTCGCCGAGGCGAACAGCCTGATCGTGATCGACCCGGACGACACCGAGATCCGCACCGGTGACGAAGTCCAGGTCGCCTTCCTCGCGCAGCGCGGTTGAGACGTGGACGCGATGAACGTCTTCCGGGTCACGCAGCATCCGGGGTGGCCGGCGCGACTCGGCCCGGTTCGGGTGGCGGCCGGGCAGGTGACCTTGCGTCCGGTGCGGCTGCGGGACGCGGCGGCGTGGAGCCGGATCCGGTTGCGCGACCGCGCGCATCTCGAGCCGTGGGAGCCGACCGGGCGCGGGACGTGGGAGGCGCGCAACCATGCCTCCAACTGGCCCTCGCTGTGGTCGAGTCTGAAGGCCGAGGCCCGGCGCGGCGCGATGATCCCGCTCGTGATCGAAGTGGACGGCGCGTTCAGCGGGCAGTTGACCGTCGGCAATATCGTGCGCGGCGCACTGCGTTCGGCCTGGATCGGCTACTGGGTGGCCAAGGACCTCAGTGGGCAGGGGGTCGCGACGGCCGCGTTGGCGCTCGGCGTCGACCACTGCTTCGGACCGGTGGGTCTGCACCGGATCGAGGCCACCGTGCGACCGGAGAACCTGGCCAGCCAAGCGGTGCTGCGGAATGTCGGTTTCCGGGAGGAGGGGCTGCTGCGGCGCTACCTCGACGTGGACGGCGCCTGGCGGGATCACCTGCTGGTCGGCATGACCGTCGAGGAGCTGGCCGGGACGGTCCTGGACCGGCTGGTGCGAGAGGGGCGCGTCACCCTGCAGTAGAACCGGCCACCGAACGGCGGTGGCGTTGGTGGAAATGTGACAGGTGTGGCGGATGAGCACGGCGCGCCTGCCGGAACTTGGTGCTACCCGGAATTAGCCTACGGACGTCGGTGGTGCGTCTTGCGTCATCGGCAGGGAGCCTGCGAGGGGACCGGCGTCCACGCCGCTGCGCGGACGGGAGCCGGCCGAGCGCGGGGCGTGTGACGCGCCGCTCGCGGGCCGAGCCGCACAAATCCTGGCGGGACGGAGGTGCTGACGCGATGCCGAATTCGATCCTGTGGATCGGGCTCGTCGTGCTCTGGGTCTTCGTCCTGTTCCCGATCCTCGCCGACCGCCACCCGAGAATCCGCCGGACCACCGACGCCGCGCTGGCGACCAGAGTCCTGCACCGCGGCGGAGGCAAACGACGTCTCCGGAAAGGCCCGGCCGGCGGGCACGAAACCGATCCGAACTGGCGGCCCCGTGGGCGACACGATGGACGCCGCGTACCGAGAAAGTATTCCCACAGCGATGATGCGGAGGACCGGATGACGACACCGGCCGACGAACCCGTCACCGAGACCGACGAGGAGAACCCGCTCGCGGCCGACGACGCCGCGGCATCCGACATCGCTGACGCCGAAACGGACGACGCCGAGGTCGAGGACCGCGCGCCCGCCGCACCGGACGACGACGAGTCGGCAGGCGACGACGAAGCCGCCGAAGTCGCTGCGAAGATCGACGCGGAGACCGATGATGACGGCGTGGGCGCACACCACCCCGAGCCGGTCGCGGCCAGAATCCCGCCTGCGCGCTCCACCGTGCCCGCCCGCATGGACTACGACGACTACGACGATTACGACGACGCCGACGCGATGGAACCGGAGTTCGTCCCCACCCGCCGTGGCCGCGGCGGCTACGACCCCGAGGCCGACGCCATCGCCCGCGCCGCCCGCTACACCTTCCGGCAGCGCGCCGTGCTCGGCCTGCTGCTGACCGCCGTCCTCGCCGGCGGCCTCGCCCTAATGGTCACGCCGCTGCTGTGGTGGGTCTGCGGCCTGGCCGCCACCGTCTTGGTGACCTACCTGGCCTACCTGCGCAAGCAAGTGCGGATGGAGGAGGAGATCCGCCGAAGGCGCTCCGCCCGCCTCAACCGCGGCCAGCTGGGGGACACCGACCCACGTGCGGGGCGTCACGGCGGCGCCCCGCACGGCGCCATGGACCGCGACACCGCCCGCGCCCTGCGCCGCCGCTCCACCCTGGTCGAGCTCGACGACGAAGACCCCATGTTCGCCCACCTCGACCCCTTCGACCCCGCCACCGCCCGCGCCCTGCGCACCCGCACCCGCGGCGACATACGCCGCGCCGCCGGCGCGTAGTTCGCATCGGTTTCCCCAGCTCACGGCACCGATTCGGAGTCTGGGGCGATGGCCTGATACAGTGTCACAGCGCGGTTCCCCGGAGCCGCACGGGGCTATAGCGCAGTTGGTAGCGCGTCTCGTTCGCATCGAGAAGGTCAGGGGTTCGATTCCC
>NZ_BAFS01000242.1 GCF_000308415.1 Nocardia asiatica NBRC 100129 | reverse complement strand
GCCACCGGCCGAGCCTTGGCCGAGGCGGCGCAAGGCGGTGTCGTTGGGCAGAGCCATGACATCGGAGGGAGTGAACCCGCGTGCGTTGAGGTTGTAGGAGATCCCCGCGATGCCGTGCGGTGCGGGTGAGGCGGCGGCGAAGGCCGCTTCCATCTCCGGGCTGGCTCGCCACGGCAGGATCGGCAGGTACCGGTGGTCGAGTTCGGCGGGCAGGCCGAGGTAGACATCCAGCCCGTACGGGGCGCGGATACGTTGCTCGAACAGCTCCTGGACGGTGCTACCGGTCACCGCGCGCACCACCTCACCGACGATGGCGTAGGTGACGAACCCGCCGTAACCGTGCACCGCGCCCGGTTCGAAGAAGGGCCGCTGCCCCACCAGCCGTTCGGCGATGACCTGCTCGTCGGCGAGTTCGGCGACGGTGAATCCACCGTCGACTCCGATGATCCCGGATCGGTGCACGAGCACGTCCCGCACGGTGACGCGCTCCTTACCCGCCGCGGCGAACCGCGGCCAGTAGTGGGCGACCGGCCGGTCCAAATCGAGAGCGCCGTCTTGGATCAGCAGCGCCACCACCAGGCCGGAGGCGCCCTTGCTCGTGGAATGCAGGCCGGTCAGCGTGGTGGCGGTGACTTCCGTGCCCGCCCAGAGGTCCACCACCTGGCGGCCGCGGACGAAGGCGGCGAGCTGCGCGCCGGATTCCCCGTTCTCCTCGCTGACGACGGCGGCGAATTCGTCGCGTACGTGCTCGAATCCTTCGGCGACGGTGCCGTGTATTTCGATCTTCATAGTGATGTCTCCCTTCGACAGCAGCCCCGCCCGGTCGAGAGCTGACCGGCCGCTGCGGATCGTGTTCTGCTGCACTGACGTAGGGCGGCGAGAAACGTGACCGCGACAGCGAAACCGCCGGTCGAAACGTCGGCGAGCCGTTCACTCCACTCCGGGCGCACGAGCTGGACGGGCGAGCCGGGCGCCGGGTCCGGGTGGCGCACAGCCGACCAGCGAAGAGCGAGGGTCACATTTCCCGTCGCCGGCGCGTCATCGATGCGGGAAGAAGACCGAGGAGGACCCCGTGCACGATGAGCAGTTCTCGGCCGACCGATTCGAGGCACACCGCGCCCACTTGCGATCGGTCGCCTACCGGATGCTCGGCTCGCTCCCCGATGCCGACGACGCCGTTCAGGAGGCGTGGATACGCCTGGCCCGCACCGACACCAGCGATGTCGCCAACCTCGGCGGCTGGCTGACCACCGTCGTCGGGCGAGTCTGCCTGGACATGCTGCGCGCCCGCAGAACCCGCCACGAAGAACCTCTGGAAGCCGAGCACCTACCCGACCCGGTGATCACCAGCGAGACCACACCGGACCCGGAACACGAAGCGCTGCTCGCCGACTCGGTGGGCCTGGCCCTACTGGTCGTGCTGGAATCCCTGCGACCGGCCGAACGACTCGCCTTCGTCCTGCACGACATGTTCGCTCTGCCTTACGAGCAGATCGCACCCATCGTGGACCGCACGCCGCAAACCGCCAAGAAACTCGCCAGCCAAGCCCGCCGCCGAGTCCAGGGGGCCACCCCGGGCCCAGCTCCGGACCTGCCCCGTCAGCGCCGGGTCGTCGACGCCTTCCTCACCGCCGCCCGCGGCGGCGACTTCGACGAACTCCTGCGCCTGCTCGACCCCGACGTGGTGCTACGCGCAGATGCCGGTGCGGTGATGCGCGTGATCCGCGGCGCGAGCGCCGTCGCGGGCCAGGCCGAAACCTTCCAGCGCATGGCCACCCTCTGCGCCACCCACCCCGCCCTCGTCAACGGCGGCCCCGGACTGGTCAACACGCTCGACGGCAACCCGTTCTCGATCATCGGCTTCACCGTCACCGACGACCACATCACCGCCATCGACATCCTGTCCGACCGCGACCGGCTCACCCGCCTCGACCTCACCGCCGTCCTCGGGTGACGCGTGGCGGAGGTTCCAGGCCCGAGGAACATCGACTACCGCCCAACTGTCCGAGAACGCGCGATCGGCAGCGCCGACTCGGGACCCGCTGCCGTGGGAAACGTCAGCGTGGCTCCCGTGAGGTGTCCGGCTTCATGCGCCCGGCGTCGATGAGCGTCTGCCGGGCCGCCGCCTTACGCGGGCATTGATCGGCACGGCACGCCCTGTGCTGCTGCATGATCCGGTGTGCTTCGGGAATGCCGAGCGGGTGGTCCGGAGCTTCGTGCGGCCAGCCGTTCGGCCACAGTCCGGGGTCGAGTTGCCCGGCGCGTATCCGTTCGCGCTCGGCGCGCCACTCGGCGGCTACGCGGTCGATGATCGCTTGCGCTGACATGTCGTCCTGCTCGCCATCTCGCCACCAACTGAACCCCATCGCGTCTCACCCCTGCTGTGCTCGCTCGTCATTCGGGTGCACGCCACCCGTCGGGGTGATGTCACCGCGGGCCGCTCACGGCCGGCGGTGCGTCCGTCCCGGCCGGGACAGGCGCGCCCGCCGGGTGGGTGCGGCTGCCAGCGTCGCGCGGAAAATACCCTCGCGGACTGGGGAAACGGCTACAGCGCGTCTACGGATGCACCTACGATCCACGCATGGGGACGGACGGGGGATTGCCTGACATCGGGGAACGGCTGCGAGCCGCCAGACAGGCGGCGGGACTGTCGCTGGCGGAATTGGCGGCGCGGATACCGTTCTCGCGCAGCTACCTCGGCCATGTCGAGACGGGAACACGCGCCGCCTCGCCCGATGTGGTCGCGGCCTACATGCGCGCGTGCGGTGAAGTGACGTGTGATCCTGTCACACTGGTCAGTATGTTGGGCAGAGCGGACGTCGACCGGCGGTCGTTCCTGCGCACGTCCGTCTACAGCGCCGCCCTTTCCGCGACCGCGCTGGTATCGCAGCCGGATGTCGCCCGGTTGATGCGAGTAGGTGACTCGGCGCGAGTAGGCATGCCGGAAGTACGAGCTGTCCAGCAAATCACGGACGCTTTCCTGCGCTTGGACGAGGTCAAGGGTGGTGGTATCGGCCGGACGGCTGTGGCGGAATTCCTGAGTACGGATATCGCCTCGCTACTGCGTTCGCGGTTCGCCGATTCCACGGTCCGTTCCGAAGCGTTCAGTGCCGCCGCCGAGTTGGCCTATCTGGCAGGTTTCAAAGCGCACGATGCGGGGGCGGACGGTATCGCTCAGCGATATTTCCTGTCGGCATTGCGGCTCGCGGAGGAATCCAGTGTGCCGGGACAGGACGGTTTCTGCTTCCGCATTCTCGGACTACATGCGACCGACGTCCGCCAGCCAAAGCACGCTGCCGAACTCGCCGAGCGTGGAGTGGCAGCGGCGCGCGACAAGGTAGGGCCGGACACCATGTCCTTGTTCCTGGTCGGTCTGGCGCGTTGCCACGCCGAAACGGGACAGCATCGAGCTGCGCGGAGTACTTTGCGGCAGGCGGAACCGTGGATAAGCACGGAAATAACCACTGCGTTACCCCGCTGGGCGGCGCTCTGGTGCCCGAACAAGGCGAGCGTGGCCAGGCAGACGTCGAAAGCGTTCGCCGCCCTGGGCGACCAGGCTGAAGCCGAGCGGTACATGCATCTGTCGCATTCGATGTGGAACCCGCAGACGCACACCAGGATTCATGCGCTTTCCGCTGCGGAAACAGGTCTTATCCGTTGGCGTCTCGGGCGGCACGAGGACGCGGCGAAGCTATGGCGATCGGCGCTGCCCATTCTGACTGCCGTGTCCTCGGATCGGGCATCGAAAGTTCTGCGGAAGGTGCGGAAGGCTGCGCCTGAATTGTTCGCCGGAACGGCATCGTGACAGCGCGGCGTATTCTGGCGAACGGGTCTTCGGCATGGACGGCCTTGGCGTCGTCGAGATCACCGAGGTGTTCGCGTCGGTGATGGCGATCGAGCCCCGGTCGTTGCGATGTAGTGGAACCGAATTCCGTGCATGCGGGTGCTTGCGTGGCATTACCGTGTGACGACTTGTCGGCCGCCTGAAACCGCGAGTAAGTCGGTCAGCGGGTATCCACGACCATCGCCATAGGGACCCGGATCTCTCCACCGGGAGCGAAATGCAGGACGACCATGTCGTGGTTCCAGTCGATCCGTGGCTCGGTACTCCAGCCGAGGGGGATCGTGACGACGTGACCACGCGGCACTCCGCCGTCGATGAACGGTCCGAGCCAAACCTCGTACGAGTCGATGTCCATCGGGCTGTGTGTCCGCTTCACGGCTGCGGCATATGTGCTGCGCGGTGCCGGATACGTGCGGACCGTGTCGGTGCGATGCATGAACAGGGAAACTGCCGCGACGATCGTCACGAGCGCTCCCGAAATCAGGCCGAGCACAACTCCGAACGTGAACGGCCACCCGAAGAACCGCCTCCGGGGCTTGACTTGCTTCGGCCGCCGCACCGTTTCCACAGGCCGCATTGGTTCCAATGGCGGCTTCGAAGCTGTCATCACCCAATTATGGGCTGCGCGGCAGACGGTCTCGCACCTCGGATCTGGGAACCGGGCAGACCGGTCAGTGGGGTAGCAGGTCTGTCAACGCCTTGTCGAGCGTGGGATAGCGGAAGGTGAAGCCTGCCTCCTCAAGGAACTGCGTGTACGTCGTTGTACGGCGAGCCATGAACCGACGCTGATCCGTCATCCGTCCGTCGTGGAACGTGCGCATCGTCATGTACCGCTGCCTTGACGGCTGAGCGAGAATGCGCCGATCAGCAGTAGACGGACGAATCGCTGTGCGCAACAGGCATTCTGGAAGCCCGCTGAGGCGGCCGGGGTGCCGGTGCGGCTGAAGCGGCAGTGTCGCTCAGTCGCGCTGCGGGCCGAGGCTGATGCCGCGGGTCGCCAGCCAGGGGAGCGGGTCTACCTTGTCGACGCCGTTCAGCCAGACTTCGAAGTGGCAGTGCGGGCCGGTGGAGAACCCGCGGTTGCCGATCGTGGCGATCTGGTCGCCGGCCATCACCCGCTGGCCCTGCGACACCGTGGCGGTATCGATGTGGCCGTAGATGGTGACGGTGCCGTCGTCGTGCAGCAGGCGGACCCACATGCCGAAGCCCGACGCGGGACCGGCCTCGATCACGGTGCCGTCGGCGACGGCGTAGATCGGGGTGCCGATCGGGCCTGCGATGTCGATGCCGAGATGCTGCACGCCCCAGCGGGCGCCGAACCCGGAGGTGAAGGTGCCCGCGGCGAAGAACTTGTGGAAGAGCGGGCGAAGCTTCGCGGCCTCCTGGGCGGCGAGGTCCTCGGCGTACTTCTGGCCCTTCTGCAGCATGTCGTCGAACTGGTCGAGGTGGGCGGGCGAGGAGACGTTGAGCACCTGGGGGGAGTCCGGCGCCGCCGTCGGATCGGCCACGTTCATCGACTGCGCGGCGATCTCGTGGATCTGTCCCGCGGCTTCGTAATCGACTGCCTGCGAGAGTTGTTCGGGTGAGGCGAAGGCGGCCTGCCCGGCCGCGACGACCGCACCCGCCGCGACGGCGGCGACGGCCGCGCGACCTTTGAGCGCGGCGGGCGGCGCGGGCACGCGGTGCGCGCCACCGCGCTTGTTCGAGGACCGGCGGGCCGGGATCACGGTGGGCGCGGCGAGCGCGCTCGGCTCCGGATCGACGGCCTCCGGCTCGGTGGTCTCGGTGGCCCAGGCTTCTTCGGGAGCCCAGCAACCGGTGTCGGACACCCACGACTGCTCGTCGGGTGCCCATGGCTTCTCCTCGGGCGTCCAGGATTCCTCTTCGGCCCACGCGTCGCCGGAGTTCCAGGCGCCACCGTCGGACCAGGTGTCCTGCGCGTTCCATTCCTGTTGTGCCCACGCGTTGTTCGTGGCCCAGGAGTTGTCGTGAGCCGCGCCGGAGTTGTCGTAAGCCGCGTTCCGGTAGGCCGACTGGTCGTAGCCCTGCCCGTGCACGTGCGCATCGGCCGCGTAGCCGTACCCGGTGCCGAGCGGGTGGAAGTCGTAACTCGCCTGCGGGGCGGCCTCGTACCCGGCGTGGTGCTGGTCGAACGAGGGCTCGGCGTGCCCACTCACGGGGGCGAAGGGCTCGTCGTCGGGGCGGTAACGATGTCCGGATCGAACGCGATCATCGGAAGCGAAGGTGGAGCTGTGGTTCATCGGCGGTGCCACATCGTGAAGCGGGTGGAACTCGAATGCCGCCTGACCAGCGGCGTCGATCGGTCGAATGCGGAGCGGCTCTCCATCTGCGGAGTGCTGTGCTGCGTCAAGCTTGCCGTCCTCCTAGTCGTGACCGTGTTGTGACATCGACCGCAATGACGGTAACGAAACGATGTCGTGCCCACAAGCGGTGCGGCGGGTCCGTAACAAACATGTGAGATTCATCACCATACCCGCCCGGAATATCTCACTGCGGTATGGGCACTCCGGAGAGGTCGTTCAACGACGATCTGTAGTAGTTCGCGGAGCGCTTCCGGGTTCGGCCGCTCTACCTGGCGCGGCGTCAGCAACCTACTCGTCAGTAGCGTTGGCCAGCGGTTTTGCCACTCCTGGCACCGCCCCGTGACCTGCGCCACTTAGGATGAACGTGGCCGATTGGCCCTCCATGTGACTGGTTAGAGTCCGACCCGACCCGCTTCCGACGTCGGGCCGCCAACAAAGACGTTGTCATCACAACGCAGACGAGACGGTGAGTACATGGATCTCTTCGAATATCAGGCGAAGGAGCTCTTCGTTAAGCACGGAGTGCCTTCGTCCGAGGGCCGCGTCACGGACACGGCCGAGGACGCCCGCGCCATCGCGGCGGAAATCGGCAAGCCGGTGATGATCAAGGCCCAGGTGAAGGCCGGTGGCCGTGGCAAGGCCGGTGGCGTGAAGTACGCCGCCACCCCGGACGACGCGCTCACGCACGCGCAGAACATCATCGGCCTGGACATCAAGGGCCACATCACCAATAAGATCCTGGTCGCCGAGGCCAAGGACATCGCGGAGGAGTACTACATCTCCTTCCTGCTGGACCGGGCCAACCGGACCTACCTGGCGATGTGCTCGGTCGAGGGCGGCATGGAGATCGAAGAGGTCGCCGCCACCAAGCCGGAGCGTCTGGCGAAGGTTCCGGTCGACGCGGTCAAGGGCGTCGACCTGGCGTTCGCGCGGTCGATCGCCGAGCAGGGCCACCTGCCCGCCGACGTGCTGGACGCCGCGGCCGTGACCATCCAGAAGCTGTGGGAGGTGTTCGTCGCCGAGGACGCCACCCTGGTGGAGGTCAACCCGCTGGTGCGCACCCCGCAGGACGAGATCCTCGCCCTCGACGGCAAGGTCACCCTGGACGAGAACGCCGGATTCCGCCACCCGGAGCACGAGGCGTTCGCCGACCGGGACGCGACCGACCCGCTCGAGCTCAAGGCCAAGGAGAACGACCTCAACTACGTCAAGCTCGACGGTTCGGTCGGCATCATCGGCAACGGCGCGGGCCTGGTCATGTCGACCCTCGACGTCGTCGCCTACGCGGGCGAGGGCCACGGCGGCGTGAAGCCCGCCAACTTCCTGGACATCGGCGGTGGCGCCTCGGCCGAGGTGATGGCCGCCGGTCTCGACGTCATCCTCAACGACGAGCAGGTCAAGAGCGTGTTCGTCAACGTGTTCGGCGGCATCACCGCCTGTGACGCGGTCGCCAACGGCATCGTGAAGGCGCTGGAGATCCTGGGTGACAACGCGAACAAGCCGCTGGTGGTCCGTCTCGACGGCAACCGGGTGGACGAGGGCCGCAAGATCCTCGTCGATGCCGCGCACCCGCTGGTGACGCTGGCGCAGACAATGGACGAAGGCGCCGACAAGGCCGCCGAACTGGCAGCCGCCCGATAACGACGGCCGAGTAAGGACGAAACGAAATGTCTATCTTCCTGAACAAGGACTCCAAGGTCATCGTCCAGGGCATCACCGGCGGCGAGGGCACCAAGCACACCGCGCTGATGCTGAAGGCGGGCACCCGGATCGTGGGCGGTGTGAACGCGCGCAAGGCGGGCACCACCGTCGCGCACACCGACTCCGGCGGCAACGCGGTCGAGCTGCCGGTGTTCGGCACCGTCGCGGAGGCCATCAAGGAGACCGGCGCCGACGTGTCCATCGCGTTCGTGCCGCCGAAGTTCGCCAAAGACGCCGTCATCGAGGCCATCGACGCGGAGATCCCGCTGCTGGTGGTCATCACCGAGGGCATCCCGGTGCAGGACACCGCGTACGCGTGGGCCTACAACGTGGAGAAGGGCGCCAAGACCCGGATCATCGGCCCGAACTGCCCCGGCATCATCACCCCCGGCGAGTCGCTGGTCGGCATCACCCCGGCCAACATCACCGGCAAGGGCCCGATCGGCCTGGTGTCCAAGTCCGGCACGCTGACCTACCAGATGATGTACGAGCTGCGCGACTTCGGCTTCTCGACCTCCATCGGCATCGGCGGCGACCCGGTCATCGGCACCACCCACATCGACGCCATCGAGGCGTTCGAGAAGGACCCGGAGACCAAGCTGATCGTGATGATCGGCGAGATCGGCGGCGACGCCGAGGAGCGGGCCGCGGCCTACATCAAGGCCAACGTCACCAAGCCGGTCGTCGGCTACGTGGCGGGCTTCACCGCCCCCGAGGGCAAGACGATGGGCCACGCGGGCGCCATCGTGTCCGGCTCGTCGGGCACCGCCCAGGCGAAGAAGGACGCGCTGGAGGCCGCGGGCGTGAAGGTCGGCAAGACCCCGTCCGAGACCGCCGCGCTGGCTCGCGAAATCCTGGAGAAGGCCAGCATCAGCGCCTGATCTCGCACCGCGCACGAAGGCCGCCTCCGAATTCGGGGGGCGGCCTTCGTCATGTGTGGCGGTGGGCTCTGGCTGGGCAGTAGCCGAGCGTCCGGACCAGCCACGTGCGGAATGAGGGTATAGCGAGGGGTTCGTTGTCCCTTCTCTGTCCTCACGAGGCAGCCGGACGGATGGTTCATCGGATGGTCACCGCGAAATTCCCCGCTATTGAGAACCCGTGTGGTGTGAAAAGCGCCATCGCGGGCAACTGTTTCTATGAGCGGTAGGTGGTCTCGCTAGGAGTTCCGTGCCGGACACCGTCCGCGGCCTGCCGGGATACGGGCGGATTCGCTCGTCCCGGCGCCGTCGCGGCGGGGTGACCTGGGCGTGGGAGTGCAGTAGCGTCAGAAGTAATCCAGCCGTGAAGACCATGTACGACTCGATTTAGGAGACGACGACATGTCCTACCCGACCGGGGGCTCCGGGTACAACACACCCTCGCCCTCAACGCCATCCAGCCAGGGCCCGGTGACGGGTGGCGCCAGTGCAGGTTCGAGCGCCACCGGTTCCGATGCCAAAGGTCTGCCGTTCTTCCTGGTGGTCGGCGTAGCGGCGCTCGGCGTGATCAACTTCCTGCTCGGCTTCCTGCCGTTCCTCGGCAGCAAGCCGATCGATTTCGGCGGCACCAGGGTCAGCGGCCCGGAGTCGGCCAACCTCTTCGAGGTGGCCTCCGGCTCGCCGCTGCTGGGCCTGTTGCTGCTCGGCGGTCTGCTTGCCGGGTTGTCGCTGCTGCCGAAGCAGAATTGGACCGGCGCGGCCGCCGCGGCGTCGACCGCGGGCTTCCTCGCGCTGCTGTTCCAGTCGTTCAACTTCGGCGAGGGCAGCGAGTTGAAGGTGGGCGCGTTCATCCTGCTAGTGCTGGCCTTCGCGCAGGCCGCGGTGGCGATCGCCGCGACATTGTTCGAAGCGGGCATCCTCAAGGCGCCCGCGCCGCGCCCGGCCGCCGCGCCGAGCGGCTTCGGCCAGGGCGGCTTCGGGCAGCAGCCGCCGTCGTACGGACAGCAGTCCTACGGCCAGGGCCAGCCCCAGCCCGGCTACGGCGCGAGCCCGTACGGGCAGTCCGGCTACGGCGCTCAGTCCGCTCCGCCGCAGTTCCCGTCCCAGGCGCAGCAGCAGTCGCCCTATGGGCAGAGCCAGCCCGGTTACGGCCAGCAAGCTCAGCAAGGCCAGCCTGGCCAGTCCTACGGGCAGCCGCAGTCGCCCTACGGGCAGAGCCAGCCGACGACGACCTACGGCACGTCCCAGCAGCCGGGTTCGCCCTACGGCGCGCAGCCGCGCCCGGACGAGAGCGTGACCCAGCACTTCGGCGGGCAGCAGTCCGGCCAGCAGTCGCCCTACGGTTCGGGCTACGGGCAGCAGCAGGCCCAGCCGAGCCAGCAGAACAAGCCGTTCGGCGGCGAGCAGAGCGGTGATCCCGCTTCGGACGCAACCCAGGCGTTCCGTCCCTCGGACGACAACAACAAGTAGGAACTCGGCGGCATCCTCCCGGGTGCGCGGCGGCGCGCCTGCGTCGCTCGCGCCGGGGAGGATGCCACGCTGAATTGTCATGAGCTCCTCCAGAAACTCCTCGACCCGCCGAATCGGCGGGTCGCGTGCGTCGCAGCCGCATTCGGAAGCGGACGAAGCCGGGTTTCTGTCCCTCACTCCGGAGCGGTCCAGAGTTCTCATCGCGGTCGCGGGCCGTCCCTCCGCCTTCGGGCTGACCACCCTCGTGGTCCTGGTGTTCGGCGCTCTGCTCGCCTCGGGCAGCGATCTCGCGGGCGCGTCCGGGGCTATCGCCGCCTCCTGGCTCGGGGTGCACCAGGTTCCGCTGGTGATCGGCAAGACATCGCTCGGGCTGCTTCCGCTGTTGCCCACCGCGCTGCTGGTCTGGCTGGCCGCGCGGGAGTGCGCGCGCGCCGTGGAACCGCGGTGCACCAGGGCGGATCTCGGCTGGCTCGTGGGCGCCGCGGTGGGCGGTCCGCTGCTGGTCACCTCCGTCTGCCTCGCGGTCACCGAAGACGCCTCCGGTGTGCTCCCGCTGCAACCGCCGAACACCCTCGCCGCCTTCGCGTGGGTCACCGCGCTGTATCTGCTCGCCGCCGCGATCGGGATCGCCGTCCGCCTCCGGCAACAGCTGTACGTGCTGCTGCGCCTGCCCGATTGGGCGGTCTCGGCCCTCTACGGCGCGGGCCGGTCCGTCCTGCGGCTGCTGGGCTGCGCCACGGCGGTGGTGGTGATCTCCTTCTTGGCGCACATCTCGCGGCTGGGCGAGATGTACGGATCGGCGGGCAACGCCGGTGGCGTCCTCGGCTTGACCTTGCTCTCCCTGGCGTATCTGCCGAATCTCGCGATCCAGGCCGTCGGTGTGCTGGTCGGTTCCAGCGCGCAGATCGGCGCCGCCTCCTTCGGAGTGTTCTCCGTGGTCGGCGGCCCGATCCCGGCCTTCCCCTTGCTCGCCGCGGTGCCGACCGGTCCGGCGGCGGGATGGTGGCCGGTGCTGCTGCTGGTCCCCGCCGCGGTCGGCGTACTCGGCGGGCTGGACCTGGCCCGTACCTCCACCGACCGGATCACCGCGCCGTGGGCCACGTTGGCCTCCGCCGCGCTCGCCGCGATCGCGTTGACGGTGGCGGGCGTGGTCGCGGGCGGCGAACTCGGCACGGTCGGCCGGGTCGGTCTCGACCTGCCACTGTTTCCCCTGATCACGTTCGCCTGGCTCGCGATTCCCGGCTACGCGGGGCTGGTGTTCGCGCGCTGGTTCCTCGTGCCCGTCGGCGTCCCGCCGGTCGATTACACCGACCCGTACGACGACTACGACGAGGACGACGCCTACTACGAAGCGGACGACCGCGACTACTACGAAGACGACGACTACTACTACGACGACTACGACCGGCCCGAGCTGGAGGGTCCGCTGGACGCCGAACTCGTCGACGAGCCGCCCGCGATCGAGACCGGCGGCCGGTACCAGCCCCACGCGGGCCCGGACATCGTCGACGCCGAGGTGGTCGAGGCGGACCTGCCGGACAGTGACCGGATGGACGGTCGTTAGGCTCTAACCCGGCGGTGCCGCATCCGTCCGCCATCCGATCGATCGCAGGAGTAGAGCGCTGACGTCTCCGCATGCCCCGTGGAAGCCCGCAGCGACGCCGGCCACCGTCGTCGTGCTGGCGTCGGGCACCGGTTCGCTGCTGCGCGCCCTGCTGGACGCCGCGTCCGCACCCGGCTACCCGGCGAAGGTCGTCGCCGTCGGCGTCGACCGGCTCTGCGCCGCCACGACGCATGCCGACGCCGCGGGTGTACCGCACTTCCGGGTGTCGCTGAAGGACCATCCGGACCGCGCCGCGTGGGATGTCGAACTCACCGAGGCGGTCGCCGCGCACGATCCGGACCTCGTAGTGTCGGCGGGCTTCATGAAACTGCTCGGGCCCGCCTTCCTGGACCGGTTCGGCGGCCGGATCATCAACACCCACCCCGCCCTGCTGCCCGCCTTCCCCGGCGCGCACGGTGTGCGTGACGCGCTGGCCTACGGAGCGCGGGTCACCGGCTGCACCGTGCACTTGGTGGACGAGGGCGTGGACACCGGGCCGATCCTCGCGCAGGAGGCGGTGGCGGTGCTGCCGGGTGACGACGAGGACACCCTGCACGAGCGCATCAAGATTGTCGAGCGACGGTTGCTGGCGGAGGTCGTCGCCGCCGTCGCGACGCGAGGCATTGTCTCCGACGGACGAAAGGCAGTTATCCCAGATGAGCGAGTTCTCCGGTGAGTGAACGCAAGCCGATCAGCAGGGCGCTGGTGAGCGTCTACGACAAGACGGGTCTCGTCGAGCTCGCGACCGGTTTGCACGCCGCCGGCGTCGAGCTGGTCTCGACCGGGTCCACCGCGGGCAGGATCGCCGACGCGGGCATCCCGGTGACCAAGGTCGAGGATCTGACCGGGTTCCCGGAGACCCTGGACGGCCGGGTGAAGACGCTGCACCCCCGGGTGCACGCGGGCATCCTGGCCGACTCGCGCAAGCAGAAGCACGTCGAGCAGCTGGCCGAACTCGGCGTGGAGCCGTTTCAGCTGGTGGTGGTGAACCTCTACCCCTTCACCCAGACCGTCGCCGGCGGCGCCACCCCCGACGAGTGCGTGGAGCAGATCGATATCGGCGGGCCGTCGATGGTGCGCGCCGCGGCCAAGAACCATCCCTCGGTGGCGGTGGTCGTGGACAGCGGCGATTACGACGACGTGCTCGCCGCGGTGAAGTCCGGCGGCTTCACGCTGGCCGAGCGCACGGCCTTGGCCGCGAAGGCGTTCCAGCACACCGCGAGTTACGACGTCGCGGTCGCGAGCTGGATGTCCAATGTGCTGATCGCGGAGAACCCCGACGAAGACGCGGCGATCCGGTTCCCCGAATGGCTCGGCGCCACCTGGGAGCGGTCGGCGGTGCTGCGCTACGGCGAGAACCCGCATCAGGCCGCCGCGCTGTACACCAGCGGCGACGGCGGTCTCGGACTGGCCCAGGCGCGGCAGTTGCACGGCAAGGAGATGTCGTACAACAACTACGTCGACGCCGACGCGGCCTGGCGCGCCGCCTTCGACCACGAGGCCCCGGCCGTCGCGATCATCAAGCACGCCAACCCGTGCGGCATCGCCCTCGGCGCGGACATCGCCGCGGCGCACCGCAAGGCGCACGCGTGCGACCCGGTCAGCGCGTTCGGTGGGGTGATCGCCGCCAACCGCGAGGTCACCGTGCAGATGGCCGAGCAGGTCGCCGAGATCTTCACAGAGGTGATCGTCGCGCCGTCCTACGCCGACGGCGCGGTGGAGGTGTTGCAGCGCAAGAAGAACGTGCGCATCCTCGTCGCCGAGCCGCCCCGCCGCGCGGGCGCGGAACTGCGGCCGATCAGCGGCGGCGTTCTGCTGCAGCAGCGTGACGTGCTGGACGCCGCAGGCGACGATCCGGCCGGTTGGACCTTGGCCGCGGGCGAGCCCGCCGACGCGGAAACGCTGGCCGATCTGGCGTTCGCCTGGCGTGCCTGCCGTGCCGTGAAGTCCAACGCGATCCTGCTCGCGCACGACGGCGCTTCGGTGGGTGTCGGCATGGGGCAGGTCAACCGGGTGGACGCGGTCGGCCTCGCGGTGCAGCGGGCCGGTGACCGTGCCAAGGGCTCGGTGGCGGCCTCGGACGCCTACTTCCCGTTCCCGGACGGCCCGCAGACGCTGATCCAGGCCGGTGTCCGCGCCATCGTGCAGCCCGGTGGTTCGGTGCGCGACCAGGAAACCATCGACCTCGCCCGCGAGGCGGGCGTCACGCTGTATCTCACCGGGGCCCGCCACTTCGCTCACTGAAATCGATGATGCCGCAACGCCGCGTCGGATCACGGTCCGACGCGGCGTCCGCGTTTCCGGGGCGGTGGCTGGAATTCGCGGTGGCGCAACAGTTTCGGCGCAGGTAACCGGTCATGAACCAGGAAATACGTTGCGGCGCGGTGAAGCTCGCATCGACGGCTCGTACGGCGGCCGGTCGCAAGCTGGCAGCTACTCGGCTCGGCGGTGGACGGCTCGGGGCGAGCCGCCGCCGTGCGCGGTAGTGGAGCGCGCCGTGCGGTGTCCTAGACCGCGCTGAGCACCGTGCGGTTGCCGAGCGGTTCCTTCAGCGGCACCTCCAGCGTCCCGAAGACCGCGACCATCGTGCACATCCGGCCGACCGCCTCGGCGCGGCTGCCCGAGCGCAGCTCGACCGTGACCGTGGACGCGGACTCGGTGACCGCGGCGTCCACGCCGTAGCACTCCGGCGACCCGGTTTCGAAATTCACCGCGATCTTGTTGTCCGCCAACCGAGTCCACGATTGGAACGGGATCGGGTGCGCGCCGACGATGGTCGGATCGGCGGTGAACGGCTTGCCCTCGTTTCCGCGCGGGTCCTCGACCGGCGTGCGGGGCGCGGCGGTCGTCGTGGCGCTCGGGTCCGGCGCTGCCCCCTTCTCGTCCGAGTCGCCGCAGCCCGTTGCGGTGAGACAGGCGAGCACTACGGCGACAGCTGTGGCGGCGCGTCCGGCCTGGATCCGATCCATACCGACACCCTAGTCCCGGCGTCCCCGCCCATAGCGCGCCCCGGGTGTGTGGTGCACCAAGACGAACCTCACAGTGAACATTCCGCGAACCGTGCGCGTAATCGCTCCGGAAACCGTTCGCGCACAGTAAGTTCGGCGGGGGTGCGCGCCAGGGGAGTCAGCGGCGCGGACCCATGTCGGATGCTCTACCAGTTTTTCCGGAAAGGAAATCATCGTGGTCGACACGCTGCGCGTAGGCGAAGAACTCGGACGGGGCCAGTCCCTCCAGGGCGGGGCCTACACCCTCACTCTGCAGGACGACGGCAATCTGGTGCTGTCCGAGCCGGACGGAAATGTGGTGTGGGCGACGCAGACGCACGATCAAGGCGTGGAGCGCGCGGTGCTGCAGGACGACGGCAACTTCGTCCTCTACAAGGGCGACGGCGCCGCGTGGGCCACCGAGACCAACGGCCAGTCGGCCGATCGGCTGGTGGTGCAGGCCGATCGCAACGTCGTGCTGTACGGCGCGGACGGCAGCGCGCTGTGGGCTTCCGGCACCCACACCGACACCCCCCTGCCCGCCCCGGAGCCGGAACCGGCCCAGGAGCAGGTCCAGGAGCAGGTCGCGGCTCCGGCCGCCGAAGAGGTGCCGCCCCCGCCGCCGGCTCCCGAGCCGCGCACCTACACCGTCGAGCCCGGCGACACCCTGTGGGCGATCGCCGAGCGCTTCTACGGTGACGGCAACCGGTACCAGGAGATCGCGGACGCCAGCGGCATCCCGAACCCGGACGCGATCAACCCCGGCCAGGTGCTGACCATCCCGTGACCCGGGCGGCTGGGTAGCGACGACAAAGACCCCCGGTGCTCGCGCCTCGGGGGTCTTCTTCGTCTTGCTCGTGGCGCGCCGCGCCTACCGGCTGGTGAACGGCAGCAGCGCCATCTCACGGGCGTTCTTCACCGCGACAGCGACCTGGCGCTGCTGCTGCGGGGTGAGCCCGGTGACCCGGCGGCTGCGGATCTTGCCGCGATCGGAGATGAACGTGCGCAGCAGGTTCACGTCTTTGTAGTCGACCGTCTCGATGCCGGCGGCGATGAGCGGGTTCTTCTTCGGACGGCGGGCCTGCTCGGCGCGAACCTTCTTAGACGGTGCTCGCTTGACTGCCATATGACGAGTTCCTTCTCACGAGAACAGTGGTTGTCTACCAGCTCGATTTGTGCACACCGGGCAACTCGCCACGGTGGGCCATCTCGCGCACACGCACACGGGAGAGTCCGAACTTCCGGAGATGACCGCGCGGTCGTCCGTCGGCGGCGTCCCGATTGCGCAATCGTACCGGACTGGCGTCGCGCGGCTGGCGGCGCAGTTCGGCCTCGGCGGCCGCCCGCTCGCCCTCCGGCGTGCCCGGCTTCCGGATGAGCTCCTTGAGTTCGGCGCGGCGTGCGGCGTAGCGGGCCACAATGGCCCGGCGCTGCTGGTCGCGCGCGATCTTCGATTTCTTGGCCATCTCAGCGCTCCTCGCGGAAGTCGACGTGTTTGCGCACCACCGGATCGTACTTGCGCAGGACCAGGCGGTCCGGGTCGTTGCGGCGGTTCTTGCGGGTCACGTAGGTGTAGCCGGTGCCCGCGGTGGACTTCAGCTTGACGATCGGGCGGATGTCGGTCGATTTCGACGCCATGGGTCGCTCCTCAGATCTTGTCGCCGCGGGCTCGGATGCGGGCCACCACGGCCTCGATGCCGTCCCGATCGATGGTCTTGATGCCCTTGGCGGAAACGGTCAGTGTGACGCGCCGTCCTTCGCTGGGCAGGTAGTAGGTCTTGCGCTGGACGTTGGGGTTCCAGCGGCGGCTGGTCCGCTTGTGCGAGTGCGACACGGACTTGCCGAAGCCGGGCTTGCGCCCGGTGACCTGGCAGTGGGCCGACATGCGGGCTCCTCCAGTAGATGACAATCATTTTCGACAATGGCTGGTCGACAATGTACCGTTGCCCTACAGCAAATGAAAATCGTTACTGAAAGGGGTTCCCGGTGGCTGCGGCAGATTCCACCCTGTTCCCACCCGAGTCCGACCGCAGAACGCCCGTGGTGGCGCTCGCCGGTTTCGCCGGACTCGCCGCGGCGGGCGTGGATCGCGCGGCCGCGGTGCTCGGCATGGCGCCGGGCACCGTCGTGGTCCGCCACGACCTGACCCAGCTGCGGGAGGGCATCGTGCACCGCACCGTGCGCACCGCGACACAGGAGACCTCGGCGGTGCTGGAGCTCGCACACGGTTGTGTCTCCTGCACGCTGCGGATGGATCTGCTTCCGCTGCTGTGCACGCTCGCCCGGCGGGAGTCGGTCGACCGCATCGTGCTCGCGCTGGACCCGGCGTTCGAGGCCGAAGCGGTGTGCCACGCCATCGAGCACGTCGTGGTCGCGGGCGTGCACGGCCGGGTGGACGGTCCAGCCGGGCGCGACGTGCGCGTGGACGCGGTGCTGACCTGCCTGGACGCCGACGCCTGGCTCGCCGACGCGACCGGCGAGGAGACGCTCGCCGAGCGCGGCCTCGCCACCGCCGACGACGACCGCACGGTGGCGCAGGTCGCCGTCGGCCAGGTCGATTTCGCCGATGCCGTCATCGCCCTCGGCGCGGCCGACGCGCCCGCAGCGCTGCTCGCCGACGCGCGGGCCGACCGGGCCAAGCTGGCCGCGGTACTGGGCAGGCTGGTCCCTGGTGCGCCGATCGCGTGGGTGGACGAGCTGTCCAGGCTCACGCCCGCCCTGGTCGAGACGCTGCTTACCCGTGTCCCCGCCGATTCCCGGCGGGGCCGGATCTTCGACGCCCACGCGCCGTTGCTGCGTGGCAGGCCGCCCTTGACCGCCGACTGCGGCGTCGAACTCGTGGAGTTCGCCGCGGCGCGGCCGTTCCATCCCGCTCGTTTGCACGAGGCGCTCGATGTACTGCTCGACGGTGTGGTAACCGCGCGCGGGCGCGTCTGGCTGGCCACCCAGCCCGACGAGGTGGTGTGGCTCGAATCCGCCGGCGGTGGCCTGCGGGTGGGCGGCGCGGGGCGCTGGCTGGCCGCGATGTCGGAAGCCGAACTGGCCGAGGCGGACCCGGAGCGCCGCGCGATGGCGGCCCTGCGCTGGGACGACCGGTTCGGCGATCGGGACATCTCGCTGTCGATCCTGGTGCACGAGGCCGATCCGGCGGAGATCCGCGAAGCGCTGCACTGGGCGCTGGTGGAGGACGACGAACTGCGCTTGGTCGAGCGCGCGCCGGAGCGAGTGGCCCTCTGGGAAGACCCGTTCGGCGACTGGCACGCCGACCCGTGCGCGAGCGACGAGGCGGCGGGACAACCAGTGGAAGACGCGAAAAGCCCGAAAGGAGAAGCGAAATGAAGAAGGGGATCCATCCGGACTACCACCCGGTGATCTTCGAGGACGCGGGCACCGGAAAGCGGTTCCTCACCCGGTCCACGGCCACCAGCGCACGCACCGTGGAGTGGACCGACGGCAACACCTATCCGCTGCTGATGGTGGACGTCACCGCTGATTCACACCCGTTCTGGACCGGCGCGCACCGCGTGCTGGACTCCCAGGGACGGGTGGAGAAGTTCGAACGCAAATACGGCAAGCGCGCACGGAAGGGCTCCTGAGATGGCGGTACCGAAGCGGAAGATGTCGCGGTCGAACACCCGCAGCCGCCGGTCGAACTGGAAGGCCGCACCGGTTGACCTGGTGCCCGTGACGATCGGGGGCGTCGTGCACAAGGTGCCGCGCAGGTTGGTCGCGGCCGTGCGGCGCGGTCTGATCGACCTCGACCGGTTCTGAGCCGGACGACCCGAAACCCGCGAAGTGTGAGCGGGGCCGCCGGTGCGAACCGGGTAGGCCCCGCTCGCTCGTTTTCGCGTCGGTCGGCATGTCCGGCGCGGGCCTTGGCGACCCAGAGGCGCCTGTCGGGGGCCGGATCGGTGAGGCGTCGAGCGATCGCTCGTCCCGCGCGCCGTGACCTTGTGGGTGCCCCGCGCTCGTCGGCGATAGCTCGCCGGATACTGCCGAGCAGCCGAAAGCGCGGGATGCTGGTCGGTCGTCCGAAAATGAGCACGCCGGGGCTCCGCACGAAAAATTTTAGGGCGATCCAGCGACACTTTAGCTAATAGTTGGCTACCTATGTGTTGCGCATCACGTCGCACTATTGCGCCGAGCGCGATTGCGGCCGGATAGCCAAGCGCTGAAACGCGCACTGAGGGTTGGTTTTTGAACCGTGAAAAGTAGATGGAAAAGGATGCGCACGCGGCCGCGGGGAGGTACCCTCGTGCTCGAGGGCGGGTTCTCCTGGTTTCCAGGAGAACCCGCTCATCGCCACTCTGGGGCCGTTTCGCGGATGGCCGCTCTCCAATTCATCTGTCGCCCTGCCGGACTGCGCGCGTTCCACGGTCGCGCCGATGCGCCGCTCAGTTTTTCGAGGTCAACTCGGACGGCCCGTCGTCATCGCGCACGGCGCGCCGCTCACCACCGTCGTGCCCCGGCAGTCCGGGAAGATCCGGCAACAGCGCCTCCAGGCGCGCCAGCTGCTCGCCGACCAGCGCCGCAGGGCCCTCGATCAGCGACAGCGGCCAGGGCCAGTGCCGCCCGTTCCAGTGCTGCACCTGCTCGGTCAGCTCGGCCGTCGTCGCCTCCAGTTCGCTGATCTCGGTCCGCAATTCGCCTACTTGCATTCGCAACTCGGCGGATTCGCGTTCCAACGCGACGATGCGCGCCAGCGCGGCGGCCAGTCCGTCCACCAGCGTTCGATTCCGGCCGTCCGCGTCGGCGCCCAGTTGCGGCCAGCCCGACAATTCCGGCCCGCGCAGCTGAATCTGGATGTCGCGCAGCACTGCCTCTTGTTCCGGCGTCACGTCCGGATCCTCCCGTCCCACGAAATCCCACTGGCCGAAATCGGTCGCTTCGGCCTCGTTCACGTCACAGCGCACGCCGCCGACCGTCACTTGGCGCAGTGTCTGATGTATGGCGCGCCTGGCCTCCACGTTCGTGCCCGACCAGGCGTCGGTCTGCCATGCCCACGTCGCGTACCCGGCGTCCAGCGCGCGGCTGACCGGCCAATACCCGCCGTAGATACCGACGTCGGCCCGGCCGAGCACCGTCGCCGCACCGTCCAGGTAGGCGTTGATGGGCAGTTGATCCCGCGGCGCGGCGTCGAAATCCGCGGAGAAATAGATCGGCCGGTCCACCCGTCCGCCGCAGCGCAGCACCTGGGCGAGGCCGGCGCGCGCGTCCACGATGCCCGCGCCGTAGCCGTCCAGCATCCGCGCGGCCGTGGTCTCCCAATTCGACACGATCGAGACGGCGTGCGCTCGCAGATCGTTCGCCTCGGCGGGAGTGAGCAGCTTGCCGGGCAGGCTCGGGCCACCGTCGGACAGGTATCGCACCACGAAATCGAACCCCGCCGCCCGGATCGCCGCGCCCCCCGGGCGTCCAGCCGCGTAGTCCAGACCGAAACGCATGGCCTCCACTGTAAGTCGGGAGGGCGAGTGAATCCGGGCCATCGCCGAATCCGGGGCGCACGCGGGGATCGGTCAGCCGGATACAACCGAGGAGGCTTGCCGCGCGCCGTGCACCCGGATACCCGGCGGCGCTGTTCGCCGATCCGGGACTCGAATCAGCGAACAGCCTCCAGCTTCGGCCTGCGAACCTTCGGCGGCCCGGCCAGCTCACGGCGGTCCGGCGCGATGAGCACCGCGGAGATCGGCACCGTCAGGGCCAGCAACCCGATGACGAACATCGGGAACACGAAGTCGAACAACTCCACGCCGTCGGGCACCTTCGCCGATCGGTTCACGTCGAAGTGCAACGCGGCGAGCGCGGTGTAGTAGGTAGCGGTCACGCCGACGCCGAACAGCAGCACCGTCGCGGCGCGGGCCAGCGGAAAGCGCATCGTCTGGAACAACCACAGCGTCGCGGTCGCGGTGATCACACCGATCACGGCGGATACCACGACCAGCCACATCGTCACGTCGACCGAGCCCTGGATCTTCAGCGAGCCGATGCCGAGGTAGTGCGTGATGCCGATGCCGAGACCGAGCACCGCGCCGCCGGGCAGCAGCAACGTCAACCGCGGCGTGCGTCCGATGATCAACAGCGCGGCGAAGACCGAGACGATCGACACCACCAGAGCGGCGACCAGGCTTCCCGTGTCGTAACGCATCGCGCTGCCCGGCACTTTCAAGCCCAGCAGGGCCACCGACGTGGCCAGCCAGGCCCCGACGCCGCCGAGCGATATCGCGGCCGAGACCAGCCAGACCAGCCGGAACTGGACCGAGCGCGCGCCGTGCAGGATGCAGGCGAGCCCGACCACCGCGCCCAGCACCGAAATGCCCAGCGACAGCCCGACCAGCCAATAGCCGAGGGCGAACTGGTCGACGGACGTTCCCGCACCACCCGCGGCCAGCACCTCACGCATGCCGCGCTGTTCCTTCCAGTTCGCTCGCCTTCAGCTGGGCGATCGCGTACTCGGTGACCGCGGCGAGCGCTTGGCGCACCTCGATCGCGTTGCGCGCGTCGATGTCCACGATCGGCACACCTTCGCGTACCGAAAGCGCCTCGCGCAGCTCGGCGATGGGGAAGCGCGGCGCGTCCGGGAAGCGGTTGACCGCGATCAGGAACGGCAGCTTGCGCGCCTCGAAGAAGTCCACCGCGGCGAAGCTGTCCTCCAGCCGCCGGGTGTCGATCAGCACCACGGCGCCGATCGCGCCGCGGATCAGGTCGTCCCACATGAACCAGAACCGCCGCTGACCCGGTGTACCGAACAGATAGAGCACCAGGTTGCCCGGCAGGATGATCCGGCCGAAATCCATGGCGACCGTGGTGGTCTCCTTCTCCGGCGTCTCGGCGAGATCGTCGATGCCGTCGGAGTAACGGGTCACCATCGCCTCGGTGCGCAGCGGAACGATCTCCGACACCGCGCCGACGAACGTGGTCTTGCCCGCGCCGAAGCCGCCCGCGACGACGATTTTCGTCGAGGCGACCCGGTTCTCGAAGCCGTCCGGCCCGGGGGCGCTTCCTGGTCCGGGATTCACACTTGGCCCGGGATGTCCACTGGGCCCCGGATTCCTATAGGGCGCGGAGTCCACGCAATGTCCTCTCCATCAGGGAACGGCGCTCGTCATAGCTCGCCTCTTCGGTCAGGGTCGAATGCACGCGCATGGTGCCGTCGACGACGAGGTCGCCGATCACCACTCGGACCATGCCCAGCGGGCGGTCCAGATGTGCCGCGATCTCCGCGACCGACAGCCGGTGCGTGCCGAGTCGCAGTATCTCGGTGCGGATGTCGCCGGTCGGCCAGTCGAGATGTGCAGTGTACGACAGGGTTTCGATGACCGCCTCCAGCGGCAGGTCGATCGCGGGTTCGGTGCGCCCCGAGGTCAGGGCGTAGGGCCGGACACGCGTGGTCGGTCGTGGTCCGGGGCCGTATGGGTTGGACATCTCACACTCAAACAGCGGTGCGCGCGGTCGCGGTGACCACCGAACCCACCCGATCGACCAGCAGCGCCATCTCGTAACCGATCCGGCCGATATCGTGCGACTTGTTGGCCAGCACCGCCAGGTGCGAGCCGTTGCCGACGCTCATCACCAGCAGATAGCCGCGCTGCATCTCCACGATCGACTGCATGACCTTGCCGCCGTCGAACAGCGAGGCCGCGCCCATGGAGAGGCTGGCAAGGCCCGCGGTGACGGCGGCGAGCTGTTCGGCGCGATCGCTGGGCAGATGCGGACTGGTGGCCTGCAACAAGCCGTCGGCCGATACCAGCACCGCATGGGAAACGCCGGGCACATCACGGGTGAAGCGGGCGACCAGCCAGTTCAGGTTCTCGTCCGTGGTGCTGTTGTTCGCGTTGGTCATGCAAGCCCTCCGTCGTTGTACTGCGCATTGGCCCGCCCGCTGCGGACCCCACTGAGATGCCTGGTCAGGTTGTTGCGAATTTCTTCCGGATCACGCGGTCCCGCGTCCTCGGCCTGCGCCAGACCGCCGGGCACCAGCTGGGCGCCCGGCCTGCGAATCGGCAGCCCGCCGACGGTGCGTGCGGTCGTGGTCGGATGGCTGGCGTCCTCCGCGGCCAGCCAGCCCGCGTCACCAGGCGAGGACCACGTGCTTTCCGGCGATTGCGAGGTCGAGGGCTCGACCAGCCATTCCGAGACCATGCGTTGATAGATGGGGGTCGGGGAGGCGCCCGCGACCGGCTGGAGCCGGGAGGAGGTCACTGTCGCGGGTTCCGGCGCCACCTCCTGCGGCGGGTCGGCGGGTACGGCGGGCTTGCGGATCGGAAGACCGGACCGGGCGGTGGTCTGCGGCGCGGGCGGCTGGCTCGGTACGGCCGGAGCGGGGCCGGTCGCCGGCTCGTCGTCCTTGATCTCGGCCCACAGATCGGGGCGCTGCTGCTCCCGCTCGACGGGCTGTTCACCGGTGGCGGGCGTCACCGGGGCGAACGAACCGGTCGGCGTGCGGTCTTCCGAGCGCGGCGTGAGCACCGGCCACGGCTGGGTGGTCGGCTGGTCGGCCGGGTTGACCGCCCGGCCCACCGGCGTGGAGACCGTGGGCTGATCGGGAGCGTCGGCGACGCGGATGGCCGGACGACGCTGCGGCAGGCCGGAACTGGTCACGCCGAAGCGCGCGGTGTCGCGCGGCGACAGGCTCGGCACCGGGACCAGGTTGCGCGGCTGCGCGCCGGTGGGCGGCGTGGCGAGCGACGGCAACTGATGCTCGGCGGTGAGGTCGAGCGGCTTGCCCGCCGGGTCGGTGACGTCCATCGGCGGCGCCACCAGCGCCCCGGGCAGGTGCACGCTGGCGGTGATGCCGGGCTGCTGCGCCATCGTGGAGGTGCGGCGCAGGCTGACGGTGATGGTGTGGCGCTTGGCCAGGCGGCCGACGACGAACAGGCCCATCCGGCGCGCGGTCTCGACGGTGACCTCACCACCGGAGGCCAGCCGGTCGTTGGTCGTCTGCAGATCCTCCAGGGACATGCCGAGGCCGCGGTCGGTGATCTCGATCAGGTAGCCGCCGTCCACCGCGCGCGACACCATCACGGTGACCGGCGTGGTCGGCGGGGAGTAACGCAGCGCGTTGTCGATCAGTTCGGCGAGCAGGTGCTCGATGTCGACGGCGGGCTCGCCCGCGACGATGCCGTCGGGCACCGCGCCGATCTCGACCCGCTGGTAGTCCTCGACCTGGGAGACCGCGCTCCAGAGCATGTCCGACAGCGGCACCGGGTGCAGCTGACCGCGGCGCAGCGCGGTACCGGCGAGCACCAGCAGGTTGTCGCCGTTGCGGCGCATGCGGGTGGCCAGGTGGTCCAGGCGGAACAGGCTCTGCAGCCGGTCGGTGTCGTCCTCGTCGTGCTCGAGATCCTCGATCAGCGCCAGCTGCTGCTCGACCAGCGATTGGCTGCGGCGCGACAGGGTCTCGAACATGTTGCCGATCTGCAGGCGCAGGCGGGCCTGATCGGCCGCCAGGTTGAGCGCCTGTTCGTGGATCTCGTCCACGGCGCGGGCCAGCTGGCCGATCTCGTCGGTGGTGTGCACCGCGACGGGGGTGATCTCCGGCGTGGTGCCGCCCGCGCGCACTACGGCGAGCTCGTCGGGCAGCTTGATGTGCGCGACCTCGAGCGCGTCCCGGCGCAGTCGGCGAACCGGGACGACCAGGGTGCGCGCGACCGAGAGAGCCAGGGCCAGACCCGCGAGCAGCATGCCGATGACGATCGTCGTCTCGCGCAGCGCACCGGTCTGCGCCTCGGTGGTGCGGTGGGCCAGCGCGCCGTCGATGGTGTCGATCAGCTGGACGGTCGTCTTCTCATAGGTGTCCGAACTGACCAGCAGCGAGTCGAGCACGGCCGGGTTGCTCGCCGGATCGGCGACGTTCTGGCTGAAAGTGCCCAGCCGGGTCTGCACCGCGTCCAGCAGGGGGCGCATGTTGCCCGCGTAGTCCGGCAGGATCTGCGCGTACTGGTAGATCATCGTGATCTCGGCGCCCGCGGCGACCAGCACGCGGGGCCGCACGCTGGGGTTGCGGCCCGCGTCCGGCGAGCCGATCAGCATGCGCTGCTGGGTGAGCACGCGCCGCGCCGTCTGCACCGACGCCAGCTGCAGGAAGTACCGCTGGATGACCAGGTCGTCCACCGACGGCGACAGCGCGAGCGCGTTGCCGATGCGTACCATGATCTCGTCGGACTGCTCGCCCACCATGGCGGGCGAGCCGTTGCGCAGGCTGTTGCGCATCGTGGTCCCGGTGGCGATGGCCGAGGCGAGCTCGGAGGTGACCCGGCCGCTGACCTTCGTGGTCTGCAACGCGGCTTCCAGCTCGGCCAGCGCCTGGTCGAACTTCGTCAGCGCCGCGTCGGTCTGCGGGTCGGCGGTGTTTCCCCAGGTGGCGGTCGCGGTGACGCCGAGTTGCTCGGTGGCCGTGCCGAACTTGACGATCGGGCGGATGATGATCGCCTGTTCGGTCGCCGCGTCCAACTGCGCCATGGTGCGCAGTTCGTTGTTGATTCGGAGCACGGCGAAGACGCCTGCCAGCAGCACCGGAAGCACCAGCACCACGCCAACCTTGCGGGTGACCGACCAGTTCGACAGGCTGAATTGCCAGGACCGCGGTGCAGCTTCCATCCGCTTCCGTCGCCTCCGCTTCACCAGTGACCTCGGGCGCGCGTGGCTGTTCGGTATTGATTCAACCCGCAAAGAACCAACTAGAGGTCTTCTTTTTACCGCACGGAACATACCGTGCAGAGTGGTCATCGGCAATCCGGGGGAGGCCGTCTGCAAATTGCCGAATATGGCTATAGAGAACAAGTTTCGCGGTGGAATGTGTAAGGGACGCGTCAACTACATGGCGCGGCCGAGGAAGGCCCTGGTCACCCGGGGTTGACGGGCGCGACGCGCCGAGAGTTAGCGGGTCTGCTCGCCCCGGCGTGTCGGGAGCGCCCTCTCAGTTACCTCTCAGTCGGTGCGGTCAAACTGGTGACATGCGCATTCTGGTGGTCGACGACGATCGGGCGGTCCGGGAATCGCTGCGCCGGTCGCTCACCTTCAACGGCTACTCCGTCGATCTCGCGGTGGATGGTGTGGACGCACTGGAGAAGGCAACCGTCCAGCGACCTGACGCCCTCGTGCTGGACGTGATGATGCCCCGGCTGGACGGGCTGGAGGTCTGCCGCCGTCTCCGCAGTACCGGCGACGATTTGCCGATTCTGGTTCTCACCGCGCGAGATTCGGTATCCGAGCGGGTCGCGGGGCTCGATGCCGGAGCCGACGACTATTTGCCGAAGCCATTCGCGCTGGAGGAACTGCTGGCCAGGCTGCGCGCGCTGTTGCGGCGCACGACCGCCGATCCGGGGGACGCTTCGGAGGCGATGAAGTTCGCTGATTTGTCGCTGGATCCGGTGACGCGTGAGGTGTCCCGCGGCGGCAGACAGATCAGTCTCACTCGCACCGAGTTCTCACTGCTGGAAATGCTGATGGCCAATCCGCGCCGGGTGCTCACGCGTAGCCGCATTCTCGAGGAGGTGTGGGGCTACGATTTCCCGACTTCGGGAAACGCGCTGGAGGTCTACATCGGTTATCTGCGCCGCAAGACCGAGGCCGAGGGCGAGCCGCGGCTGATCCACACCGTGCGCGGCGTCGGCTATGTGCTGCGTGAAACGCCACCGTAGGTCGCGGGTCATGGCACGAACAGTTCCCAAACGTCCCGTGGTCGCCGCGCTCGGCCAGCGTCCGCTCGAGCCGGCGGACATGCGCCCGCCCATGCCGCTGACACGGTCGGTGTCATTGCGGTGGCGGGTAACGCTGCTGGCTGCCTCCGTTGTGGCGATCGCGGTGGCGGTCACCTCGATCGCGGCCTACGCGCTGGTGGCGCGCGCGCTGTACGACGACGTGGACGCCCAGCTGCGCAGCCGGTCCACCGCGGTGATCGCCAGCAACCCCTACGGGTTCAACAACCTGAATCTGATGGTCGCGGCGGCCTTCTACGACGACACCGGCATCGCGCTGATCTACCCCGATCTGCGGCGCTGGCTGCCGCCGCAGTCCACCGATCCGCCGGTCGGCGCCCAGGAGGTGGCCGTGGCGCGCGGCGAGCGGAGTTCGTCGCTGCGCACGGTCGGCAATCAGCGCGTGCTGGCCGTCAACACCGACTCGGGTGCGACGCTGGTCATCTCCCAGCGACTGGACCGCACCAGGGAAGTGCTCGACCGGCTCGCCTGGCTGCTGTTCGTCGTCGGCGGCTGCGGTGTGGTGCTGGCCGCCGCGGCGGGCACGGCGGTCGGGCGGACCGGCCTGCGGCCCATCGCGCGGCTGACCGCGGCCACGGAGCGGATCGCCCGCACCGACGACCTGACCCCCATCCCGGTCACGGGTGACGACGAACTGGCAAGGCTCACCGAGAGTTTCAACATCATGCTGCGCGCGCTGACCGAATCGCGCGACCGGCAGCGCAGGCTCGTCGCGGACGCCGGGCACGAACTGCGGACGCCGCTGACGTCCCTGCGGACCAACATGGAGTTGCTCATCGCTTCGAGTCGTCCCGGCGCCCCGCGCATCCCGGACGAGGACATGGCCGGACTGCGCGCGGACGTGGTGGCGCAGATCGAGGAGTTGTCGACGCTGGTGGGCGATCTGGTCGATCTGGCGCGGGAGGACGCGCCGGAAACCGTCTACGAGCGGGTGGATCTCGGCGAGGTCGTGGAACGCGCGCTGGAGCGTGCCCGGCGCAGGCGCACCGGCATCGAGTTCGTCGCCGACCTGCGCCCGTGGTTCGTCTACGGGCACGAGGCAGGGCTGGAGCGCGCGGTGCTGAACGTGCTCGACAACGCGGCCAAGTGGAGTCCGGCGGCCGCGCAGGTCCGGATCCTGATGCGGGAGAGCGGTCCCGGCCTGCTCGAGCTGTCCATCGACGACGCGGGTCCCGGCATCCCGGCGGCCGAGCGCGAGCTGGTGTTCGAGCGTTTCTACCGGGTCATGTCGTCGCGATCCATGCCCGGCTCCGGCCTCGGTCTGGCGATCGTGAAGCAAGTGGTGACGAAACACGGCGGCACCATCGCCATCGACACCTCGCAACGCGGCGGCACTGTCGTCCGCATCGTGCTGCCCGGCGAGCCGGGCGCGCCCGCGCCCGATTGACGCATTAGGCGAGTTCATTTCCAGCACAATGTTCGCTCCGTGCGGAATATTCACCGTCGATAGGGTATTTCGCACATTGCTCCGATCGGTTTGCCGCAGGATTTGAGACATCAAGTTGCCGGTGGTTCTATTT
>NZ_BAFS01000243.1 GCF_000308415.1 Nocardia asiatica NBRC 100129 | reverse complement strand
GGCCGAGGCGGCGCTGCGGCGCATCGCGCTGGCCGTCACCAAGTACTGGGTGTGCAAACGGGCCCCCGCGCACGCGGCCGAGGCGCTGGAATGCCTGGGCGGGAACGGATACGCCGAGGAATCCGGCATGCCGCGGCTGTACCGGGAGGCGCCGCTGATGTCGATCTGGGAGGGCTCGGGCAACGTCGCGGCACTGGACGCGTTGCGCGCCATGGGACGTCAGCCGGAGACGGTCGAGGCGTACTTCAACGAGGTGTCGCGGGCCAAGGGCGAGAACCCGCGACTGGACGACGCGATCGCCCGGGTCGGCAAGGAGCTGTCGGACCTCGACGACATCGAGTACCGCGCCCGGCGGGTCGTGGAACTGATGGCGCTCGTGCTCCAAGGCGCGCAACTGGTGCGCCACGGGCACCCCGCCGTCGCCGACGCGTTCTGCGCCACCCGGCTCGGCGACGACTGGGGCATCGCGTTCGGCACGCTGCCGACGGGAGTGGACACCGGCGCGATCATCGAGCGCGCCTTCGTCTGAGCCGCTTGTCCAGTTCACGGCGGCCGGTTCGTTCGACCCCGGTCCCCGTGGGCGTCGTGTCGCGGCTCGAGCGCCGTTGCGCGGGCCGCCGTCCGGCATCGGTTGCGGGACGGGCGATAGCGGCGCGAGTCTCTGCCGCTCGCGCATCCCGGCGCAGGTTGTGCCGGAATCCTGGACGACGGTTCGAAACCCGCTCGACCAGCACCGTGTCGCGGTGTGCGAGCGGCGGTGCGGAAACGGTCGGCGCCGGTAGTGTTGCGGCGGTGGCAGCGGAGTTCGTGCGGCGACCGGTGAGCTGGTTGGTCCGGCGGGTGCTCGAGCGGGCAGCGCAGCGGCGATATGTGCTCGGTATCGCGGGGCCGCCGGGGGCGGGCAAGTCCTCGTTGTCGGTCGAGTTGCGTGACGCTATCAACGCCGAGGCGGGCGGCATGGTCGCCGAGATCGCACCGATGGACGGATATCACCTGGACAACGACGTCCTGCGGGCGACGGGAAGCCTGGCGCGCAAGGGTGAACCGGACACCTTCGACGTCGACGGCTACGTCGCGGGATTGCGGCGCCTGCGCGACACGCCGGTGGGCGAGCCGGTGCCGTGGCCCACGTTCGACCGGTCCATCGATGCGCCGGTGCCCGGCGGCGTGGTGCTCGATCAGCAGCCCGTCGTCCTGACCGAGGGCAACTACCTGCTGCTCGACGACTTCGCGGGGCGGCGGTGGTCGGCGGTCCGCGCATTGCTCGACGAATGCTGGTACCTGGACGCGGCGCGTGACGTGATCGAGCATCGTCTGCTGGAAAGGCATATTCGTGGTGGTCGCACACCCGCGGCGGCGCGCGACAAGGTACGCGACAGCGACTTACGCAACGCGGATCTCGTCGCGACCACCAGGGAGCGCGCCGACCTCGTGCTGCGCAGGCAGGCGGACGGCTACGCGGTGCGCGAGCGCTGAGGACGCGACGCGCCGCACGGGGTCGACGCAGGGGCGCTGCACACCCCCGATTCCCGCGCCGATTGGCCGAGACGAGGCACTTCGGCAACGTGGTGATGCTGCGCTATCTCGCCGATCGAGCAGCCCACACGCTCGATGCCATTACATCGATCGTTTCGTCAGGATCGGAACTCCAGCCGTTCCCACGCCAGTGCTGTGCGCCAGCCCTCGCGCTGAAATGCCCAATCCTGAACGGTCTTCACCACGGTGTCGAATGCGGGGGAGAAGACGCTGCCCCACGGAGCGTCGTCGCGGATGGCGGCATGGAAATGCGCGTCCGGTCCGCCGTCGCGAAATTCGACGAGGTAGCCGCGACCCCGGTCCGGATCGACCTGGTCATCGAGGTGAACCTGGATGTAGTAATCCCCGGGTTCCGGGCCGTCGAGCCGGTCGACGATCACGAACGGCACACTCAGGTTCATGTCCGCGAGAATGTCGTGCAACTGCGTCTCGGAGGGATTGTCGATAGTCCGGTAGGAATCTGTCGCCACGACGCGCGGCGATGTGGTCTGGTCTCCGGTCACCCCGAGCAGGATACGGCGGATACGGGTCGCGTCTCGGTCGGTGCGTGGCGGCGGTGGGTATCGTCCGCGCGACTCGACGGCGATCGGTCACGCCCGCGGCGACCACTTTGCCGGCGTTCCGGACGGCGCGCTGGCCTTCCTGCGGCATGATCCGGGCAGATGATGGGGGAATGACGGAGCATCGCGCAGTCGGCAGGTCATCGCGCGTTCTGCACAATGTGTCGGCCGTGGTGTGCGCTCTGCTGTTCTATTACTTCCTGCCGCTGGAGATCGAGCCACTCGGCCACCCCGCGGGGGTGGCCGGGCTCGTCGCCTTCGTCGTCGGCGTCGCGGGCCTGATCTGGCTGGCCCGCTGGCGCATCCGCCGCTACTTCCTCGATCCGCGGGCGACCGCCGGGCGGGTCAACGACGTGTTGCTCGTGGTCTGCGTCGTGGTGACGTTCTTCGCCCTGTACTACTACATACTCGAGCAGCATGCCCCCGGCCAGTTCGACGGCCTGCACACGCGCACCGACGCGCTCTACTACACGATCGTCACCCTCGGAACCGTCGGCTACGGCGACGTGCACCCCGTCGGGGCCGCGGCGAGAGTGGCCACCATGGTCCAGATCGTCTTCGACCTGGGCGTCATCGGCACCTTGATCGCGATAGGCACCTCGCATATCGTCCGGCGACTCGACGAGGCGCAGCGGAAACACCCGCCCGGCGGGGTCGCCTAGCGTCGCGGGCGAGATCAGCGGTGCGCGCGGTACCAGCGGATGAGCGAGTCGGTGGAAGAATCGTCCTGGGGTTCGGGTTCTTCCGCCGCGGTGAGCAGCGGGGCCAAGGCGAGCGCCTGCTGCTTGCCGAGTTCGACACCCCACTGGTCGAAGCTGTCGATGCCCCAGATGACGCCCTCCACGAAGACCTGGTGCTCGTAGAGCGCGATGAGCTGACCGACGACCGACGGGGTGAGCCGCGGCGCGAGGATGGTGGTGGAGGGGCGGTTGCCCGGCATCACCTTGTGCGGCACCACCGCGGGATCGGCGCCCTCGGCGGCGATCTCCTCGGCGGTCTTGCCGAACGCGAGCACCTTGGTCTGCGCGAACAGGTTGCTCATCAGGATGTCGTGCATGCTGCCGGTGCCGTCGCTGGTCGCCAGATCGTCGGTGGGTTGCGCGAATCCGATGAAGTCCGCCGGGACGAGCCGGGTGCCCTGGTGCAGCAACTGGTAGAAGGCGTGCTGGCCGTTGGTGCCCGGCTCCCCCCAGAAGATCTCGCCGGTGGAGGTGGTGACCGGGGTGCCGTCGGCGCGCACCGATTTTCCGTTGGACTCCATGGTCAACTGCTGCAAATAGGCCGGGAAGCGCGCCAGATCGTTCGAATACGGCAGCACCGCGTGGGCTTGGGCGCCGAAGAAATTGGAGTACCAGACGCCGAGCAGGCCGAGCAGCGCCGGGGCGTTCGCCTCCAGCGGCGCCTCGGCGAAATGCCGGTCCATCGCGTGCATACCGGCCAGGAACTCGGCGAAGCGCTCCTTGCCGATGGTCGCCATCACCGACAGGCCGATCGCGGAGGCCACCGAGTACCGGCCGCCGACCCAATCCCAGAATCCGAACATGTTCTCGGTGTCGATGCCGAACCGCGCCACCCGTTCGGCATTGGTGGACACCGCGACGAAGTGCTTCGCCACGGCCTGCTCGCCGAGCGCGCCGACCAGCCAGCGCCGGGCCGCGGTCGCGTTGGTGAGCGTCTCCAAGGTGGAGAAGGTCTTCGAGGCCACGATGAACAGCGTGGTGGCCGGATCGAGCCCGTCCAGCTTCGCGACCAGGTCGGCGGGATCGACATTCGAGACGAAACGGGCGCCGATCCCGGCGTCCTCGTAGTGCCGCAGCGCCTGGTGCACCATGACCGGGCCGAGGTCGGACCCGCCGATGCCGATGTTGACCACGGTCGTGATGCGCTCGCCGGTCGCCCCGCGCCACGCGCCGGAGCGCAGCGCGTCGGTGAACTCGCCCATCCGGCGCAGTACCTCGTGCACCTCGGCGCCCGCGTCGACGCCGTCGATGACCATCGTCTCGCCCTCGGGCAGCCGCAGCGCGATGTGGCCGACCGCGCGGTTCTCGGAGGTGTTGATGTGCTCGCCCCGGTACATCGCGTCCCGTCGCTCGGGCACACCCGCTTCGCGGGCCAATTCCGCCAGCAGATGTAGGGTTTCCCGGTTGACGCGGTGCTTGCTGTAGTCGATGTGCAGATCCGCCGCCTGGACGGTCAGCTCGCGGCCGCGCGCCGGATCGTCCGCGAAGAACTCCCTGAGGTGTCGGTCGGCGACGGTGCCGTGATGATCGTGCAGTTTCCGCCATGCCGCCGTCGCGGTGATGTCGCTGCTCACGTTCGCCGAGGGTACAAGCAGGCACGGCCGCGCGCACGGGTGCGTGCGCGGAGCGTCGGGTCCGCCGGTGCCGCCGGCACGGGAAGAATCCGCTGTGCCGCAGCGGACTTGCCGTGGTCGCGGGCACAGCCGCCGGTACGACGCGTGCCCCGCGCACGATCGGATCGGGACCGGAGTTCCGGGATCAGCCCTCGCCGGGAGGCATAGTCTGGCGGCATGGGCTCCGAACGTGAACTTCTCGAATCCGTACCGAAGCAGTTGTGGATCGCCGGGCGGCCCGTCGACGCCACCGGCGCAGGGACCTTCCCGGTCTACAACCCGGCGACCGGGGAGGTCCTGACGCACGTCGCGGACGCCACCCCGCAGGACGCGGTGCGCGCGCTCGACGCGGCCGTCGCGGCACAGGACGAATGGGCGGCCACGCCCGCCCGCGAGCGGGGCGAGATCCTGCGCGCGGTCTTCGAGCGGATCACCGCCCGCGCGGAGGAGTTCGCCTTGCTGATGACCCTGGAGATGGGCAAGGCGCTGCCGGAGAGCCGCAACGAGGTGCGTTACGGCGCGGAGTTCTTCCGCTGGTTCAGCGAGGAGGCCGCCCGGGTGCACGGGCGCTACCTGCACGCGCCGTCCGGTACCGGCCGGATCATGGTGCACAAGCAACCGGTCGGTCCCTGCCTGGCGATCACGCCCTGGAACTTCCCGCTCGCCATGGGCACGCGCAAGATCGGCCCCGCGCTGGCCGCGGGCTGCACGATGATCGTCAAGCCCGCCTCGGCGACGCCGCTGACCATGCTCGCGCTGGCGCAGCTGTGCAGCGCGGCGGGCTTGCCCGACGGCGTGCTGTCGGTGCTCACCTCCAGCCGCTCCGGCGCGGTCACCCAGCCGCTGCTCGACGATCCTCGGCTGCGCAAGCTCACCTTCACCGGCTCCACCGAGGTGGGCAGGAAACTGGTGGAGAAATCCGCGAACCAGCTGCTGCGCACCTCGATGGAACTCGGCGGGAACGCGCCGTTCGTGGTGTTCGACGACGCCGACGTGGATGCCGCCGTACAGGGCGCGATGCTGGCGAAACTGCGCAACGGCGGCGAGGCGTGCACCGCCGCAAACCGCTTCCACGTGCACGAGAGCGTGCTCGAGGAGTTCTCCGCCAAGCTGGTGGAGGCGATGGAGAGCAGCGTCCGGCTCGGACCGGGAGCCGACCCGGACACGACGCTGGGCCCGCTGATCAACGAGGAGCAGCTGCGCACGGTGAGCGAGCTGGTGGACGACGCCGTCGCGGCCGGCGCGCGGGTGCTGATCGGCGGCAAGGCGCCCGACGGCCCGGGCTGGTTCTACCCGGCGACCGTGCTGCGCGACGTCCCGCCGCAAGCCAGGATTCTGCGCGAGGAGGTTTTCGGCCCGGTCGCGCCGATCGTGGGCTTCCGGACCGAGGAGGAGGGACTCGCCGCCGCCAACGACACCGAATTCGGCTTGGTCAGCTACGTCTACACTCGCGACCTCGATCGCGCCCTGCGGATCGCCGAGGGCCTGGAATCCGGCATGGTGGGCGTGAACCGCGGCGTCATCTCCGATCCCGCGGCCCCCTTCGGCGGCGTCAAACAGTCCGGTTTCGGCCGGGAGGGCGGGATCGAGGGGATCGAGGAGTACCTGTCCACCAAGTACATCGCCCTCACCTGAGCGCGGCCAGGGCGCGAAGCGCTCGCCGCGCCCGGCCGCGGACATGAAACGACCGCCCCGGGGGGGTGACACCCGGGGCGGCCTGGTGGAAGCGGCGGTTCAGCGAGCGCGCCGCGCGTTGGTCAGGTCAGTGGCCGAGGCGACCGCGGCCGAGGCGAAGCAGCAGCATGGCGAGGGTGTGGCCTTCCTGGCCCAGCTCGCTGAACCGCTCCAGCACCTTCATCTCGCGACTGTGCACCAGGCGCGGCCCGCCCGACGCCATGCGCGTCCGGCCGATGATCCGGGAAATTTCCGTCCGCCGCTTGATCGCGGCCAGGATCTCGGCGTCGAGTCGATCGATCTCCTTGCGGAGCTTGTCGATCTCGGCCTCGGTCTGCGGCAACGCGGATTCGGACCCGGTCGTCGTGGCAGGGGTGCTCATCATTCATCTCCTCGTGTCAGAACATCGATCGGCGCGTGCCCGAGGCTCGTTACCGATCAGTTCTTTCACCGTGAAACAGACCTGGTGGGGCCTTGCATTGTCCCCCCAGAAAGGTGTGCTCAGGTACAGGCTCCGCGATCCCGGTGTCCGGCCGGCAGCCGAATCGGATGTCTTGCGGAAGCGCTGAGCATGTCGCCAGTGTGCCACGGGCTGGGGGGTATGCAAAACGGATACGTTTGGGAATCGCGGGAGAGTCGCAGGTCGTTTCGTCCGGGCTTCCCACCAGCGGGAGTTCACGCGCCGTTCAGTCATCCGGCGCCGAACCGATACCGATGTCCCCCGGGGCTTCATCTCTGTCGGTGGCCGCCGGTAGCGTGGATGGACGATGGACATCACGGTGGCTCCCCAGACGCAGGCCGGTCGGATCGCGCACCCGGACCCGACATCGAAACCGCGGTTCCCCGGCGGTGACGCGGCGGAGGGGTCGCGGCCCGCCGTCCTGCCCGAGGCGCCGCCGACGGACGCCGAACGCGAGCGGCAGCGCGTCGAGCGCGAACAGCGGCGCGCCGAGGAGGCCGACCGCCTGCTCGAGGGCCTGAACCCGCAGCAGCGGGCGGCGGTCGTGCACACCGGATCCCCGCTGCTCATTGTGGCGGGTGCGGGCTCGGGCAAGACGGCCGTGCTCACCCGCCGCATCGCCTATCTGCTGGCCGCCCGCGGCGTCACGCCGGGCCAGGTGCTGGCCATCACGTTCACCAACAAGGCCGCCGCGGAGATGCGGGAGCGGGTGACGGGACTGGTCGGGCCGCGTGCGAACAACATGTGGGTGTCGACGTTCCACTCCAGTTGCGTCCGCATTCTGCGCACCCAGGCGGCGCTGCTGCCCGGCCTGAACTCGAACTTCTCCATCTACGACGCGGACGATTCGCGGCGCCTGCTCACCATGATCGGCCGCGATCTCGACATAGACCCGAAGAAGTACTCGGCGCGCCTGCTGGCCACCGCTATCTCGAATCTGAAGAACGAACTCATCGATCCGGCCAGGGCCACCGCCGACGCGGAATCGGACGACACCGAGCTGCCCGGCCTGGTGGCCCGGGTCTACACGGAATACCAGCGCAGGCTGCGCTCGGCGAACGCACTGGACTTCGACGACCTGATCGGCGAGACCGTGGCCCTTTTGCAGAACCACCCGCAGGTCGCCGAGTATTACCGCCGCCGGTTCCGGCACGTACTGGTGGACGAGTACCAGGACACCAACCACGCGCAGTACGTCCTGGTCCGTGAGCTGGTGGGCCACCACGTGGACGAGACGGCCGAGGATCGGGTCCCGCCGAGCGAACTGTGCGTGGTGGGCGACGCCGACCAGTCCATCTACGCCTTCCGCGGCGCGACGATCCGCAATATCGAGGAGTTCGAGCGCGACTTCCCCGACGCCGAAACCATTCTGCTGGAGCAGAACTATCGCTCCACCCAGCACATCCTCTCCGCCGCCAACGCGGTGATCTCGCGCAACGAGAACCGGCGCGAGAAGAAGCTGTGGACCGATTCCGGCGAGGGCGACCTGATCACCGGCTACGTCGCCGACAACGAGCACGACGAGGCGTCGTTCGTGGCGCGCGAGATCGACCGGCTGGTCGACCAAGGCGAGGCCAACTACGGCGATGTCGCGGTGTTCTACCGCACCAACAACAACTCCCGCGCCCTGGAAGAGATCTTCATCCGGATGGGCCTGCCCTACAAGGTGGTCGGCGGCGTCCGCTTCTACGAGCGCAAAGAGGTGCGCGACATCGTCGCCTACCTGCGGGTGCTGGAGAACCCGGAGGACGCGGTGAGCATGCGCCGCATCCTGAACACGCCGCGGCGCGGCATCGGCGACCGCGCCGAAGCCTGCGTGGCGGTTCATGCCGAACAGCGCGGGATCGGTTTCGCCGCCGCGCTGCGCGACGCCGCCGAAGGCAAGGTGGCGCTGCTGAATACGCGCTCGCAGCGCGCCATCGCCGGTTTCCTCGACCTGCTCGACGAGGTCCGGGCCGCGGGCGAACGCGCGGAATCCGACTTTCCCGATGTGGGCAACGTGGTCGAAGCGGTGCTCGAGCGCACCGGTTATCGCGCCGAACTGGAGGCGTCCGACGACCCGCAGGACGGCGCTCGGCTGGACAACCTCAACGAATTGGTCAGCGTCGCACGGGAGTTCAGCTCCGAGGCGCACAACAACGCGGAGGCGGCCCGGCAGGAGGGATTGCTGCCCGAGGTCGGCGAAGGCGAGCCCGATCCCGGTTCGCTCGCCGCGTTCCTGGAGCGGGTCTCGCTGGTGGCCGACACCGACCAGATCCCGGATGAGGGCTCCGGCGTGGTCACGATGATGACGCTGCACACCGCCAAGGGGCTGGAGTTCCCGGTGGTGTTCGTCACCGGTTGGGAGGACGGGCAGTTCCCGCACATGCGAGCGCTCGGCGATCCGACCGAACTGGCCGAGGAACGCCGCCTCGCCTATGTCGGCATCACCCGGGCCCGGCAGCGGCTGTACCTGACGCGGGCGGTGGTGCGATCCGGGTGGGGGCAACCGGTGTCGAACCCGGAATCACGATTCCTGCAAGAGATTCCCGGTCACCTCATCGACTGGCGACGGCTCGAGCCTGCCGGATCGCCCGGGACCAGGGGTATCCGGCGGCGCGGCGGGGATGACGACGGCTTGGAGCGTGACTGGACGCGCGGCGACGGGTGGTCGCAGCAGCAGCGCCCCGGCTTGCGCGATCGTGGGCCGCGCAGGCCCGCTCCCGGCGGAGCCACCCGCAACAACACCAACTTGGTGCTCGCCGTGGGCGATCGGGTCAGCGACGACAAGTACGGCCTCGGCCGGGTGATCGCGGCCGAGGGCTTCGGCCCATTGGCCACGGTGACCATCGACTTCGGCACCGCGGGCAAGATCCGGTTGATCCCGCAGTACAGCCGCACGTTGGTCAAGCTCTGAGCCCGCGCGGCGGTCGCTCCGCGCGGGAGGGCTTTCGACCCTGCCGTGCGGTGGCGGTTCGCCGGTAAGGTCCGCGACATGGACACGGTCGCGCAGCACATCCTGTGGTTTCTGCCCATGCTGTGGCTCGGCATGGTGCTGGCCATCTCGTTCCTGGAAGCGCCGCTGAAGTTCCGCGCGCCTGGAGTGACCCTGCGGCTGGGTCTCGGTATCGGCCGTCTGGTGTTTCGGGCGTTGAACACCGCCGAGGCCGTGCTCGCGGTGTTGCTGGTGCTCGCCGCACTGATCGTGGCGGTGGGCACGGCGACGTGGCTGTGGCTGGGCGCGGCCGTGGCGCTGCTGGCCGTTCAGATCCTCGCGGTGCGCCCGCCGCTGTCCCGTCGCGCGGATCGCGTGCTGGCGGGCGAGGAGCTACCGCGCTCGCACGCGCACTACTGGTACATCGGCCTGGAGGTCGCCAAGGTCGTCGCGCTGCTCGGTCTCGCGATCGCGGCCACGCCGTAGGCTCGGTGGTCTCACCGGTCCGGCCGGTCGCCCATCTGGATCCCCGCCGCGTGTCGTAGCTGTGCGAGAAAAGTCGCCTTGTCGTCGCCTGCGAGGTAGTGCGCCACCGCCAGCCGCACGATCACGGCCGCGACGATCTCCGCGTCGTCGCGCTCGACCATGGGCGCGATGAGCCCGCGACCGACCGCACTCCGGCCGCAACCTCGGCTTCGGCTACGGCATCCACAGTTGTCTCGGCGCTGCCTTGGCACGGCTGGAAGGCCGGATCGCGCGGGCCTGCGCAGAGCGGCGCAAACCAGCGTCGCGGGCTGGACCAATGTGCCCGCCCACGTGCGGAATTGATCGTCAGTTGCTTGCGGCCGTGTGATCCGGGATTCCTGCCTCGGACAATTCGGCCGGACTCGTGCAGTGGTGACCAGCTGTTGGAACCGCAGGGAGTCGAGGCGGGCAAGGAGGCCCGGCACCGCAACGGGGCCGACCCGAGCGCGGTCTGCGCCGCCCTTGGGTCGAGCCTCGCAGGAACTGGTGTTATCCGGTGAAACTCTATTGCCAGTGGCCTTGAACAGTGCCGCGCCGACCTCACCGAGGGCAGGACGAGCTGCTGGGGTTGGGCAGACGGGAACTGCTGCGCTGCTAGGTGGAAGTATTGGCGTTCATCGTTGCGGTTTCCCTCTCGTGGTGGATCTCGGGTCGCTGTGGGTCAGGCATAGTCGGGTCGGCGGTGGGAGCCACCGAGTGCGCGCAGGGCGGTGGTGGAGCCGCCTAGGGGCAGCCAGGCGCGGGTGGCGAAGGTGGCGGCGGTGAAGAACAGGGGCATGGCCCATTTGTCGGGGCCGTCGCCGACGGCCATATGTGATGTGGCGGCGCCGCCGTAGACGAAGACCAGTCCGGCGTAGGCCCATTCCTTGGTGCGGGGGTGGCCGGGCGTGAGAATCGCGGCGAGTGCGGCGGTTTTGGCGACGCCGAGGATGGTGGCGAAGTACATGGGGTAACCGAGATGGTCGAAGGAGTCGCGGACATACGAGATCCGGGCGAGATCCCAATAGGCGCCGACCGCGGTTTCGGCCAGTACGGCGACTACTGGAACCCAGCGCGCGAGTTGCACGCCGCGGGAACGGATCAGTGAGGTGGTGCGAGTGGACATGACGTGTTGCTCCTGTGTGCATAGATGGGTCAGGCGGCGGCCGGGGAATCGGTGGCGATCGCGGCGCGGTGCACCACGGCGGCGAGCTGTGCGTTCTCGGGCGCGTTGAACGCGAAGGCGGCGCGGCGGCGGGTGTAGCCGTAGGCCAGACCGCTGTGCGGGTCGGCGAACCCGTCGGAGCCCGCGGAGCCTGCATGCCCGAAGGCGTGCGCGCCGAGAAACGGGTACAGCAGGCTCTTGGCTTCGAACCCCGGCGTGTAGGGGGCGCGGTCGCCCCGCACCAGGTCGGGGCCGCTGGAGTGGACGGCGGAGATGGTGGCGATGGTTTCCAGTGAAAGCAGCGGATCCCGGCCGTCGATGCCGGTGGTG
>NZ_BAFS01000244.1 GCF_000308415.1 Nocardia asiatica NBRC 100129 | reverse complement strand
CTTTCCGTGCGCCTTCGACCCCGGTCGAGGAGATCGTGGCCGGCGTGTTCGCCGAGGTGCTGGGTGTCGAGCGTGTCGGTGCGGATGACGATTTCTTCGCCCTGGGTGGTAACTCGCTGTTGGCGACGCAGGTCGCCGCGCGGATCGGCGCGGCGCTGGACGCCCGGGTGCCGGTGCGTGTGCTGTTCGAAGCATCCACCGTCGCCGGGCTCGCCGCCAAGGTCGAGCAGCACGCGGGCGCCGGTGGCCGCCGCGAGCTGGTGGCCGGTCCGCGTCCGGAGCGCATCCCGCTGTCGCTGGCGCAGCAGCGCATGTGGTTCCTCAACCAGTTCGACACCGCCTCGGCGGTGAACAACATCCCGGTGGCCGTGCGGCTCACCGGCGAACTGGATGTCGAGGCGCTGCAACTCGCGGTCGGGGATGTGGTGAGCAGGCACGAGACGCTGCGCACCGTCTACCCCGAACACGACGGCACGGCGCATCAGGTGATCGTGCCCGTCGACCGGGCCGTGCCGGACCTGACGCCCGAAGCGGTCGCGCCCGAGGACATCCGGCACCGGATCATCGAGGTGGTCTCGGCCGGATTCGACGTGACCACCGAGGTTCCGTTGCGGGCCAAGCTGTTCCGCGTCACGGACGCGGGCGGCGGGGCGGAAGCCGGCACAGCGTATGTGCTCGTGTTCGTCGCGCATCACATCAGCGCGGACGGCTGGTCGATGGGCCCGCTGACCCGCGACGTGATGCTGGCCTACGCGGCCCGCTCGGCCGGCGTGGAGCCGGGCTGGGCGCCGCTGCCGGTGCAGTACGCCGACTTCAGCCTCTGGCAGCGCGAGGTGCTCGGCTCCGAGGCCGACCCGGAGAGCCTGATCTCGCAGCAGGCCGAGTACTGGCGCACCGCGCTTGCCGGGCTGCCCGACGAGCTGAACCTGCCCGCCGACCGGCCGCGTCCGACGACGCAGTCGTTCGCCGGTGGGCGCGTGGTGTTCCCGATCTCCGGCGAGCTGCACCGGATGCTCACCGAGATCGCCAGGGAGCAGAACGCGACGCTGTTCATGGTCGTGCACGCCGCGCTCGCGCTGTTCCTCGCGCGGATGTCCGGCACCGACGACATCGCCGTCGGCACGCCCATCGCGGGCCGCGGCGAAGCCGAGCTCGACGACGTGATCGGCATGTTCGTCAACACCCTGGTGCTGCGCTCGCACGTGGACGGGGATCTGACCTTCGACCAGTTCCTGGCCCGCACCAAGGACGCCGACCTGCAGGCGTTCGCGCACGCGGACCTGCCGTTCGAGCGGCTGGTGGAACTGCTCAACCCGGAGCGCTCCACCGCGCGGCACCCGCTGTTCCAGGTGGCGCTGTCGTTCGAGAACCTGCCCGAGAGCAGTTTCGAACTGCCCGGATTGCACGTGGGCGCGGTCGATTTCGACGTCGACACCGCCAAGTTCGACCTGTCGCTGACCATCCGCGAGGCCGGGGAGAACCCCGACGACGCGGGCATGTACGCGGAGTTCTCCTTCGCCCGCGACCTGTTCGACGACGAGACGGTGCGGGTGTTCGCCGAGCGCTTCACCAGGCTGCTCACCGCGATCACCACCGACCGCCAGACCCCGATCGGTGACCTGCCGCTGCTGGACAAGGCCGAGTTCCACCTGCTCACGCACGTGCAGGGCGAGGACGTCATGGCCACCGGCCTGCTGCCGGACCTGCTCCAGTACGGCGCGCGGCTGGACCCGGAGCAGATCGCGGTGCGCTACCAGGGCCGCTCGATCACCTACCGCGAACTGGACGAGTACTCCTCGCGCCTGGCGCGGGTGCTCATCTCGCGCGGTGTGGGACCGGAGCGCATCGTGGCGCTGTCGTTCCCGCGGTCCTACGAGATGGTCGCCGCGTTCTGGGCGGTGGCGAAGGCCGGCGGCGCGCACGTGCCGGTGGACCCGACCTATCCCGAAGACCGCATGCGGCACATGGTCAACGACTCCGGCGCGGTCATCGGCATCACCGCGAGCGAGTACGTCGACCGGCTGCCGCGCGACGTCGAGTGGCTGCGGATCGACGACCCGGCCCTCGGCGAGCTGGTCGAAAGCCAGTCCGCCGAGCAGGTCACCGACGCCGACCGGATCTCGTCGCTGGCCATGCGCCACCCGGCGTACGTCATCTACACCTCCGGCTCGACCGGCATGCCCAAGGGCGTCACGGTGACCCACGCGGGCATGGGCGGCCTGGTCGGCGTCGCGACCGATCTGTACCAGCTGGAATCGCACCACCGGTTCCTGCACATCTGCTCGCCCAGCTTCGACCCGTCGGTGCTGGAGTGGCTGTGCGCCGCCTACACCGGCGCGACGCTGGTGGTCGTGCCCTCGACCATCATCGGCGGCCCGGATCTGGCGGAGCTGCTGCGCACCGAGCGGGTGAGCCACACCATCATCACCCCCGCGGTGCTGGGGACGGTCGATCCGGAAGGCATGGAGGCGCTCGAGGTGGCCTCCGTCGGCGGCGACGTCACCACGCCGGAGCTGCTGGCCAAGTGGTGGCCGGGCCGCAAGTACTTCAACGCCTACGGTCCGACCGAGACGACGATCATCTCCTCCTACGCCCAGCTCACCCCGGGCAGGCACATCACCATCGGCCGCCCGGTGCGCGGCATGTCCGCGCTGGTGCTGGACAACCGGCTCAATCCGGTGCCGCCGGGCGTCGCGGGCGAGCTGTACCTGGCCGGTGGCGCGCTGGCGCGCGGCTACCACAACCGCCCCGACCTCACCGCGGAACGGTTCGTCGCCAACCCGTGGAGCACCGAGGGCGCGCGGATGTACCGCACCGGTGACGTGGTGCGCTGGTTCGCCGAACCCGGCGAGCGGGCGGGCAACGCCGCGCTGCCGTCGGTGCCGTGGCAACTGGACTACGTGGGCCGCTCGGACTTCCAGGTGAAGATCCGCGGGTTCCGTATCGAACTCGGCGAGATCGACACCGTGCTGGCCGGCCACGAGGACGTCGAGTACGCGATCACCATCGGCCGCAAGACCGAAGCGGGCGCGACGATCCTGGTGTCCTACGTGCTGGCCGCGCCGGGTCGCGAGATCGACACCGCACGGCTGACCGAGTACGCCTCGCGCAGCCTGCCGCCGCACATGGTGCCGACGGCGATCGTGGTGATCGACGAGATCCCGCTGACCCCGGTCGGCAAGCTGGATCGCAAGGCGCTGCCCGAACCCGACCTGGCCCCGCGCGAGTTCCGCGCACCGGCCAGCGAGGTCGAGGCCGTCATCGCCGAGGTGTTCGCCGAGGTGCTCGGCGTGGACCAGATCGGTTTGGACGACTCGTTCTTCGCGCTCGGCGGCGACAGCATCCTGTCGATCCAGCTGGTCTCGCGGGCCAAGGCGCGCGGCGTGCTGTTCACTCCGCGTGACGTGTTCGAGCGGCGCAGCGTGGCCTCGCTGGCCGAGATCGCCGCACTCGGCACGGGCGCCGAACAGGCGAAGCTGGAGGAACTGCCCGGCGGCGGTGTCGGCGAGATCCCGCTGACCCCGATCATGCGCCAGATCCTCGGAAGCGGCTCGTCGTATCAGCGCTTCTCGCAGACCATGGCGCTGCGGCTGCCCGACGGCATCGACCGGGAGACCCTGGTCGCCACCATCGCGGCGGTGTTCGACCACCACGACGTGCTGCGCTCGCGGCTGCGCCGCACCGGCGCGGACTGGACGTTCGAGGCGCTGCCGCACGGCGCGGTGGACGTCGACGCGCTGGTGCGCCGCGTGGAACTGCCCGCCGACATCGACGACGCGGAGCTGGACCGGGTCGCCACCGAAGCGCTCGACGGCGCGATGGGCGGGCTGGATCCGGCGAACGCCGCGATGGCGCAGTTCGTCTGGTTCGCCTTCGCGAGACCGGACAGCGTGACCACGCAGGGAGACGCGGACGCCGCTGTCGGACACCGCGCGCGGCGCGACGTGCTGTTGATCGTCGCGCACCACTTCGTGGTCGACGGCGTGTCCTGGCGCATCCTCATCCCGGATCTGGCGGTCGCCTGGTCACAGCTGGTCGCCGGTCAGCCGGTGACGCTGCCCGCGGGCGGCACGTCGATGCGGCGCTGGGCGCACAGCCTGGTCGAGGCGGCGAGCGCGCCGGAGCGGATCGCGGAACTGCCGTTCTGGCAGCAGGTTTCGGCCACGCCGGACCCGCTGCTTGGCGAGCGTCCCTTCGATCCGGCGGTGGACACGTTCGCGACCGTCGAGCGGGTCGAGGTCACCGTGCCCGCCGAGGTCACCGACGCGGTACTCACCGCGATCCCGGGCCTGTACCGGGGCGGTGTGAACGACGGCCTGCTCTCGGCGCTGGCCATGGCGGTCGCGCGCTGGCGCGGTGACGGTTCGGACGCCGCGCTGGTGAAGCTGGAAGGCCACGGCCGTGAAGAGGACGTGGTCCCGGGTGCCGACCTGTCGCGCACCGTGGGCTGGTTCACCTCGGCCTACCCGGTCCGGCTCGATCTGGCCGGCGCCGACCTCGCCGACGCGTTCGCCGGTGGCGCCGCGCTGGGCGAGATCGTGAAGTCGATCAAGGAGCAGTTGCTCGCGGTGCCCGACAAGGGTCTCGGCTACGGCCTGCTGCGGCAGCTGAATCCGGAGACCGCGGCGAGCCTTGGTTCGTCCGGCCAGATCAGCTTCAACTACCTGGGCCGGATGTCGGCCGGGGAGATCCCCGAGCAGCTCGCCGAGATCGGCTGGGTGCCGGTGGCCGACCTGGGACAGCTGGATGTCGACATGGACCTCGACATGCCCGCCAACGCGACGATCGACATCAACGCGATCGTCACCGACTCCGAAGAGGGACCGAGCCTGGGTGCGTCGTTCGCCTTCCCGACCGGTCTGCTGAACCGGGAGCGGGTCCAGGAGTTCGCCGAGCTCTGGGTCGAGGCGCTCACCGCGCTGGCCACGCACGCGCGGCGGCCCGACGCGGGCGGCTTCACGCCGTCGGACATGTCGCTGGTGCGGGTGCGGCAGCACGACATCGAGCAGTGGGAACGGACCTACCCGGCGCTGTCGGAGGTGTGGCCGCTCTCGCCGTTGCAGTCGGGTCTGCTGTTCCACGCGATGATGACCCAGTCCACCGTGGACGTGTACACCATGCAGGCCGTGGTGGATCTGGGTGGCGCGCTGGACGCGGCACGGCTGCGGGCGGCGGCGCAGGGCATCGTGGACCGGTACCCGAACCTGCGCACCGCGTTCGTCACCGACGCCGACGGGCAGGCCGTGCAGGTGGTGCTGGACCGGGTCGAGGCGCCGTGGCGCGAGGTGGATCTCACCGATCTGCCCGCCGAGCAGCGGACCGCGGAACTGCGCAGGCAGGTCGCGGCCGAGCAGGCGACGCACTTCGACATGGCCACCCCGCCGCTGATCCGGTTCACCCTGTTCCGCAGCGATTCCGCGCAGTGGCACCTGGCCATCACCACCCACCACATCCTGCTGGACGGCTGGTCGATGCCGCTGCTCATGCGGGACATGCTGGTGCTGTACGCGGTGCGGGGCGATCAGACCGCGCTGCCGCGGGTGGCCTCCTACCGCAACTTCCTCGGCTGGCTGGCCGGGCGCGACCGGGACGCCTCGCTGCGCGCCTGGGCGGCGGCGCTGGAAGGCGTGGAGGAACCCACCCAGCTCGCGCCGCAACCGCGGGCCACGGAGAACTACGAGATCGGCAAGGTGGTCACCGAGCTCGACGCCGACCGCACGCGCCGGATCACCAAGCACGCCGCCGAACTCGGCGTCACGGTGAACACGCTGGTGCAGGCGGCCTGGGGCATCCTGCTCGGGCGGCTCACCGGCCGTGGCGACGTGGTGTTCGGCGCGACGGTGTCCGGCCGCCCGGCCGAGCTGCCCGGCGTCGAGTCGATGGTGGGTCTGTTCATCAACACCCTGCCGGTGCGGCTGCGCATCGACGACCGCCAGACCATCGGCGAGCTGCTGGCACGGTTGCAGGGCGATCAGGCGGGCCTGCTCGAGCACCACTACGTGGGACTCACCGACATCCAGCGGGTGGCGGGCACCGGGTCGCTGTTCGACACGCTGCTGGTGTTCGAGTCGTATCCGATGGACAAGGAGGCGATCTCGGCCGCCAGCTCGATCGACGGCATGTCGGTGACCGGCGTCGGCGTCAACGACGCCACGCACTACCCGCTGACGCTGCTGGTCATGGCGGAGGCCACCATCGAGCTGACCCTGAAGTACCTGGGCAGCCGGTTCACCGCCGAAGAGGTCGAGACGCTGGCCGAGCGGCTGGTGCGGGTGCTGGACGCGCTGCTCGGCGACGCGGACGCCCTGGTCGGCGACATCGACATCCTGGACGAGGGCGAACGGGCCCGGCTGCTGGTCGAATCCGGGGTGGCGGCAGGGGCTTCGACGCCGGAGCCGGTGGGCCGGGTCGGCGCGCGCACGGTGGCCAAGGTGCTCGCGGAAGTCGTCGAGGAGGACCCGGAGGCTCCCGCGCTGCTGGCCGGGGACGACGAGGTCGCCTTCCACGCACTGGATCGGCGCTCCTCGCAGCTGGCCCGGGTGCTCATCGATCGCGGTGCGGGACCGGGCGACGTCGTCGCGGTGACGCTGCCGCGTTCGGTGGACGCGGTGGTCGCCGTGTGGGCGGTGCAGAAGGCCGGCGCGGCGTGCCTGTTCGCGGGCGACCTCACCGCGGACCAGCTGACCGCGGCCGGCGCCGGGTACGGGATCTCCGCCGAACCGGTGACCGACAGCGACATCCACTGGGTGGCGCTGGGCGACGCCCAGGTGAGCCAGGACATCGCCGCGGCGGCGGCGCACCCGGTGTCCTACGCCGACCGGGTTCGTCCGCTCGGCGAGGAGCACCCCGCGTTCGTCGTCGCCACGGCGGACGGGGTGGTCGCGATCACCCAGTCCGAGGCGCTGGACGAGGCCGAACGGGTACGCGAGGAGCACGAGATCGACTACGAGTCGACCACGTACACCACCGCCGTATCCGGTCGCGCCGCAGTCCTGGAGTTCCTCACCTCCGCCACCGCGGGCGCACTGTCCGTGGTCGCGATCGGCGACCTGGACACCGACCTCACCGAGGGCGAGGTCACGCACTGGTTCACGCGGCCGGGCGAAGCGACCGACGCGGCGGATGCGGAGATCACGATCGTGATCGCGGAGTAGGGAGACAGCGGTTCTTTGCTGGTGTAGGGCGCGGCGATCCGCGCCCTACACCAGCCTCGTCGCTTCGCTCAGTGACTCGATCCGACCCCGTTGACTACACTCAGGTCGATCGGCGGCGACCAACGCCACCGTCATCAGAGGTTGGAGGTGGTTCATGGCAATGCCAGTGCCTCATGCCGACGGTTGGACGGCTGCCGACCTCGATCACATGCCCGAAGATGGACTGCGTTACGAGGTGTTGAATGGCCAGCTCGTCGTGAATGCCGCCCCCAAGCCTCGCCATCAGTGGCTGGTCCAATGCCTGGTACGTGCGTTGGTGGACAGTGCGCCGTCCGGCTGCCTGGTGCTCGAAGGTGTGGGCGTGTTGATCGATGACGACGAGCCGATTCCAGATCTGGTCGTGGTGAACGGTCCGATAGATTGGGACGAGCGCGGGATCCCCGCCGCTCAGGTCCAGTTGGTGGTCGAGGTCGTATCCAAGTCCACCACGCTGCAAGACCGCATGGTCAAGCCTGTCGTCTACGCCGAGGCAGGTATTCCGAATTACTGGCGATTCGAGCCCAACGCCTTCAAGGGGCAGCTGCCGGGGGAGACCCTCCCCGTTCTGTTCGCACACGAACTGGGTGCCGACCGTACCTACGAGCTGACCCATCGGGTGGCCGCCGGTAACGCGGTCACCCTGCGCAGCCCGTTCGAGTTCACGATCGACCCGGCGGCGTTGCTGCCCTGATCGCCGCGCCTGGAGTGGTCAGGGCGCGAGGGCGTCAACGGTCGAGCGCCTTGATCCAGGCGTCGTATTCGGCCGAGTCGAATGTCCGTCCGTTGCTACAGCCCGGCGCCCATCGGGCGTAGGTGTTCTCCGGGCTCACGGTGACCACGTCGACGACCCGGACCAGTTCCGAAGGCATTTCGGAGCCGAGATGACGGACACCGGGAACAATCACCGCGTCCGCGTCGACTCGGCGGACGACGTTCAGCAGACGGCTCAGCGGACTGTCGGTCTCCGGGCCGAATACGACGGTCTTCGCGAGTTCGTATCCGAGTCGCAGTGCGACACTGCGAATTCGGATTTCGTCCCAGGTTTGGGAGACGCCGGAAACATCGCGGCGCAGGTATCCGATAGCGGTCGGTCGCGGCCTCATCCGTCCACCTCGCTCGTATTTGCGGGCCGGTGGCCCGGTGCCGGGTGTCCGCACCGGTCGGAGCACCTGTATCCGACGCTAAGTAGCCGGGTGCCCGATCGTCTACGGGCTTGCGGGAACTTGCGCATATTGCTTCGAAAGCGTCTTCAGCAGCAAAGCGGCAATGCATCATTGGCTGTGGGATGCAAGCCGGCACAAGCAACTGAATGGGGGCGGATGATGCGTTTACGCTTTCTCGGCAAGGGCGGCTCGGATAAGACGGGTTGCCCGGCGCTGTATGCCACCGACCGGGGCAGTTATCTCGTGCAGGGTTGGCGGACCGACCAGTCCGGAATTCTGGAGATCCCCCACTTGCTACCCGGCTTCGCCGAACCGGGCACTTTCATCGGAGCGACGATGACCGACACCGGAAGGGGAACCTTCCGGTTGGGTGGGCGGCCGATCACCGATCGCGAAACACTGGATCAACTGGCTTTGGAAGACGACGAGACAGCCATCGAAGTGCCGAAGGGTGAGAGGACTTACTACGGTGGAATTCCGCTCGAATGATCGTTGGGTGGAGCTGTTCGAAGTCACCCGGACGTCAGCGTTTCATTTGGAGGTCCGCGACACTTACGCGGAGCCGGAGGAGTCCGAGCCGTTCCGCCGATTCCTCGACGGCGTGCCGGAGCCTCCGGGTGGTTACGACAAGAGCGATTGGCTGGAGCTCGTAGCGACGTTGGCGCAGCGTGGTGTCACGATGAGCCGAGTGCGGGTGGTCAGCGTTCCGCTCTCGGACTATCAGCGCTGGCTGTTCTCGGTCACCGGTAGCAGCGTCGCCGCCGGCGAGGACATTCGATACCTACCCCGACATCTGGCCGGAGAGGTACCGCCGGACGATTGGTGGCTGTTCGACGGTGAACGGGTGGCGTTCAATGTCGTCGACTCCACGGGCAAACCGGCCGGAGCCGCGGTGACCACCGATCCGGTGATCGCGGCGTACTGCCGAGGGGTGCGAGAACGACTCTGGAACCTGGCGACGCCGTTCGCCGAATACGCCGCACCGCACCCGTGACCAGTTCGATACAGGACGCGCGAGCGGCACTCGGCCAACGGCTGCGCGAAATGAGACGCGATGCCGGGGTGAGCGGCCGGGAGCTTGCCGTCCGTGAGGGCTGGCACGAGTCCAAGGTCTCTCGAATCGAGCACGGACGAATCAAGCCGTCGAATGACGACATCCGTGCGTATTGCCGCCATTGCGCCGGGCAGGAGCAGCTCGCCGACCTGCTGGCCACGTTGCACAACATCGACACGGCATATCTGGAATACCGGCGTTTACTAGGCGCGGGCGTCAAACGTGGACAGCAGTTGTATGCCGAACTGGAGGCCGAAGCGGCGTTCGTGCGCAACTACGACCCGCAGATCGTCCCCGGTTTGCTGCAAACCGCCGACTACGCCGAAGCCAAACTGCGGAGCGTCATCGAGTTCTATCGTCTTCCGAACGACATCGACGCCGGTGTCACCAAACGTATGGAGCGCCAGAAGGTTTTGTCGAAACGAGATCACCGGTTCCACTTCATCATCAGTGAACGGTCGCTCTACACATCGGTCGGCGGAGACGCCGTGATGATCGGGCAACTGGAACGGTTGCACTCGATCACGGGTATGCCCCGCGTGACGCTGGGGATAGTCCCGTTGACGGCTCCCGCTCATGTAGTTCTGGAGAACTTCACGATGTTCGACAACCGTATGGTGAAGGTGGAAGGGCACACCGCGGAGATAACCATCACCCAGCCGCGCGAGATCGCCCTCTACGGTCATGCTTTCGATATCCTGGCGCGCCAGTCGATGACCGGAGAGAAGGCCAGGGCCTTGATCAGGTCCGCCCTGGACCGCCGCCGACCGGCCTGACGGCGCGCCCACCGCGAGTGGCACGCGGAACGCTGGAGTTCACCGGGTGCCACTCGCGGAACAGTTCAGAGTGGGAGTGCGTGGTCTTCGGCGAAGACCTTGCGGCAGACGGGGGCGCAGAAGGCGTACGAAGTGCCCTCGTGGGTGAGGGTGAATCGGGCCGTGGAGAGGTCCACGGTCATGCCACAGATGGGGTCGATGGCGTGGCCCTCGGGGGGTTCGGCGTGGGTAGCGGAGGCTCGGTAGTCCTCGGTCATCAATTTGGTGATCTCGGTGGCGGTGAGGGTGTGGCCGAAGGTGCCGAGGTTGTTCTCGCGGAGGCCGACGATCTGGACCACGCAGTGCGGGTCGCGGGTCAGGCGGTCCGGGTCGGGTTCGGAGTCGGCGATGGCCTTGGTGATCAGGGGGATCACGTGGCCGCCGAATTCGGCGTTGTTGGCCCAGGAGCCGGGGACGGTGAGCCGCGCGAGGTAGCGCGGCGCGTCGTCCAGGGCGGGTCCTCCGGTGGCCCACGCGTCGGCGTCGCGCACCAGCACATGGGTCAGCTCTCTGGCTTTCGCCAGCACCGCATCCGGCGCGCCGGGCTCGGTGGTCAGGTCGCGCAGAATGCGCTGGGCGAGGGCGCGTTTGCGGTCGGCGGTCAGGGTTTCGTCGGAGACGAACAGTTCGACGGTCATCATGAGCGGGCTTCTTTCGCGGGGAGCAGGGTGGTCAGCACTACGAGGAGGAAGGCCACCAGCGCGCAGGCCGTGCGCGCGAAGTGGAATGCCTCCCAGCGGCCGAGGATTTCGGCGTAGTCGGCCGGTGGGCCGCTGACCGCCCATACCTTGATCTTCTGGTTGATCGGGACGTTGCCGAGGCGGGTGATGAGGAACGCCGAGACGGCCAGGACGCCCGCGCCACCGGCGAGTAGGCGGGCCCGTCCGGTGGATCGGGTGGCGAGGGTCAGCGCGCTCACAATGGTCAGGCCCATCAGCGATTGCATGACCAGGCCGTTCACGCTCATCAAGGCGGTGTGGAAGGTGAAGCGCACATCCAGGGGAACTTTGCGGAACGCGTAGAGGACGTTGACCGCTCCATAGCCGAACGCACCGGCGAGCAACCCGCCGAAAACCAGCGCGAATGCTCGCGCCACCAGCGGTCTTGCGGCGATTCTCACGCGTGACGCTCCGCCGGGACCAGTGCGAGCAGTTCGTCGACCGACCATTGATCGTAGACGTGCGTGCCGTGCTTCGCGGCGAGCACGCGTCCGTCGGGGGAGATCAAGAAGTCGGCGGGCAGTCCGAGGCTGCCCCCTTCGGGTGTGGTGGGCGGGGCGGCCTGCCTGCGGCGCAGGGTCGCGTACGCGGCGTGGGTGACGCCGCGCAGGATGGCGGGCCAGCCGCGCGGGTCGAGCAGCGCACGCGGTGAGTTCTCGACACCGAATTCGCGGTACAGCTTCCGGTCCGGGTCGGCGATCACGTCGAGTGGCATTTCGGCGGTGTACTTGCGCAATTCCGCCGCGCTGGAATGGAAGACGACCACTTCGCGGATGCCCGCGGCGGCGATCTCCGCGCGGCGGGCGACGATCGTGCGCAAGTGCAGGTTGCACACCGGGCATCCGGCGAAGCGGCGGAATTGCAGGTGGACGAGGCGATCCGGGTCCGGCACGAGGACCTGCGCACCGGACACGGTGACCAGCGTCCGGTCCGGGACTGCGGGCGGCAGCGACATGGGGCTCCTTTCGTAGGTGTACTTCGTACGCCTACGACCAGTATGCGCGTAGCTTGTACGCTGTCAATCCGTGCCCCGTCCCCGTTCGCTGACCACCGCCGATGTCGTCGCGGCGGCTCTCGCCGTGCTCGACCGCGACGGTCTGTCCGCACTGACCATGCGCGCGGTGGCCAAGGAGCTGGGCATGGCGACCATGGCCCTGTACCGCTACGTGCGCGACCGCGATGCGCTCGAGGTGCTGGTGGCAGACCAGGTGTTCGCTTCGATCGACACCTCGCTCCCCGCCGGAAGCGATTGGAAAGCGCGCGTGACGGTGTTGCTCGAGCACATCCGCGACGGGTTCTCGGCCCATCCCGCGGCCGTGCCGCTCGTGCTGCGGCACCGGCAGTCGTCGGTGGAATCGCTGCGCGTGATGGAAGCGATGCTCGCCGTGCTCACCGAGGGCGGCTTCACCGGACGCGCCCGCGTCATCGCCCAGCGCACGCTGATCGCCTTCCTGATCGGCTATCTCCAGAACATGCACTACGCGCCGTTGCCGGGCCGGGGAACGATCGCTATGGCCGAACTTCCCGCCGCCGACTACCCGCATCTGGCCCAGACCGCGGGCCAGGCCAAGGGCATGTCGGCCGACGACGAATTCCGGGGTGGTGTCCAGATCGTGCTGCGCGGTCTGGAGCCCTAGCGGTCGGCCGAACCACGGAAAAGCGCCGCGACGTCGACGCTTTCGGCCATGGCTCGGGCGCCGGCGTCGTTGAGGTGCATACCGTCGCCGCTGTCGAACTCGGGGCGGATGAAGCCGGGCCGCTGCGGATCCTCGACCGCACGCGCCACGTCGAACACCGAATCGAAGACGTCGGTGCCGCGCAGCCATTCGTTCACCCGCCGACGGGCCGGCTGTGCCACCGCCACGTGCAGATCTTCGTAGATGACGCCGGCGTAGGGACCGATCGTGGCGGCGTGGACGGTGAGCCCGGCCGCGTGCGCGCGCCGGGCGAGGGTGGTGAAGCCCGCGATCAAGTCGTCCGCGGTCGCGGGCGGCTGGCCCGTCATGCCGCCCAGGCTGAGGTCGTTGATGCCGAAATTGATCAGCACGCTGGTCACGCCGGGCACCTCCAGCGCGTCGCGATCGAAGCGGGCCAGGCCCGACTCGCCCACCGCGTCGAGCAGCAGTCGGCTTCCCGCGATGCCCTGGTTGACCACCCAGCCCCGGTCCAGGCGCGCGTTGAGCACGTCCACCGACCGGCGGTTCGCGCCGAGTGTGGTGCCGACGCCTTCGAACCAGGAGTCGCCGAACGCGACGGCCACCGGCGTGTCCGCGGGCGCGAGCACATCGACGCCGACGACGAAGAACCGCCCGGGTACCTCCTCGGCGGGGTCGATCGCCGCTTGGTCCGCGACATCGCCGTCCGCGATATACGCGGTCTCGCCGGGCTGGTGCGAGAAGGTCGCCAGCCCCGTGGGGCCGGGCAGATAGAGGCTCAGCGCCAGATCCGCGCCCGCCGAGACGGCCAGATCCACCGGATCGCTGTAAATTTCGCCGCCCACCGGGACGAGGACCTGCTCGGCTCCGCCGAACCGCAGCACGCTGTCGGTCTCGGCGACGATCTCACTGCCGGTCTTGCGCAGGGCGATCCGCGCCGCGCCGACGGCCAGCGGCGTCTTCCCGTAACGGTTGGTCAGCCCGATCCGCACCTGCGCGCCGCCGCCCGCCAGGTGCAGCACTTGACGCACCGTCCGGTCGGTGAACGCGCGCGAGTCCGCGAATCTGACTTGCTCGTCCGGACGGATCACCGCGGTGCGGAATCCGGCGATCCAGGCGGTGGACGACATGGCGACCTCCATTAGTTGACGCGAGGAATAATGCGTACGCATATTTGTACGACTACTTTTTCCTCGTGTCAACTATCTGGCGGTAGATTCGCCCCATGGACATGACCGAGCTGTTCGACGATCCCCGTCTGACCACGATGGGCCTGCTGTTCGAGGCTCACGGCGGCGTGGTGGCGAAGCTGGAGCCGGTGTGGAAGGCGCACGGCTTGTCCGGGTTGGATCTGAACGCCCTGATGCGGCTGAGCCGTTCGCCGGGGCGTCGGTTGCGTATGTCGGAGCTGGCGGCGCAGACCACGCTGTCCACCAGCGGCGTGACGCGACTGGTCGATCGGCTGGCCCGCGCCGGTCTGGTGGAACGCGAGCTGGACCCGGAGGATCGGCGGGGCGCCCATGCGGTGCTCACCGAGGCCGGTGCGGCACGGCTCGCGCAGGTGCTGCCGGACTATCTCGCCGCCGTCGACCGCTGGTTCGTCGGATTGCTGACCGCGCCGCAACTCGCCGCGCTGTCCGAGGCGCTGCGGATCGTCCGCGACACGGCCAACCCCTCGGCCACGTTCCGGATGGACTGAGCGTCAGTCCGCGTTCGCGGCGAGCAGTCGTTCCAGGCCGTCCAGGATCAGCAAAGCTGCGCCCGGTGATCGAGCGGCGCTGCCCGCTCACGGCGGCCGCCTCGGCGGTGGGCCATGTCGCCGAGGGGCACGCCCAAGGTAAGACGGTGATCGTTGTCTGAGCCGGGCGGCGGGTCATCCGGCCCGGACCGCGCCCGCGCGCTGCGCGAGGTAGTCGGCCCAGGTCAGTTCGCCCACCTCGGCGCCGTCGGTCACCAGGTTCTCGCCCGCGCGGTAGACCCGGCCAGCCTTGCCGGGCACCGGGACCGTCAGCAGCGCGCGCCGCTTGCCCAGCGTCGTCAGATAGTCCCGGACCATGTCGCGCATGCCGAAGACTTCGGGGCCGACCAGGTCCGGCACCCGCCCGGCGGGTGCGCCGAGCGTCAGTTCCACCAGTCGCGCGGCGACTTCGCGCACGTCCACCGGCTGCAGGCGCGCACCGCCGAGGACCGGGAGCACCGGCGACTTCAGCATCGCGTCCACCAGCTTCGGTACGAAGTCGTGGAACTGCGCGGCGCGCAGGGTGGTCCACGGGATGCCCGACGCGGCGACGGCCTGCTCCGCGGCGAACTTCGCCCGGAAGTAGGTCAGCGGAAGCAGATCGGCGGCGGTGACCGAGATGTAGACGATGTGCCCGACGCCCGCGGCGGCAGCGGCCCGCAACAGGTTCGCGGTGGCCACCTCGTCGCCCTTGGCGTCACCCGCCAAGTGCAGGACGGTGTCGACGCCCGCCACCGCGGCATCGATCCCGTTGCCGCGCAGCAGATCCCCGGCGACGAACCGCACCCCGTCAGCCGAGGGACGTTCGGCGCGGCTGAGCACCCGCACGTCGGCGTCCGCGGCGCGCAGCAGCGGGAGCACCTGGCGGCCGAGGGTGCCGGTGCCGCCGGTAACCAGAATCTTCGTGGCCATGACCGTCTCCGATCTCGTCGTGCCGGTGGCGTTCCCACCGCTTCATCGAGACGACGGAGTACGGTCGCGGACTGTGACACCGGTGCGCGGATCACTCCCGGTCGCGGTAGCGGCGAAAGCTCGCCTTGGCCGCCGGTTGGCACGGGGTCGAGGGCCGCTGGCCAGTGCGGAAGCGACCGTGCAGATCGGGTGCAGGCTGGCGCGGGATGCCGCTACCGGACGGATTCGCCGCGTTCGCCGAGGTATGAGCGACCGGCCGAACCCGCCGGCGATCACAGTTGCCCAGGTCGCCGGGTTCGCGGTGCCCCGGCTCCGTGTGCGCGATCGAAGCCGTCGCCGCCGTCGCGGCCTGAACCGGGTCACTCGACCGCCGCGGCGAGGCGCGCGGCGAGGGCGCGTATGTGCGTGACCAGCTCGGGTGGTTCGTGCACCTGGAACAGGAAGCCGAAGGTGGCGACGTAGATCGCCAGCTCGTCCAAGGAATTCGATCCGGTGCGCAGCAGGCAACTCTCGGCATCCAGTGCCTCGATCACCCCGACGGTCGGCGCGATGCGCTCGGCGGCCACCTCGGCCGGAACGCCCAAGGTGATGCGAGCCGCGTAGCGGTACGGGGCGGTCGTGACCCCGCGCGAAAGGTACCCGGACAGGTCGGCGTCGGGTGCCTCGCGCGGGGTGAAGCGCGGGCCGGTCGGGATACGTGGACGCAGCCGGTCGACGCGATAGGTACGCCAGTCCGCGCGATCGACATCCCAGCCGATCAGGTACCACCGCCTACCGGTGTGGGCGAGGCGATGCGGCTCGGTGGTGCGCAACGAGGTGGCGCCGTCGTGCGCGCGATAGTCGAAGCGCAGGCGATGGTGGTCGCGGATGGCGGCCGCGACTGCGGTGAGAACGTCCGGATCGACGGTCGGGCCGCCCGCGGGCACGGTGACCGTGGCCGCCTGGAGCATGCCGACGCGATGACGCAGGCGCGCGGGCAGCACCTGCTCGAGTTTGGCGAGGGCGCGCAGCGAACTGTCCTCGATGCCCGCGATGGTGCCGCCCGCCGCGGTGCGCAGGCCGAGCGCCACCGCCACCGCCTCGTCGTCGTCCAGCAGCAGCGGCGGCAGTTTCGCTCCCGCGCCGAGCCGGTAACCGGCCACGCCGGGTGTCGCGTCCACCGGGTAACCGAGGGTCCGCAGTTTGTCGACATCCCGGCGCACGGTGCGCACGTCCACCTCGAGTCGTTCGGCGAGTTCCGCGCCAGTCCAGTCGCGCGGGGTCTGCAACAGCGACAGCAGGCGCAACAAGCGCGCCGAGGTTTCCAACATGGGAAAAGTCTCTCCGATGGCTAGGGCCGAAGCTGTCCTAGGTGGGTCATACCGTCGATGGCATGAGCAACGAGATCACCCCGTTCCGCATCGACATCCCGCAGCGGCAACTCGACGACCTGCGTTCCCGTCTCGACGGCACCCGCTGGCCTGCCCCGCTGCCCGGCGACGGCTGGGACACCGGCGTGCCGACCACTTGGCTGCGCGAGCTGGTCGACTACTGGCGCACCGAGTACGACTGGCGCGCGGCCGAAGCGCAACTCAACGAATATCCGCAGTACACGACGGTGATCGACGGGCAGACCATCCACTTCCTGCACGTCCGCTCACCCCGGGCGGACGCGCTGCCGCTGCTGCTGACGCACGGCTGGCCGGGCTCGGTGGCCGAATTCCTCGACGTCATCGGGCCTTTGACCGACCCGGGACAACATGGCGGCGACCCGGCCGACGCCTTCCACTTGGTCATCCCGTCGCTGCCGGGATTCGGCTTCTCGGGGCCGGTCGCCGAAGCGGGCTGGAATATCGACCGGATCGCCGCGGCGTGGGCCGCACTCATGGACCGGCTGGGCTACCAGCGCTACGGCGTGCAGGGCGGTGACATCGGCGCGGCGGTGAGCCCGCAGGTCGGCCGGACGGCGCCCGGCCGAGTCGTCGGCGTGCACGTCAACGGCGGGCCGGGCCCCTTCCCGCCGGTGCCGCTCGGGGAGCAGGAGCTGGCGAGCCTGACCGAGCTGGAGCGTGATCGCATCCGGCGGATCGAGGCGTTCCTGCAGGAGGAGTTCGGCTACATCGCCATCCAGTCCACCCGCCCGCAGGCCCTGGCGTACGGACTGGTCGACTCGCCGGTGGGGCAACTGGCCTGGATCATGGACAAGTTCCGGGAATGGACCCATCCGCGCGGGGTCGAGCCGGACAAGATCCTGGACCGAGATCGGCTGCTGACCAACGTGATGCTCTACTGGCTCACCGGCACGGCGGGCTCGGCGGCGTACGTCGGTTATGCCCAGAACGCCGCCTGGGGGGAGCCGAAGCAGAACTCCGGCGTCCCCACGGCCGCCCTGGTGTTCGCCCACGACATCGGCATCCGCCGTTACGCCGAGACCGAGAACACCATCGCCCGCTGGAACGACGTCGACCGCGGCGGCCATTTCGCCGCCATGGAGGAACCCGCGCTGCTCACCGCCGACATCCGCGAGTTCTTCCGCGACCTGCGCTGAGCGGTCATGCGGTGAGCTCACCCGCCGAGCGCCAGGAATCGCGTTCGGCGGTGAAAGCTTCCGCTTGCTTCGCACGGAAGGCCTCGATGTCGCCGGCATTCTCGGCGAGGAAACTCCGATACTCCGCCAGGCGGAATTCCCCGTCCTCGGCCTGCACCCGGACGTTGCCCGCCGCGAAGTCGGCGCGCAGGTCGAGCAGCTCCTCCGCCTCGACCGGATACCAGCGGATACGGTCGAAATAGCGCAGGAGCCATGGTGTTTCGGCTCCGGAGGCGGCCCGGTCGGCGCCTGGAGCCACGGCGGGCGCCGCGCCCGCCCGGTGATTCCACACCTGGGTGGTGCGCCCGACGAATTGGTAGCCGCCCGGCCCCTCCATGCCGTAGACGCACAGATAGGCGCCGCCGATGCCGACCGCGTTCTCCGGGGTCCAGGTGCGGGCGGGGTTGTATTTCGTGGTGACCAGCCGGTGCCGGGGATCTGTGGGGGTGGCGACCGGCGCGCCGAGGTAGACGTCCCCGAGGCCGAGCACCAGATACTCGGCGTTGAACACGGTGTCGTAGACATCGGATACGGCAGCCAAGCCGTTCACGCGGCGAATGAACTCGATGTTCCACGGGCACCAGGGCGCGTCGGCCCGCACGCCGCGCATGTACCGGGTGATCGCCTCGCGCGTGGACGGGTCGTCCCAGGACAGCGGCAGGCGCACGACCCGGCTCGGCACGACGAGCCGATCGGAGGCGGGCAACTGCGCCTCGGCCTCGGCGAGCAGGTCCAGCAGCGCGCAGGCCCGCAGCACGTGCGGGTCGACCCGGATCTGCAGCGAGCGGATGCCGGGGGTCAGCTCCGTCACGCCGCGAATTCCGGCGGCGAGCAGGTGGTGGTGCAGGGCGTGCACCCGGGCGCGCAGACCGAGATCCAGGGTCATCGCGCCGTACTCGACGAGCACGCCGTCGTCGCCGGCTCGGCGATAGGTCACCGTGGTCTCGCCGTCCACCTCGGCGCGGCGCAGCACGCCGTCGTCGCCGTCGCCGCCCGCCGACAGCACCGTGGGCCAGGCGGCGCGGCGCGCGGTTCCGAGTGCGCGGATCGAGGCGGTGCGGTCGCCGCGGACCGGCACGAACCGCACCCGGTCGCCGGGCGACAGCTGGCCCAGCTTCCAGCGGTCGGCCGCGACGACCGTGACCGGGCAGACGAAACCGCCGAGGCTCGGCCCGTCGGGTCCCAGCAGGATCGGGGTGTCGCCCGTAAAGTCCAGCGCGCCGACCGAATACGGGGTGTCGTGGATATTGGACGGATGCAGGCCCGCCTCCCCGCCGTCGGCGCGGGCCCATTCCGGCTTCGGCCCGATCAACCGCACACCGGTGCGATCGGAGTTGAAGTGCACCTCGTAGTAGGTGCCGATCACGGTGTCGAAATCGGCGCGGGTGAAGAACTCCGGTGCGCCGTGCGGACCCTCGGTGACCGCGATTTCCCAGTTCCGGGTGAGTACCGGTTGCTCGTCCATCGGCACGGCTGTCACGACCCGGCCGTGGTGCGCGCCCAGCCGAAGCGACGCACCGGCGCGCACCGCGCCTCCGGTGCCCCCGAAGCGGCCCAGAGTGAAAGTGGCCGCGCTGCCGAGATATTCGGGCACGTCGATACCGCCCCCGATCAGCACGTAGCAGCGCATGCCCGGTCCGCGCACCGCGCCGACGTCCAGCACGCCGCCCGCGGGCGCCCGCACCGTGCGCCACTGGGGCGCGCGGACGCCGTCCAGCGTCACCTCCGCCGGCGCTCCGGTGACGCAGACCCAGGTCGGCGCGGTGAACCGGAGCGCCGGGCCGCCGAGGGTGCATTCCAGCCCGGCGGCGCCCTCATCGTTGCCGAGCGCGCGATTCCCCAGACGGAAGGACAGATCGTCCATCGGCCCCGAGGGCGGAACGCCGACGTGCCAATACCCGACCCGGCCGGGCCAGTCCTGCACGGTGGTGAGCATGCCGGGGCGGAGGATCTCCACCTGGCCGGGCGGCGCGGGCACGGACTGCGCCGTTCCGGCCACCGGTAATTCGGCGACGGTCATCGGGACACCACCATGCGCACGGGGGTCGGGTCGAAGCCGTTGCAGGGGTTGTTGATCTGCGGGCAGTTGGAGACCAGCACCAGCGTGTCGATCTCGGCGCGCAGCGTGACCCGTTTGCCGGGCGCGGACAATCCGTCCACGATGCCCAGCGTGCCGTCGGCCTCGACCGGAACGTTCATGAACCAGTTGATGTTCGACACCAGGTCGCGTTTTCCCAGACCCCAGCGCAAGGCTTCGGTGAGGAAGTTCTCCACGCAGGCGTGCTGGTGGCGGGTGTGCAGGCCGTAGCGCAGCGTGTTGGACTCCTGGGAGCAGGCGCCCGCGATGGTGTCGTGGTTGCCGACCTCGTCGGCCACGACGGTCATCAGCGTGGCGCCCGTATCGGTGCGCAGTTCGCTGCCGGTGGTGAGGAAGATATTGCGCTGGGCGGCGACCGTCGCCTGCGCGCTGTAGCGATCGGAGTGGTCGGCCGCCGAGTACAGCAGGCAGTCCACCGCTTGGTTGCCGTGCAGGTCGATGATCTCCAGATACTCGCCCGCACGGACCACGGCCGACCACGGCGCGCGGGCGGGGACGGTCTCGTCGAGCACGATGGTGCGGGCGGAAGTCATGCGGTTGCCTCCAGAGTCAGGGCGGCCGTCCAGGCTTGTTCGGTGTTGTGCACGGCCCGCAGGTATTCCGGGTCCGGGTCGGCGGGTACGGCGAGGTCTTCCGGGGCGGACCACGCGACGAGATCGAGGTCGGTCGCGAGCCGGTCGTCCAAGGGGTGAGTGGAGTTGGCGACCAGTACCGTCACCGGCAGGTGCAGGAGCAAGTCGACCGAGGAGCCCGCAGCGGCGCTGCCGGTCGCGGTGAGCGCTCCGTCCCGCTCCACCCGCACGCCGCGGAACAACGAGACCGTCGGCCCGACGTCCCTGGGGTGCAGCCCGTGTTTGGCGGCCGCCAGCCGCAGCAGGTCTCGGGCTTGGGCAGTGGGTCCGCAGAGCGCGTCGTGTCGGCCGGAGGTGTCGGCGAGCACGGTCGCCAAGATGCGGCCCTGGTCCGACAGCAGCGGGTGCCCGCTGCCCAGGTACGCCTGCCACGGCACCTTGATCGTGTCGGCGACGTTCAAGCGCTCCCACGGCGCTTCGGTGCGCACCAGCAGCAGGTGCGCGCAGGCCGCGCCGCCCGGGTCGCCGAGGCGGACCCGGGTGCCCCGGCCGAGCGCGATGTTCGCGTAACCGCCCGCCGGAATCCGCTGGGCGAAGGTGATCTTCGAGGCGGGGATCTCGGCGGGCCGGGCGGGCTCCGCGATGACCGCGGCCGCGGCCTGTGCTCGCGCGTGCGCTCGCGCGCCGGAGGTGTCCGCAGTGCTTGTCACGGTGCTTCCTTTCGTGCTGATTCGTTCTTCGCCGGTTGCCGGCGCGGCGGCGCGGGCAGTGCGCCGCCGCGCCGGGCCGGTCAAGCCGGTTGCGGTGCGGGGTCGCCGCTCGTGACGTCGCGGGACCAACCGGCCGCCAGGCGATGCACCACCACGCCGACGGCCAGCACCAGCAGCACGAAAAGCGGCGCGGCCCAGCGCATCCACCAACCGCCGCCCTCCGGCGTGTAGACCTCCGCCCGTGGCCAGGCCAGGTTCACCACCATCGCGACGCCCCAGACCACGGCGAGCGCGTTGACCGGAATGCCGAACCGGCCCAGGCTGAACAGCCGCGCGTCGGTGCCCGGGTCCGGCAGGCCGGTCCACCTGCGCACCAGCAGCGGCACCGTCACCAGCAGGTAGGCCAGATACAGCGTGACGATGCAGACGCTCGCCAGGGTCGCGAACATCGCGGCGTTGCCGAGGTTGAGCACCAGCAGGCCGATGCCCAGCGCGCCGATCACGACGGCGGGCAGCACCGGCGTGCCGTATCGCGGATGCACGGCGGCGAGCCGGCCCGCGAACGGCAGCTTCCCGTCCCGCGCCATGGAGAACATCAGCCGCGAACCCGCGGTCTGAATCGCCAGGGTGCACACCGTGATCGCGACCGCGACGCAGCCGAGCAGCACCTTGCCCGCCGGGCTGTCCAGTTTCGCGGTGAGCACGTAGGCCAGTCCGTCCGAGGCCAGCGCGCCGTCGGACAGGCTCGGCGCGGCCATCAGCGCGCCGAGCAGCATGAGCCCACCGCCCAGCGCCGAGACCGACAGCGCGGTGAGGATGGTGCGCGGCGCGACCCGGCGCGGGTTCTTGGTCTCCTCGGAAAGCTCGCCCGCGGAATCGAATCCGACCATCACGTAGGCCGCCATCAGTCCGGACACCAGGAACGCGGCCCAGTAGGGACCAGGTGCGGCCTGATCGGTGTGCAGCACCACGCCGGGCCCGCGTTCGGGACCGGTGAAGAACAGCGCGACGATCGCGAGGACGCCGACGATCTCGACGGTGACGCCGATCGAATTGATCCGCGCCATCAGATCGATGCCGATCACGTTGATCAGCGTGGTGACCACGAGCAGGACGCTGCCCAGCAGTACGGCGTTGGTCGCGCCGGAGGGCGAGGTCAGCGCGGTGTCCGTGCCGACGAGCTGGAATCCGCTCCAGATCGAGGGCAGCACCACCTGCAGGGCGATCGCCGCCGCGGCGGCCGTGACGATCTGCGCGATGATCATCATCCAGCCCGCGAACCAACCGACGAGTTCACCGCCGAGCCGTCGCGACCACTGGTAGATGCAACCCGAGATCGGATAGCGCGCGGCCAGTTCGGCGAAATTCAGCGCCACGAGGAATTGTCCGGCGAACACGATCGGCCAGGTCCAGAAGAAGGCGGCTCCGCCGAACGAGTAGCCGAAGCCGAAGAACTGGAAGATCGTGGTGAGGATGGAGACGAACGAGAAGCCGGCCGCGAAAGAGGCGTAGCGGCCGAGCTTGCGGTGCAGGACGGGCTGGTAGCCGAACCGGGCGAGGTCGGCGCCGTCTCCGCTGAGGTCGGCGGACGGACTGGGGGCGAGCGTGGCGGCCATGGGCGGTCCTTCGGCGTGCGGCCAATAACTATCAGATGACAGTTTTGCGGCCGCGATCGCGCTTTCGGTGACCTCTATGTATCGGTTCCGGTACCCCCGGTAACTTCTGCGTTGCCGCTATTTCTATCAAATGACAGAAAACGCACGGCCGCCGTTGTCGCGCGGCGCGCACGGCCACCGCGCCGGAGCGTCCGCACAGCGAGCTGCCAGAATGGGGCGGTGGCGAACCTCGGACCCGGACGGCCGCGCGTCGAACAGCGGCGCCGGCGCGGCACGACACCGCGTGCCGAGATCCTCGACGCCGCAGGCGAACTGTTCACCACCAACGGGTACGCCAATACCTCCACCCGCGCGATCGCCGACGCCGTCGGAATCCGGCAGGCGTCGCTGTACCACCATTTCGCGGCCAAGGACGACATCCTGGACGCGCTGCTCGCCGAAACCGTTGCCGCGCCCATCGAATTGGCCGAGCGGCTGCGCACGGCGTCCGACCCGGCGCCGGTCCGCTTGTACGCGCTGGCCGTGTTCGACGTGCGGCAACTGTGCGCCTCCCGCTGGAATCTGGGTGCGCTGTATCTACTGCCGGAACTGCGCACCGAGCGGTTCGCCGCGTTCCGCCTGCGCCGCGACGAATTGCGCGGACATTACGAGGCTCTGGCCGCGCGCGTGCTCGCCGAGGTCGTCGCGCCGAGCGTGCCCGGCACCGAGTCGCTGCCGTTCCGCCTGGTGGAGACCGTGATCAGCATCCGCTCCGACGAGGGCGCCGCGCCCAGGTACGCGGAGCGGACCATCCCCGGGGCGGTGCTGCGCGTCCTCGGCTGGACCGGCGACCTCGACGCGATCCGGGCCGCGGCGGTCGTGCTGCTGGACCGGCTCGCCGCGCCCACGGACTGAGCCTCAGGACTTGCCGGTGCCCCGCACCCAGTCCAGCCCCCAGTGATACGCCTTGTCCACCTCGGTCACGCCCCAGCGCGGACGGTTCGGCGGCGGCGGGACGAAGCGTGCCTCCCGGCGCACCACCAGTTCCGCGCCGGTGTTCTCGATCAGCGCCAGCACCACGTCCCGGGAGCCGTCCGCGCAACCGTCCACACTCAGCTCGACCAGGGGTGCGCCTGCCGGGTACAGCGTCGCGGTCGCCCGGATGCCACGGAAGTCGGCCGCGCCGTCGTAGAGGGTGGCGAAGACCAGGATGCGGCGGAACTCGCCGCCGTGGCCGAGATCGATCTCCAGGTTCTCCCCGGCGGCGGCGGTACCGGAACGATCGTCGCTGTCCAGCCGGATGAACGGAGGCCGCTCCAGCGATCCGAAGTCGCCGACCGGACGGATATCGCCCTTGCGCCCGTCGGCCAGTTCCCAGAAGCAGCACAGGTCCAGATCCAGCGTGGCCCCCTCGCTCGCGCCCCCGGTCCACTTCAGGTTGACCCGCATGATGCCAGAGGTCGCGCCCAGTGCGGTGAGCGAGACCGAGGGAAACTCCTGCGTCAGCGCGAGTTGGCCGGAAGGCTGTCCCGCCGCCGAAGGCGTGTACCGACCTGGCGGGTGCTGACCCGATGCCGAATCCCGGCCGGACTGTATGTAATGGCCTGACTGTGGCGAGCTTTGACCATCTGGGGCAGACCAGCCGGGTGGCGGCGTGTATAGACCCGGCGAAGAGTATTGACCCGGCGGTGGCACCGGGTGGCCCGGTGGCGTGTATCGGCTCGGCGGTTGCGTCGGGTCGCTCGGCGGGGTGTGTTGGCCCGGGGGTTGCGCCGGGTCGCGCGGCGGGGTGTGCTGGCCCGGGGGTTGCGCCGGATAGCCCGGCGAAGGGTGCCAGCCCGGTGGCGTATAGCCGCCCGGCGATGCGGGGTACTGCGGAAACACGGGCTGAGCGAATGGAGCCGGGTAGCCGCTTGGCGGTACCGCGGGGCTTTGCCAGGCTGCGGCGTCGGGCCGCGCAGGTGCGGCCGGTGGCGCGCCGGAAGGACCGGCTTCGGTCGGGAACGTCGCGGAAGGAGAAGCCGTCAACCGACCCGGCTCCGGCGGTACCGGCGCTGCCGGTGGCGGCGGCGGGGTGAACTCGTGCGCGGGCGCGGGTGGCGGTGGCGGTGGCGTGTATTCGTGGGGCGGGGCGGGCGCGTCGTCCACAGTGATGCCGTAGTCGGTGGCCAGGGCCGCCAAGCCCGATGTGTATCCCTGACCCACCGCGCGGAACTTCCAGCCGCCGTCGCGCCGGTACAGTTCGCCGAGCACCACCGCGCTCTCGTTCGTCGCGCCGATGCTGTCGAAGCGGGCGAGCTCCGCTCCGGTGCCCGCGTCCACGACGCGCACGAACAGCCCGTCCAGCAGTCCGACCGGGCCGCCCTCGGTGGACGCCGCGATCACGACGCCGTCGATCTGCGACTCGACCCGCGCCAGGTCCGCGGACAGCACGTCCAGCACGACCGATCCCGGCCGCTTGCCCTCGTGCCGGACGGCTCCGGAAGGGTGGGCGGGCTGGTTGTAGAAGACGAAATCGCGGTCCGAGCGCACCTTCCCGGACGCCACGAGCAGTGCGGAGGCGTCGGCGTCCGGCGCATCGGCCCCGGCCCGCCAGCCCACTTCGATCCGGACGGCGGAACTCGGCACCGGCACGTTGGCGCCCTTCGGCATGGACACGTCTGTCAACGTAACCGAAACCGGCGCACGGCGTCCGGCATCCGCGCATGCCGCCGTCGCGCTCTCAGTGCGTCGGCGGCGCGATCTGCCAGTGTTCCTGCAGCGCCCCCGCGATCTGCGGGAGCACGGTCACCGGAATCCGCTTGTGGCGCAGAATCGCTCGGATCTCCGTCACTTGGTCGCGTTTGCGCAGGTCGTACGCTCCCGCCACCGGGCGGACCACCGGCGGGATGGACAGCAGGACCAGCTCGCCGTGCGGTTCGTCGCCGCCGGCCAGATCCAGCGCCAGCGACCAGCGGGCGCGCTCGTCCAGGGTGAACCGCCCGGCCACCACCCGGTCCCACGAGATGCTGGAGACCGTCCACGGCTTGCGCCGGTAGATGGCGTGGTCGGTGAGCACGATGGCGTCCCTGGTGAACAGCGCGGCCAGCACCGCGATCCCGACCACGGCTCCGGCCAGCAGTCCGGTGAACACCCGGTTCACCCCGAACGCGGCGACGAACGAGCCGCAGATCGTGACGGTCGCCAGGACGCCGGACACGCTGTAGAGCGCGGCGCGCTGAGTCGGGACCACACCTGCCCGCACCGTTGTCATCTCACCTACCTGCCTCGGGCGCATTTCCGGCTCAGGCTACCGCCTCGCGCGAGCGGCGCACACCTGGCCGTTTCCCACATCTGGCCGTCAGACGGTCAGCGGGACCGCGGCTTCGGCGGTGTACACCAGGAACGTCAGGCTCTGCTGGAAGTACAGCTGGACCGACGTGCTGTCGTGCGACAGGTAGCCGATGGACAGATCCTGGCCGATGCGCAGATCGAAGTCGCCGCCGCGAGTGGTGAGCACGATCGCGCCGTCGATGGCGGGCGCCCAGATGATCTCGCCTTCCGGGATCAGCCGCTCGATGTGCGTGCGGATCATGTGGCCGTGATCGGAGGTCTCGCTCACCGCCGTGTACAGCTCGGCGCTGAGCAGCACCGAGTACGGCCCGTCGACACCGGCCAGCCGCAGCGCGCTCAACGCTTGCGCGATCGCCTCGGGGACGAGCCGGGTGTCGCTGGGCAGCGTGATCGGCTCGTTGGAGGCGCTGGCGCGGATACCGGTGATGTGCGCGGCCGGGTAGCCCTCGAAGATCGCGCGGTCCTCGGCGAACGCGATCTTCTTCGCGGCGTCCTTCACCGGGTCCAGGTCGGCGTCCTGGGCGCCGCGCTCCACGTTGTCGAGTTCCTCGCGGGAGAGCGTGAACGGCACGCGCAGTTCGACCAGCGGCGCGACCACCCGCTGGCGGGCGAACACCCCGGCGTCGGGCGAGTCGATGGCCGTGGTGTGCCCGGTGCCGACCGCGGAGTAGTCCACGCCGTGCGGGCCGGACAGGTCCACGACGCGTCGCCCGGCGATGTGCCGCTTGAACGTGCGCGTCGCCTCCTCCTCGATGGCCGCCCACGCCTCGGCGGTGATCGGCGCCAGTTCGCGATGGAGGTTGTTCATGGCCGGGTGCTCCTTTTCAACGAGCCGATAGCGAGGGCGCCGTCGCCCGCGGGCGCGGCGGTGCCGGGCGGATCTGCGGGACCGCCGTCGGTGTCCACGGACACCGCCGGTTGCGCCGTCTCCCACGGCGCGGGCGGCAGATCGTCGAGGAAATCGACGGTGGGTGCGAAGAACGAGGTGCCGGTCCGGGCGACGGAGAAATCGAGGATGCGGTCGTAGGCGGCCTCGCCGGTGCCCAGGAACATGCGGGTGAGCATGCGTTCGGTGACGCTCGGGGTGGCCGCGTAGGCGATGTAGTAGGTGCCGAACACCCCCTCGCGCACGCTGCCGAAGGGCATGTTGCCGCGCAGGATCTGACGTTCGGTGCCGTCCGGATCGATCAGCGTGTTTACCTCGACATGCGAGTCGGCGGGCTTGATCTCGTCGGGGAGTTCGAAGTCGTCCAGCTTGGTGCGGCCGATCACCCGCTCCTGCTCCTCGACCGACAGCGCGCGCCAGTCCGCCAGCGGATGGGTGTACTTCTGCACGATCACGTAGCTGCCGCCGGTGAACTGCGGGTCCTCCGCGCCCACCAGCGCGGCCGCGGCCGCCGCGCGCCCCTCCGGGTTCTCCGTGCCGTCCACGAAGCCGAGCAGATCGCGCTGCTCGAAATAGCGGAAGCCGACGGTCTCGTCCACGATCGTCGCCGCGCCCGCCAGCCGGTCGGCGATGGCCATGGCCAGTTCGAAACAGGCGTCCTGCACCTCGGACTTGAGGTGGAACAGCAGGTCGCCCGGTGTCGCGGGCGCGGTGTGGCGAGCCCCCACGTAACCGGGGAACGGATGCAGCTCAGCGGGTTTGGGCCCGGCGAACAGGCGGTCCCAGGCGTCGGAGCCGATCGACGTGACGCACGTCAGGTTCGCCCCCGGCAGGCGGAAGCCCACCGAGCGGCGCAGGCCGGTGATGTCGGCGAGCAGGTCGCGGACCGCTGCCTCGCCACCCTCATCGATCGTGGCGACCAAGAAGATCGCCGACGGTGTGAGCGGTTCGAGGATCGGCTGCGGCTCACCCATGATCGACACCCTAACGCCCGGCCGGTCCGGGCGCGGTGCGGACCCGCGCGGCGGCGGCTACATCGCGACGGTCAACAGGAACGCGACGTCGTCGATCGCCTTGACGCTGTGGCGCGCCTTGGGCACCACGATCAGGTCTCCGGCCGAGCCCTTCCACTCGTTGGCGCCGCTGATCAGGATCAGGGTGCCGCTGAGCACCAGCAAGGTCGCCTCGCCCATGTTGTCGTGCTCGGCCAAGCTCTGCCCGGCCGTCAGGCCGACCACCGTCTGCCGGAGCGTGTGCGCATGGCCGCCATAGATTGTCTGTGAACTGCGTCCGCTCGTGGCGACGGCTGCCAGCTTCAACTGCTGACGCGCTACCGCAGTCAGTGATTTCTTTTCCATGGACCGCCTTTCGCAATTCACCACAGCCGATGCCGGGCTGCTGGCAACGGCTCGAGGCGTCGGCCGGACACGCGTCCGACCCCCGCATATCGAGGAGTATGCCCCAGTCGACCGCAGTGCGGGCCGGGTTTCACCGGCCGCGCCGCTGGGGGCGGCGTTCCCAGGGGGCCGAGCGGCGCGCGTCGACCGGCGCGCGCGTCAGGCGACTTGCTCGCGGACGTAGTGCCGGATGCGGAAACGCAGACCGGTGGACGAGGTCCGCCAGGGCTCCGGGTCGTCCGGTCGCCACTGCGGTCCGATCGGCGGCGCGAAGGCGTCGCCCTCGACCTCGGTGTCGATCTCGGTGACGCGCAGGTCGGTCGCGAATTCCAAGGCGGCGCGGTAGATCTCGCCGCCTCCGGCGACCCAGACGGTGTGCGGGGCACACCGGGCCAGCGCTTCGGGCACCGAGGACGCGCGCTCGGCGCCTTCCGCCGACCAGTCGGGCTGCCTGGTGACCACGATATTGCGCCGCCCGGCCAGCGGCCGGAAACGCGGCGGCAGCGAATCCCAGGTCCGCCGTCCCATCACCACGCAATGACCCCAGGTGACGTCCTTGAACTGCGCCATGTCCTCGGGCAACCGCCACGGGATGGTGTTGCGGAAGCCGATCACCCCGTCCAAGGTCTGCGCCCAGATCAGGCCGATCGTGCGGCTCTCGCTCACACCGCCACCGGGGCTTTGATGGCCGGGTGATGCCGGTAGCCGACTACTTCCACGTCCTCGTACCGGTAGTCGAACAGCGTCGGCGCGGGCCGCAGCCGCAGCGCCGGGAACGGGTAAGGGTCGCGGTTCAACTGTTCGGCGACCTGGTCGAGATGGTTGTCGTAGATGTGACAGTCACCCCCGGTCCAGATGAAGTCGCCGAGCGCCAGTTCGGCCTGCTGGGCGACCATGTGGGTCAGCAGCGCGTAGCTGGCGATGTTGAACGGCACGCCCAGGAACAGGTCGGCGCTGCGCTGGTAGAGCTGGCAGGACAGTCGGCCCTCGGCCACGTAGAACTGGAAGAACGCGTGGCACGGCGCCAGCGCCATCTTGTCCAGGTCGGCGACGTTCCACGCGGAGACGATGATGCGCCGGGAGTCCGGGTCGGTGCGCAAGGTCTGCAACACCTGGGAGATCTGGTCGATGTGGGTGCCGTCCGGCGTCGGCCAGGACCGCCACTGCACCCCGTAGACGGGGCCGAGTTCGCCGTTCGCGTCGGCCCACTCGTCCCAGATGGAGACGCCGTGGTCGCGCAGCCAGCCGACGTTGGAGTCGCCGCGCAGGAACCACAACAACTCGTAGACGATCGACTTCAGATGAACTTTCTTCGTGGTGATCAGCGGAAACCCAGCCGCGAGGTCGTAGCGCAGCTGGTGGCCGAAGATGCTGCGGGTTCCGGTGCCGGTGCGGTCGGCCTTCTTCGTGCCGGACGCCAGCACCAATCGCAGCAGGTCCTCGTACTGGGCGTCGGGAGCCGAAGCCGGGGCGAACGCGTCATGAGCCACGCCTCGCAACTCTAGTCGTCGTCCTCGGGCGAACCCGGGGAGCCGGACGAGCGCGTCGACAGGCCCGATCCGGCGGTCGCGGTCCGCCGCGGCCCTGGCAAGCTCGAGCCCATGCGCAAGCTCTACGTGATCGGCATCGGCGCCGGTGACCCCGACCAGGTCACCGTGCAGGCGATCAAAGCTCTGCGGCAGGTCGAGACGTTCTTCGTGATCGGTAAGGGCGAGGCCAAGCGGGAGCTGGTCGACGTGCGGACCGCCATCCTCGACGCGCACCTGGACCGGCCGTACCGGGTCGTGCCGATCGCCGACCCGCCGCGTGACCGGACGCCCGCCGAGTACGTGGACGTGGTCGAGGACTGGCACGACCGCCGTTCGGCGCTGCTCGAAGCCGCCTTCGCCGCGGCCGACGGCGTCGGCGGCATTCTGGTGTGGGGCGATCCCGCGCTGTACGACAGCACCCTGCGCATGGTCGAACGGGTGCTCGCGCGCGGCGTGGCGCACTTCGACTACGAGGTCGTTCCCGGCATCACCAGCGCCCAGGCGCTGGCCGCGCGGCACCGGATCGTGCTGCACGGAATCGGCGAGCCGGTGTGCGTCACCACCGGCCGCCGCCTGCGGGAGGACGGGCTCGGCGCGGAGAACGCGCTGGTGATGCTGGACGGCGAGTGCTCGTTCACGACGATCGCGGACGAGGACGTGCACATCTGGTGGGGCGCCTACCTCGGTATGCCGGACGAGACGCTGATCGAGGGACCGCTGCCCGCGGTGCGGGACCGGATCGTGCGCCGCCGCGCCGAACTGCGCGAGCGCAAGGGCTGGATCATGGACATCTACCTGCTGCGCCGCACCGGGTGAGCGGCTGCGTCCCGCCCGAGAACCGGCGGGTTGTCGGCGCGGCTGGGTAGTCTGGTCCCCGTGCCAGAGCTACCGGAAGTGGAGGCGTTGGCGCAGTTCCTGCGGGAGCATGCGGTCGGCGCCGTGGTCGGCCGCGTCGACGTGGCCGCCCTGAGCGCCGTCAAGACCTTCGAGCCTCCCGTGACCGCGCTGTCCGGCCGGGACGTCACCGGCGCCGGGCGCTGGGGGAAATTCCTCGGCATGGAATGCGACGGGCTGTGGCTGGTCACGCATCTGTCGCGCGGCGGATGGCTGCGCTGGATCGACGAACCGAGCCCGACGCCGCCCAAACCGGGCGGCAAGAGCCCGCTGGCGTTGCGCGTGCATTTCTTCACGCCCGAAGGGGCGACGCCCGCGTTCGACCTGACCGAGGCAGGCACCAAGAAGCGGCTCGCGGTCTACGTCGTGGCGGACCCGAAGGCGGTGCCCGGCATCGCCCGGCTCGGTCCGGACGCGCTGGAGCTGACCGAGGCGCAGTTCGCCGACATCCTGCACAGCACCTCGCAGCGGATCAAGACCGCGCTGGTGGACCAGGCGCTGCTGGCAGGCGTCGGCAACGCCTACTCCGACGAGATCCTGCACACCGCGCGGATCTCGCCGTTCGCGAACACCAAGACGCTGCCCGCCGACAAGCTGGCCGAGCTGTACACCGCCATGCGCGGGGTGCTCACCGACGCGGTAGGCCGTTCGGTCGGACAGGACGCCGCCCGCCTCAAGGGCGAGAAGCGCTCCGGCATGCGGGTGCACGCCAGGACCGGGCTGACCTGCCCGGTCTGCGGCGACACGGTCCGCGAGGTCGCCTACGCCGAGCGGTCGTTCCAGTACTGCCCCACCTGTCAGACCGGCGGCAAGATCCTCGCGGACCGGCGGATGTCGCGGTTGCTGAAGTAGCCGCCGCTAGGTCACCGTGGGCACCCGTACGCCCTGCCAGGCGCGTCGTTTCGCCCGGTCGGGGTCGTGTTCCACCCGAGTGGGGTAGTCGATGATCAGCGTGGACCGGCGGGCCTCCGTGTAGGCGGGCCAGGACGGCAGCGGAGCTCCGGTGCGGGCGAAGGCCAGCCAGTTGTCCTGGAACTGGCCGGTGACCGCCCGCAGTCCGCGCCGGCCGCCCGCGGCGGTGAACGCCCGGCCGATCGGCGTGTCGCCGACGCCGAAGACGGCGATGAGATCGGTGGCGTGCGTGGCGCCGAGCCCGGACAGGTGCAGGGCGCGCGGCGCGAAGTCGTAGCGGTAGGCGTAGGTCGGGGCGTGTTTGCTGTGGCCTTCCATGACGGTCAGCGAGGGACGCCAGAAGGTGTAGTCGCCCCCCGCCCGCACCGCGGCCCTCGGCTGGGGATAGCCGGGATAGGCCGCGGCGATCCGGGATTCGGCATCGGCGGAATCGCCGAGCGCGGAGCGCAACCGCTGCGGCGTGGTGGGCAGTTCGTCGGCGAATCTGGCGAACAGTGTGCCTTCGTCCCGGTTCGTGCCGATGATCAGCGGCACCCGGTGGGCGGAGCCGTCGCTGATCGCGTCGACCGGGGAGCGGGGCAGGAACTCGCCGTCCACGACCGGACAGACGGGGAAGACGCCCGGCTGTTTCCGCAGCACTTGGGCGATGGTGCGGTCGACGGCTCGGCGGATGTCGTTGGGGGCCGCGGTGCGCAGCACGGTGTGCGCCGTGTCCGGCGTGGCGCCCAGAGCGTCGACGCAGCGGCGTGCGAAACCGCGGGCTTCCTCCGCGGTCAACGCCCAGTCGGCGGGCGGGCTCTGCGAGATCGCCCGATGGAACAGGCCCGCGGCTCTCGGGGTGGCGAGGAGTCCGAGCACGGCGTGCGCGCCCGCGGACTCGCCGAAGATGGTCACGTTGCCCGGGTCGCCACCAAAGGCCGCGATATTGGTCTGCACCCACTCCAGGGCGGCGAGCTGATCGCGCAATCCGAGGTTCGCGTCGAACGGGTGCTGCGCGGTGCCGAATTCGCTGAAGTCGACATAGCCGAACGCGCCCAACCGGTAGTTCAGCGAGACCACCACCACGTCGCCGCGCACGGCCAGCCGCGCGCCGGAATACAGACCGAGCGCGGAGGTCCCGATCAGGTAGCCGCCGCCGTGGATGAAGACCAGCACCGGTCGCGGCTTCGACGCGGGCGTGGCGGGAGCGGTGACATTCAGTGTCAGCGCGTCCTCGCTGGTCGGCTGGTAGGCGCGCGGCCCGATCCGAGCCCCGGAGCGGTGCTGCATCGCCGCGGAGGTGAATTCCGTCGCCGCCCGAACGCCCGACCACGGTTCGACCGGCTGTGGAGCGCGAAATCGCAGGTCCCCGATCGGGGGAGCCGCGTAGGGAATAGACCGCCAGCGCAGTACGCGGCGGCCCCGGCGGCCGCGGACGATTCCGTCGGCGGTCGCGATATCTGTTGTTGCCACCATTCAGAAATGGTAGCTACGAGCGGCGGGCCTCCAACAGGCGCAGCCAGAACTCGCTGACCGCAGGAAAGGCTGGCACCGCGTGCCACAGTGCGGACAGGGGGACCCCGCCGACCACCGCGATCGTCGCCGCGTGCAGTTGCTCGCCCACCTCGGGGCCGACGAAAGTGGCACCCAGCAGCGTGTCGGTCGCGCTGTCGATCACCAGCTTCGCGCGGCCCGCGTAGTCGTCGCGCGACAGCGCCGATCCGGCCACGGCGATGTCGAGTTCGACGGTCTCCACCGCATGGCCCGCGTCCCTGGCGGCGGCTTCGGTCAGGCCGACGGAGGCCACCTCGGGCGCGGTGAACACCACCTGCGGCACTTTGCCGTGGTCGGAACTCGCGACGTGACGCGGGTCCTCCAGCGGCCTGCCCTCGGCGCGCGCCGCGATCACGTCGCCGCACACCCGGCCCTGGTACTTGCCCATGTGCGTGAGTGCGGCGCGGTGGTTGAGATCGCCGACCACATACAGCCACTCGCCCTCGACGTCGCGCGCGGTGAGCTGGTCGTCCACCGCCACGTAGCCGTCGGGCAACCCGACCGCGTCCAGCCCGAGGCCCTGGGTGGCGGGTGCCCGCCCGGCCGCCACCACGATCTCGTCCACTTCGAGAGCCGACTCGCCTTCGGGGCCGCGCAGCCGGATCGTCGCCGGACCGCCGTGGATCCAGCCCTCACCGGTGTCCTTCGCGGCCGGGCGCTCGACGCCGGTAGGCGCGGTGCCGAAGCGCACCCGCACGCCCGCGTCGGTCAGCGCCGCGGCCACCCGTTCGCGCGCGAACGGTTCGGTCGAGGCCAGCAGCGCCGAGCCGCGCACCAGCAGGGTGACCTCGGCCCCGAGCGCGGCCAGCCAGGTCGCCGCCTCGGTGGCCACCACGCCGCCGCCGACCACGGCCACCCGGCACGGCACTTCGTGCAGATTGGTGACGTCGCGCGAGGTCCACGGCAGCGCGGCACGCATGCCGGGCATGTCGGGGACGTTCGCGGTGGTGCCGGTGGCCAGCACGACGGCGTGGCGGGCGCGCAGCCGCCGCCCGTCGACCTCCACCGAGCGCACGCCGGTCAGGCGGCCGGTGCCGCGCACGACGTCGATGCCGTTGCTGCGGGCCCAGTCGACCTGTGCGGAATCGTCGTGGTCGTGCACGAAGGCGTCGCGCCGACGCAGCACCGCCGAGACGTCGAGGCCGGTGACCGAAACGCCCGGCATCGCCCGCGCGGACGCCAGGACGTGACCCGGACGCAACAGCGCTTTGCTCGGTACGCAGGCCCAATAGGAGCACTCGCCGCCGACGAGTTCACGTTCCACGATGGCGGCCGTGCGGTCGCTCCCCGCGATGGCGTAGGAGGCGGCGTTCTCGCCCGCGGGTCCGCCGCCGATCACGATGACGTCGTAGTCGGTTGTGCTCGACATCGCCGCGCCTACTGCAGGTAGCCTTCGACCTGCGAGACCGAATTGGCCTGCACCCCGTCGGGGGATTCACCCGAATCGATCCGCGCCCGGCGATGGCGCAGCAGGTCCCAGGCCTGGTCCAGCATCACTTCGAGTTCGGCCAGGCGCTGGCGTTCGGTCTTCGGGTCCAATTCGCCGCGGGTGGCCTGCGAGCGGAGCTGGTGCTCCTGGTCGACCAGTTCCTTGATGCGCGCCAAGATGTCCTGTTCGCTCATGCGGACCATGCTACGGCCGGGCGAAGCACTCGGCGGCCAATGCAACGGCCGTGGTCAGCTCCGGCCAGGGCAGCGCCGTGTAGCCGAGCGCGACGCCGAAGTGCGCGCGGCGCGCTCCGAGGTGGTGCCGCGCCAGACCTTCGAGCGCGACGCCGCGCGCCTGCCCGGCGGCGACCACGCGCCGTTCGGCCTCGGCCGACTCCACCGGCACCACGACGTGCGAACCCGCGTCGTCGCCGAGCACGCCGAGTCCGCGGCGGCGCAATTCGGTCACCACCAGCGTCCGGCGCGGCGGCAGCGCGCGCCGCAGCCTGCGCAGGTGCCTGGCCAGGTCGCCGTGCGCGGCGAAGGCGACCAGCACCCGCTGGCCCGCCGGGCTCGGTCCGGTGCCGGTGCGCTCCCGATGGGCCAGCACCGCCTCGGCGACGGCCGGAGCGGCCAGCAGCCAGCCGACGCCGAGCGCCGGGGAGAGGATCTTGCTCGTCGTGCCCAAGTGGACGACCACATCGGGAGCCATGGTGGCCAGCAGCGGCAGCGGCGCGGTGTCGTAGCGCAGTTCTCCGTCGTAGTCGTCCTCGATGACGAAGACGCCGGTTCGGCGCGCGTGCTCGACCAGCTCGACCCGCCGCGCGGCGGGCATGCGCGCGCCGAGCGGAAACTGATGCGCCGGAGTGCAATACACCGCCTTGATCCGAGGCGGCAGCAGATCCACGCGCAGACCGTCCGCGTCGACGGGGATCGGCACGACCTCGAGGCCGGCCGCCGCGAAGGCCCCCGCGGCGCGTTGATAGCCCGGGTCCTCCATGGCGACGGCATCGCCCGGTCGCAGCAGCGCCGCGGCCAATTCTCCGACGGCGGAACTGGTTCCGGCGGTGGCCAGCAGCACGGTGTCGCTGCCTGCGCCGATCCCGCGGTGGCGCAATAGATGCTCGGTGACCGCCGCGCGGAATTCCGGTTCGCCCGCGCGGTTCTTGCGCACGATCGGGGCGTGATCCGCGGCGGCGCGCCAGGCGCGGCGCCATGCGGCCGGGTCGATGGCGTCGATGCAGGGAGCGCCCGGGGCCAGGTCGAACAGTCGCGGCCCGGGGTCGGTGCCGTGCCCGGAGCCGGTGTTCGAGGGCGCGGTGGCCGGTGCGGTCGTCAGATAGGTGCCGGAGCCGCGTCTGCCGCTGAGCCAGCCCTCCGCGTGCAATTGGTCGTAGGCGGCGGCGACCACGGTGCGGCTCACGCCGAGCCGCTCGGCCAGCGCGCGGGTGGACGGCAGACGGTCGCCGCCGCGCAGCGGTCCGCTGGTCGCGGCGCGGCGCACCTGGTCGGCGATTTGCACCGACAGCGGTTGCGCCAGCTCGCGATCCAGGTCGAGCGCAAGGTCCTCGAGCACGCTTCCTCCTCGAAGTGGACCGCTGAAATACGTGGGAATTGGCACTTTGATAGTGCCATTCGTGCCCCGATGCTGGGTACATGACCGAGACAGTCAGCCCACGGACTCCCCTCTCGCCGACGCCGCGCAGCACACCCACCAGGTCGACCGACCGCGCCAGGACCGATCGCGCCGACCTGGATTCGGTACTCGACGCCGGGCTGATCTGTCACCTCGGTGTGCTGCTCGGCGGCACGCCGGTGGTGCTGCCCACCGCCTACGGTCGCGACGGCGACACGCTCTACCTGCACGGTTCCACCGGCGCGGGGAACCTGCGCGCGGCACTGGCCGCGGACATCTCGGTGGGGGTGACCCTGGTGGACGGCGTCGTCTACGCGCGTTCGGCCATGCACTTCTCCATGAACTACCGCTCGGCGGTCGTGCTGGGCCGCGCTCGCCAGGTGACCGGCCACGACGAACGTCTGCACGGGCTGCGGGTGATCGTCGAACACGCCGCGCCCGGTTCTTGGTCGCGCGTGCGCCCCCCGAACAAGAAAGAACTGGCCGCGACCACAGTGCTCGCCCTGGACCTCACCGAGGCGTCGGTGAAGATCCGCGAAGGCGGCCCCAAGGACGACGAGGCCGATATCGAGACGGGCGGCGTCTGGGCGGGCGTCCTGCCCCTCCGCCAGGTGTGGGACGCACCGATCGACTCCCCGGACCTCGCTCCCGGCATCCCCGTCCCCACCGACGTCCTCCACCGCGCCGGCTCCTGATCGCCACGCGGCCGGTCGGCGTACTCCGCCGGGACCGGTTGCGGCCGAGCGCCGGTACGAGGTGTGAATCGGCGCTCGGGCAGGTGCGCACCGCGGCCGGGAAGCTCCGATCGGATCGTGCTACCGCAAGCAGGGCCGGTCTCAGAACACGAAGTGAGGTCCGTAGCCCGTCGTTTGCGCCATGCCGTTGCGAGCTTCGGCGCGGACGGTGATGAACGGCATCGCGGAGGCAGGGGAGAGGCATCCGTTCACATTCAGCGGGGTATTGCTGTGCGCGAAAGTGAAGGGGAACGTCGACTCGTCGTCCAGGTCCGCCTCGGCGATCACTGCCGCGGTCACGCTGCCCGGCGCCAGATTCACGGTGATCTCACCGCCGAGTTCGCCGTTGACGCCGAAGGTGGTGTCCGCCCCGATGGCGACGGTGGGCGCGACGATGACCGGCAACTCTTCGAGCATGCCGTACTCGTTCAATGCGCCGAAATCGATCCCGCCGAATTCGATGACGATCCCAGGGGAGAATTCGACGCCGCTGCCGACGGCCGCGGCGATGGAGACCGAGATGCCGTCGGAGATGTCGACCGCGCAGCCGATGAGATATCCGGCGACGATCTGCCCGCCGCGCAGCGCCGACGGCCCGTCGGAAACGACCGAGAAGTCGCCGGACACCTTGACCGCGTGCGCGAACGGAACGCCCAGCGCGACGTCGCCGCCGGGCACGACGTTGTTGTAGTCCACCGACGCGATCAGATGCAGGCCGCCGCGGGTGCCGACCTCTCCCGGCTCGGCGCCCGCCACGGTGTCGGAAACCGCGAATGAGGCGGCAGCGGCCACGATTACCGCGACGATCGCGGCAAGAGTACGCGAATGCTTGCGGTTCATCATGCTCCAGTCGAGTATCGATCGAATCGGAACTTCGTACGCAAACGGACTCGCGCGGCAAATGGGTCGTCGCGGACTCCACTCGGCATGCGCGGCAAGGAGACTTTAACCGGCGGTGCGGCGCGCGGCGGTAATGGTGCCGACACGGCGAGTCGGCCGGCGCGACCGGCGGGCGGTCTTCGTCGGCATCGCGCGCGGCATCGGGATCGGCGAGTGAACCATTGCTGTTCTTACCAGATCATCGACAATTTGCTAGAAATCCGCCATAGTTTTGCGCGTCGGTCGACTGCGCCTGTTCCCCGAATTCACCACGCGGCGGCGCGCAATCCCGCGGAGCGCACCGTGCGCACCGCGAGTTCGCGCAACGCGCCGGTGCTCGGAATTCGCTCCGGGTCGAGGCTGACCAGGCTCAGCACGTAGTCGTCGCCGATGCGGCACAGATAACCCGAGAGGCGGGTGCGGGGCAGGCGCGCCGTGCCGAGGCCGGGGTGGATGGCCCGGGCGGCGACGCCGGTGCACCGGTGCGGGCCGAGCGCGCGCAACGACGCCGGAAGTGTTCCGATGTTGGAGCACAGGATGTCTCGTTCCCCCGCGCCCTTGGACAGCGCATAGGCCCAACTGTCGGGGATCACTTGCAGGAGTTCTTCCGGTATGCCGCTCGGCGCGGACATGCGGTGCTCGTAGGCGGCGCGAGCCAGCGGGCGAATCGTAGCCGGCGTGTCGGCGCGGGTGATCGCGATGCGGGTCATGGCGAGGTCGTTGTCGACGCGGGGTTCGTCGCGGGTGTCCACGGGCAGGCTCGCCTCGATCGTCTCGCCGGGAAACCCGCTGTGCCACAGCATGGTCGCGACGAGGTGGATGAACAGGCTGTTGGCCGTGCCGCCGTCTCGCGCGGCGACGCGGTCCCACTCCGCGGCAGAGCATTGCAGGACGGCGCTGTGCGTCGGCCGGGCGGCCACGCGCGGCGGCTCGTCCCGGCTCGGGACGGCGGGCTGCCGCGGTATCCCGTGCCGCAGCGCAGCCGCGGTGCCGCGCAGGACGATCGACCACTGACGCCGGGCATCGCGCCAATCGGACTCCACCGCAGCGCGATTCGGCGCGCACACACGCGTCCCGCCCAGTGCGTCGTCCACCGCGAGCACCAGCGCGCGCCCGTCGGCCAGTGCGTGCGAGCAGGTGAGCGAGACGACGGAACCGCCGTCGTCCAGCGTCGCGGTCGAAAGCCGCCAGCCGGGGCCGTATTCCGGATCGAGCCCGTCGCCCTGCGCGTCCGCCCAGTCGAGCAGTTCGGTGACCGGGAGTACGTCTTCGGCGCGGTCGATCGGATACGCGCGAGCGTTCGGCCGCCAGGCTCGGCGAGCGCCCGGCACCCGCGGACGGATCACCCGCCGTCCCAGGGGGCCCGAGCGCAGGGCTTCGTGTACCCGCGCCAGCAGCGCCGGGTCGATCCGGTCCGCCGTTCGCCACAGCCCCTGTAGCGCGATCGGGGTGCCCAGCCCGCGATGGGTGCGCAGGAAGATCTCGTCGACGACGCTCAGGCGGCCCATCAAGCGCTTGCGCCGTGCCGCCCCGCGCCCGCCGCGAAGCGCTGGGCGCCGTCCAGCGCGCCGCCGGCCAGCGCAGTCAGGCCGTGACGGAACTCGTTGCGCAGCGCGGCCTCCTCGGTCAACCCCTCCTGCTCGAGCATCGACATCCGGTCCGAGCGCAGGCAGGTCTGCGGCAGCGCGGCCAGTTCGGCGGCCAGCGCCTCGGCGGCGCCGCGGGCTTCGCCGGTGGGCACCACGCGGTTGACCAGACCCATCTGCAGCGCCTCCGGCGCGCCGACCGCGCGCCCGGTGAGCACCAGATCCATGGCGCGGCCCGCGCCCACCATCCGCGGTAGCCGAATGGTGCCGCCATCGATCAGCGGAACACCCCAGCGGCGGCAGAAGACGCCGAAGGTGCTGTCCTGCTCCGCGACCCGCAGGTCGCACCACAGCGCGAGTTCCAGCCCGCCCGCCACCGCGTAACCGGAGACCGCGGCGATCACCGGCTTGGACAGCCGCATCCTGGTCGGCCCCATCGGGCCGTCGCCGTCCTCGGTGGCCGAGTTGGAGCGCTCGGTGCCGAGCGCCTTCAGGTCGGCGCCCGCGCAGAACGTGCCGCCGTCGCCCCACAGCACCGCGACCGCGGCGTCGGGGTCGGCGTCGAACTCGCGGAAGGCGTCGGCCAGCGCGGCGGCGGTCGGTCCGTCCACCGCGTTGCGCGCCTCGGGGCGGTGCAGGATCACGGTGGTCACGGGTCCGTCGCGTTCGATCAGTACGGTCACGCGCTCGACCATACGCCGTAAAAGCACCCTTGTGCGAAGAAATGAATACATGCTTCACTTCTTGGGTGGCCTACCGCAGAACCCCCGCTGTGCAGGCCCGTCTGGACGCCCAGGCGGGCCTGATCGTGCAGGCCGCCACCAAGGTGCTGTCCGATGGCGGCTACGCGGCGCTGTCCATGGCGGCGGTCGCGGCCGAGGCGGGCGTCGCCACCGGCACCGTCTACAAGAACTTCGACGGCAAAGCCGCTCTGGTGCGCGCGGTGTTCCGGAAGGTCGTCGCCCGCGAGGTCGCCGCGGTGGCCGCGGCGGGTGCGCACGGAACGGCGATGGAACGGGTCACCGCGGCGGTCGAGACCTTCGCCGGGCGCGCGCTGAAGAACCCGAACCTGGCCTACGTGCTGCTGGCCGAGCCAGTGGACGCCGCCGTGGACAGCGAACGCCTGCGTTTCCGGCGCGCGTTCGCCGAGACCTTCGAATCAGCGGTGGCCGAGGGCGTCGCGCGGGGCGAACTGCCCCCGCAGGACCCGCGGATCAGCGCGGCCGCGCTGGTCGGCGCGATCGGCGAGGTGCTCGTCGGCCCGCTCGCCGACGCGCCGCACGGGGAGTCCGTCGTCCCAGAACTCATCGCTTTCGCGATCCGCGCGCTGGGTGTGCGCGAGGACCCGGGCGCGGGCCGCGCTCGGCTGGAATCAGGAGTGTCAGATGCAGACGCATGAAGTCTTCAACCAGGTACCCGACATCGTCCCCTTCGACGCCGCGCGCAATCCGGCGCTGCTGGAAGGCTTGCACCGGGAAGGCGCGGGCTGGGCCGAACCCGAGGTGCGGGAGCTGGGAGCGCTCGCCGGCGGCGCGCCGGCGCAGGAGTGGGGCAGGCTGGCCAACGAGTACCCGCCGGTCCTGCGCACCCACGATCGCTACGGCAACCGCGTCGACGAGGTCGAGTTCCACCCGCACTGGCACGACCTGATGCGCGTGGCCGTCGAGCACGGCCTGCACGGCGCCCCCTGGCTGGACGATCGGCCCGGCGCGCACGTGGCGCGCGCGGCGAAGTTCTACACCTGGGGCATCGCGGACGCGGGCCATATGTGCCCGATCTCGATGACCTACGCGGTGGTCCCCGCGCTGCGGCACAATCCGGAACTGTCGGCGCGGTTCGAGCCCTTGCTCGGCTCCCGCGTCTACGACTTCGGGCTGCGGGAACCGTCCACCAAGGCCGGACTCGTCGCGGGCATGTCGATGACCGAGAAGCAGGGCGGCTCCGACGTCCGCGCGAACACCACCACCGCGACGCCGCGGCCGGACGGCTCGTACCGGATCGTCGGGCACAAGTGGTTCACCTCCGCGCCGATGTCGGACATGTTCCTCACTCTCGCCCAGGCGCCCGGCGGCCTGTCATGCTTCCTGCTGCCCCGGGTGCTGCCGGACGGCGCCCGCAACCCGATCCGCATCCAGCGGCTCAAGGACAAGCTGGGCAACAAGTCCAACGCGTCCTCGGAGATCGAGTACGAGAACGCCGTCGGCTGGCTGGTCGGCGCGGAGGGCGCGGGCGTCAAGACCATCATCGAGATGGTGAACATGACCCGGCTGGACTGCGTGATCGGCTCGGCCACCGGCATGCGGGCCGGCGCGGTGTACGCGGTGCACCACGCCAGGCACCGGGAGGCGTTCGGCAAGAAGCTGATCGACCAGCCCGCCATGCGCAACGTGCTGGCCGATCTGGTGATCGAATCCGACGCCGCGACCACCGTGATGATGCGGCTGGCCGGGGCCACCGACCGGGCCGGGCAGGATCC
>NZ_BAFS01000245.1 GCF_000308415.1 Nocardia asiatica NBRC 100129 | reverse complement strand
TTCGTGGCGAATCCGTTCGGTGCGCCGGGGTCGCGGATGTATCGCAGTGGGGATATCGGCCGGTGGCGTGCCGGTGACGGGGAGGGGGTGCTCGAGTACGCCGGGCGTGGTGATCAGCAGGTGCAGTTGCGCGGGTTCCGTATCGAACTCGGCGAGATCGAGGCGGCGTTGCTGGGCTGCGAGGGTGTCGGGCAGGCGGTCGCGCTGGTACGCCGGGACGAGCACGCCGGGGAGCGGTTGATCGGGTACGTGGTGCCCGACACCGGCGCGGCCCTCGACCAGGCCGCGGTCCGGGCCGAGGCCGCCCGGTTCTTGACCGGCTATATGGTGCCGGATGCGGTGGTGGTGCTGGATGTGCTGCCGTTGACCGCGAACGGGAAGCTGGACCGGCGAGCGCTGCCCGCGCCGGAGTTCGTCAGCGGGACCGTCTACCGGGCGCCGGAGACGGCGACCGAGCAGGCGGTGGCCGCGGCGTTCGCCGAACTGCTCGACGCCGACCGGGTCGGACTCGACGACGACTTCTTCGCCCTCGGCGGCAACTCGCTGCTCGCGGCGCAGGTGGTCGGGCGGTTGCGGGAGACGACCGCGGCGACGGTGCGCGTGCAGTGGTTCTTCACCGACGCGACGGTGGCGGGCCTGGCCGCCCGCATCGACGCGGGCGACGCCGACGTCAACGCGGCGCTGGACGTGCTGCTGCCGATCCGCGCGAGCGGTTCGGCGGCCCCGCTGTTCTGCCTGCACCCGATGTACGGCTTGGCCTGGTCCTACGCGGGGCTGGCCCAGTTCCTGCCCGCCGAGCAGCCGATCTTCGGCCTGCAATCGCCCGCGCTGTCGGAGGACGGCGAGCTGCCCGGCTCGCTGGACGAGCTGGCGCAGCGCTACCTGGCCGAGATCAGGGCGGTGCAACCGCAGGGTCCGTACCGGCTGCTCGGCTGGTCGCTCGGTGGGGTGCTCGCCCATGCCATCGCCACCGAGCTGCAGGACGCGGGCGAGCAGGTGGAGTTGCTGGCCATGATGGACAGCCATCCGAATCCGGACGTCATCGGCTTCCGCGCCGCGCTGCGCGGCGCCCTGGCCGAATTCGGTCTCGGCACGTCGGTCGCGGCGGGCGACGATGTCTACGAACTCGACGACGAGGCGCTGGCCACACTGCACGCCATGATCCCGGCGGATCTCGTCGCGGTGACTCCGGAGCGTCTGCGCCGGATCTATCGCAGCGCGGTCCGCTCGGCGGAGCTGATCGCCGAGCACCGGCCCGGGGTCTTCCGCGGCACCGTGCAGTACTTCAGCGCTGCCGTCGCCGACCCCACCGACGAGTTGCGCGCCGCCGCGGCGGACTGGTGGCCGTACGTGCAGGGCATGGTCGTAGACCGGCCGGTCGAGGTCACCCACGCCCGGATGGCCGCGCCCGAGGCGCTGGCGGTGATCGGCCCGCAGCTGGCCGCGCTGCTCGACGGTCGCCGCTGATCGTTCCGGCCGACGTCACGACCCGGATCGCGCGTCGGCAAGGAATAATCGTCCCCGGCGCTCGTCCCGCGCGTCCGATCCCGCGATCCGGAACCCCCGGTTCGCGGCCGGTCGCGCTCGGGCGTGCGCCTGCGGTTCGGTAACGATCGGCATGCGCGTGTTCGATGATCATGAGGGCGAGAGCATGGTGAACGTGCGCGTGGCGACAACAGACAGGGTGAGGCAGCACGATGGTTCGGGCGGTCCGGCAGCGGTGTGACGAGACTGCGGAAGCGGTGCGCGCATGACCCGCCCGGCCCGTGTGCGCCCGACCCGGACCCGCCGCCCTCGCGTCACCACCCTCCCGCAGCTGATGGCGACCGCTGTCGAGGCCAATCCGAGCGGCACCGCGGTCGTCTTCGCCGACGCGGTCAGCACGCTGGCCGAGCTGAGCTACGCCGAGCTGGACGAACGCTCCACCCGGTTGGCGCGTCTGCTGATCGATCGTGGGGTGGGTCCGGAGGATTTGGTCGCGGTCGGTGTGCCGCGGTCGGTCGAGTCGGTGGTCGCGGTGTGGGCGGTGGCCAAGACGGGTGCCGGGTTCGTTCCGGTGGATCCGAACTATCCGGCCGATCGTGTCGAGCACATGCTCGCCGACTCCGGCGCGGTGTTCGGGCTGGCCGTGGACGAGGTCCGTCCCGGCCTGCCGGACCGGGTCGAGTGGCTGTCCATCGATACCGCCGAATGCGCGCGGCGGCTCGAGGAATTCCCCGCCGATCCGGTGACCTACACCGATCGGGAGCGTCCGCTGCGCGCGGAGCATCCCGCTTACGTCATCTACACCTCGGGCTCCACGGGTAGGCCGAAGGGCGTGGTGGTCACGCAGGCGGGGTTGGCGAGTTTCTGTGCCGAGCAGCGTGATCGGTATCGGGTGACGAGTGCGTCGCGGACGTTGCATTTCGCGTCGCCGTCGTTCGACGCGTCGGTGCTGGAGTTGCTGCTGGCGCTGGGCGGCGCGGCCACCATGGTCGTCGCCTCCCCGGCGGTTTTCGGCGGTGAGGATTTCGCGTCCTTGGTGCGCCGGGAGGCCGTGACCCACGCGTTCGTGACGCCGGCGGCGCTGGCGTCGGTGGATCCGCTGGGGCTGGACGAGTTGCGTGTGGTGGTGGCCGGTGGCGAGGCGTGCCCGCCGGAGCTGGTGCGGCGCTGGGTACTGCCGGTGTCCGGCGGCCGGATCCGCGAATTCTTCAACGGGTACGGCCCGACCGAGACCACGATCATGACGAACATCAGCGCGCCGCTGACGCCCGGCGAACCGGTGACGATCGGCGCGCCGATCCGGGCCGTCACCGAGTACGTGCTGGACGAACGCCTGGTGCCCGTCCCGAGCGGCGTGGCCGGCGAGCTGTACATCACCGGCGCCCAACTGGCCCGCGGCTACCACGAACGGCGCGGGCTGACCGCGTCCCGCTTCGTGGCCAACCCGTTCGACGTGCACGGTTCACGGCTCTATCGCACCGGTGATCTGGTGCGGTGGACGCCGAACGGTGAGCTGGAGTATCTGGGTCGTAACGATTTCCAGGTGAAGATCCGTGGTTTCCGGATCGAGTTGGGTGAGATCGACGCGGTGCTGGCCGGGCACGAGACGGTCGATTTCGCGGTCACCGTCGGTCATGAGTTGGACAGCGGCGCGACGATTCTCGTCTCCTACGTGCACCCCGCGCCGGGGATGGTCGCGGACGCCGCCGAGCTGGCCGCCTTCGCCGAGCAGAGCCTGCCCGCGCACATGGTGCCGACAGCGGTCATGGTGCTCGACGAGATCCCGCTGACCCCGGTGGGCAAACTGGACCGCGGGGCGCTGCCCGCGCCCCGATTGCGGACCAAGGTGTTCCGCGCCCCCGTCGGCCCGCTGGAAGAGCTGGTCGCCGAGGCGTACGCCGAAGTGCTCGGCCCCGGCGCACC
>NZ_BAFS01000246.1 GCF_000308415.1 Nocardia asiatica NBRC 100129 | reverse complement strand
CCGCTTGCCGCAGGCGCGCCAGATCCGCGTCCTCGGGCACGAACATCGCGGCGCCGGGTGCCTTCATCGCTGTTCGCCTCCTGCCTCACCGGGGTCGCGACTTCCGTCCGCGGGCCTCCCCGCACTGCCTGGTGCTGGTGGCGGCTTACCCGTTTCCGCGGCCCTCACGCCACCGACGCCGATCTGCCTCCCATGTGCTGAAGACGCGGACGGAGGTCGGTATAGTCGCCGCGGATGAGTAGTGTCACCGCCGCCGCCGCAACGCCGATGTCCCGGAACCGTCGACTCGGGCGTGTGATGCGGCTGGCGCCGATCCTCTCGGTCGCGTTCTCCGCGTACTGTCTGCTGACACCGGTCTGGCCGTTCCACAAGATCACCGGCGGGTTCATCGACCTGCAGGTGTACCGGCTGGGCGTGGACGCCATGCGCCACGGCGCCGACATGTACGGGCAACTGCCGCAGACCACCATCGGCGCGGGTCTGCCGTTCATCTACCCGCCGTTCGCCGCGCTCGCGCTCGGCCCCTTCGCGATGCTGCCGTGGGATGTGGCCGCACTGAGCTTCTTCGTCTCCTCGGTGGCGGCGCTCGCCCTGACGCTCTATCTGGTGGCGCGGCGCGTCTGGCCGGAGGAATCGCAGCGGCGGCTGGCGGTCTGGGCCACCGCCTGCGCCACTCCGCTGGGACTGCTGCTGGAGCCGATTCACTCCACGCTGGACTTCGGCCAGGTCAACCTGCTGCTGATGGCGCTGGTCGCCGCCGATTGCCTCACCCACAAGCCGCGCTGGCCGAGGGGCATGCTGATCGGCATCGCCGCGGCCATCAAGCTCACGCCCGCCGCCTTCGTGCTCTACTTCCTGGTCCGCCGCGACTACCGCGCCGCCGCGACCGCCGCGGTCACCGGTGCGGCCGCGACGGCGCTGGGTTTCGCGGTCCTGCCCAAAGAGTCTGTCAAGTACTGGTTCGGCGGCCTCGGCAACGTGTCCGGGCTGAGCGGCTCGGCCTTCCACACCAATCAGTCGATCCAGGCGGTGTTCGCTCGATTCGAAGTGCCCGAGCCCGCGTTCACCGCTCTGTGGCTGGTGCTCGGCGCGTTGCTGCTGGCACTGGTCGTCACCGCGATGCGCCGCGCCGCCGACCTGCCCGCGCTCGTGCTGGCCATCAACGCCGTGTTCACGCTGCTGGTCTCGCCGATCTCCTGGTCGCACCACTGGGTGTGGATCGCGCCTGCCTTGTTCGCCGTCGTCGGATACGCGACCCGGCTGCCCGCTCGGCGGGCGATCGGCTGGTGGGCGACATTCGTGGCGAGCGCGGCGGTGTTCGTCATCGGCCCGCACAACTGGCTGCCCGACGGCGAGCATCGCGAGTCCGCGTGGACGCCTTGGCAGCACTTCATCGGCAACACCTACGTGTGGTTCAGCGTGGCGCTGGTCGTGCTGTTCCTGCTCACCAGCGGGCGCTCGGTCACCGAGCGCGCGGAGCCCGCGCAGGCCGAGCCGACGCGCCGGTCCGACGAGACCTCGGCGTTGTCCGCGCACTGAGGCGCGGCAACTTCCGACCGCGTCAGCCCATCCCGGGTGCGGACGGCGCGACGAAAAGGAAGCTCTTCTCCTCGACGCGCGACTTGATGCGCCACTGTCCGTCGACGCGGACGAACGTGTCCAGGTACCAGAGTCCGCAGAACATCATCGTGGGCGGCCCGTCACCGCCGGACACCATCATGGGGTTGTGGCACATCGTCCGGCCGGTGGCCGTGTCGCCGCGGATTTGGATGGACGAGTTGCTGATCAAGTGCTGGAATGCCGGGAAGTTCGGCAGCACGGAGGCGAGGAACTCCTTCGTCGCCGCCAGATCGCCGATCGAGCCGCCCATGGCCGAATAGTCGATGTGCGCGTCCAGGGTGAACACCTGGTCCAGCAGATCCCACTGCCGAGTGTCGACCGCGTGCGAATAGCGCACCATGAGGTCTTCGATCTCGAGTCGATCCGAAATCTCTTGCAACGACAGCATGCCTGCCTCCGATTGACATCGTTTCGGGTAGATGCCACCAGGATTCGGCGTGCGAGGCAAGATCCGCGCGGGCTAGGTCCGGTGCGGCAAGATGTTGAGTACCAATGTGAGCCCCGCCACGATGCTCACACACGCCACGACAGTGGAGAACACGGACTGCGTGATCGTGGCGATGCCGATCGAAAAGGCAAGGCACGTGGTCAAAGCAAGCGCGCCGGTTCCCGGTTCCACACCGGCGATCCGGGTTGGTCGGTGATCCGTCATAGCTATGTAATACCCAGCACCGCCCGTTACGAAACCGTGATAGACAATCGCTTTCCCGCTTCGGGCGTGTTCGCAGGTCACCGTGCCGCGGGCGGGTCGGGCAGGATCGAGCGATGACCGTCGTAGTGCGGACCTTGCGTGGCGGTTCCAGGAATCGCTGAACACGGAACCGAGTTACTGTCTGGTCCACGGCCCGGCCGGCGCCGAGGACGCGGAGCGGGGCGAGGGCGTACAGTACGTACGTACGGTTTGGTAGCGAGCCTCGGAGCGGCCGATGTGGGATCCACAGCAGTACCTCGCGTTCGACGACCATCGGACGCGCCCGTTCATCGATCTGCTGAGCCGGGTGGCGGCGGCCGAGCCGCGGGTGGTGGTCGACCTCGGCTGCGGGCCCGGCCATCTCACCGGGGTCCTGGCGAGGCGCTGGCCGGGCGCGATCGTCCAAGCCCTCGACTCCGCCCCGGAGATGGTCGCGGCGGCGCGTGCTCGCGGCATCGACGCGACGCTCGGAGCGGTGCAGGATTGGCGGCCGAGCGCGCAGACCGATGTCGTCGTCTGCAATGCGGTTCTGCATTGGGTGCCCGGTCATGCCGATCTGCTGACCGAGTGGATGCGGCAGTTGCCCACGGGCGCGTTCCTGGCCGTCCAGGTGCCCGGAAACTTCGACGCGCCGTCGCACCGCGCGATTCGCCAAGTGGCCGCGCGTGACGAGTGGCGCGACGTTCTCGGCCGAGCGGGCATACTCGAGCCGCGGGCGGTGCTCGATCCCGCGGGATACGCCGACCTGCTCGACGCCGCGGGCGCGGAGGTCGATGCCTGGGAAACGACGTACCTGCAGCGCTTGACGGGTGCGGACCCGGTGCTGGAGTGGGTCACCGGCACCGCGCTGCGACCGGTGCGCGGCGCTCTCGACGACGCGCGGTGGCAGGAGTTCACCACACAGCTCGCTCCGCTGCTGCGCAGCGCCTACCCCCGACGGGGCGACGGCACCACCTGGCTGCCGTTCCGGCGTGTGTTCGTTGTCGGCCGGAAGCGGTAACGCCCCGTTCCTCCGGTGCGGACAATCGCAGGACAACCAGCTGTCCGAGCGCTGAGTCCGGAACGCGCCCTCGATCGTCGGCGGTGAAATCGGTCGGTGCCCCCCGCTGGTCGGCGGACGGTCACCGGGCTTGCTCATGCGCCGTCGACAGCAATCGGGTGACGCGGGTGCGCAGCTCGCCGGGGACCGCCCGCAGGCCGATCGACGGCAGTTCCGCGGCCACGTTGGCGGCGAGAACCCGCAGCTTGGTGTTGGTTTCCTGGGATCGGACGCGCAGCAGCGTGAACGCTTCGTCGGCGTCGACCCCGTAGACCAGCATCACCGCGCCCTTGGCTTGCTCGATCACCGCCCGCGCGGCTACCGGATCGAGGTCGCCCGCCGCTGCGCTGTCGCCGTGGTAGCTCACACCCCCGCACTACCCGGCCTGGGCGATTCGACACCGATTGCAGGGGTGGCCGCCGACCCGGGGATGTCCTGCTGTCCGGTTCGAGGGTTGACGACGGCCGCGGAGATCGCGATACTTCGAACGTCATAGCGATTGCGTATAACTTGCCCTGCGGAAACGCGACGGAGACAGATCAATGATGATCCATACGGCAGTCGAAGCATTGCTCATGGCCCAGGTGGAGGATCCCGTCCCCGAGGCTCCTCCGAACTCGGAGAAGATCCTCCAGCTGTTCCGGTATTTCACCTGGTTCGTAATTCTCTCCGGTGTCACCGGCATCGCCTACGCGGGCGGGAAATTCGCCTGGGAGAAGTGGAACGGCGGTCCACTCGCGTCGGCGAAGATGGTCGCGGGTGGCATGCTCGGCGGCGTGATCGCCACCAGCGCGGGGACGATCATGAACGCGCTGATCGGATGAGCCGGTCGAGGGCAGCGGTGGAGCCGGACGCGGCCCGCGTCGTCCGCCGTATGCGTCCGCTCGGCCGTCTCTGCTAGTCGGTCACCTCCAGTTCGACCAATTGACCTGGGGTGAAGGACTTCTCGCGCCGATCGGTCTCCACGCCGAACACCGCGACCACGAGATCGCCGCCCGGCTGGACCACTCCCGCTTGGGTGAGGGTGCCGTAACCGACGACGGATTCGCCGACATGGTCGGCGAGTTCGGCCGCCGGGATTCGAATTGTCCTGCCCATGGGGCACCTCTATCGGGTCGAAGTGTCACGGTCTGCTGTGTCACTGTTCGCGGAACTCGATCCTAATCCGCGAGAACAAGCGCGGAACCCCCCGCGCGCCGCCGGAATCGCGCGGGGCGGCGAGGCGGTCACAAACTCCACCGTCACGACGGATTTTCTTGCGCTATAACAATTTACCCTCCGGACTCGACCTGTTCGTGACCACGGCGAGCGCGTCGGCGACCTTGGTCCGGAAGTGCGGGCACTCGCGGAAGTCCTCGGCGTCACAGTCCAGAGCGTGCGAAATGGTCGACAGCGCCGCGGTGTCCCGGGCGATCCGGTGCGCGAGCCGGTCGCGATGCGCGCGCAGCAGCTCGCGGCGCGCGATGCGGTCGGCGGCCTCGGCGAACAGGGCGGCGAGTTCGTCCAGCGACAAGCCGACCTGTTTGCCGAGCAGGATCATCGCCACGGTCTCCGCGTCGGCGGGGTGATACCGGCGACGCCCTGCCCCGTCGCGTCGCGGCGCGAGCAATCCGGCATCCTCCCAGTGCCGCAGCACATGGGTGGCCAGCCCGAACCGCGCCGCGAGTTCACCGATCGACATGTCGCCGCCCGCCATACCCGCACTCTAGGCGGCGCGGGCGGTGAGCCGCGAATACAGCGCGACGGGATGGCGCCGGGGGCGCACCGGCTCGCGCCGCACCGTCGCCGCCTCGAAGCGACGGCGCAACGCGTCGAGCGCGTCCGCCGCGCGCACGAATCGGAAGTCGTAGATCGCGACCACTCCGCCGGGACGCAGCACGCGCGCCAGCTCCGCGATCGCCTGGCCGACCCGCGGCCATTCGTGCATGCTCAAGCTGGAGACGACCAGGTCGAAGCTGTCGTCGGGGTACGGAAGCGCGCCGACGTCGCCGACCGAGAGTTCGGCCGCGCCGGACAGCCGAGCCTCGGCGAGAGCGATCATGTGCGGTGACAGGTCGACGCCATGCGGTCGCAGATCGGATCGCCGCGTGATCACCTGCTCCAGCAGCTTCCCCGGTCCCGTCCCGACGTCGAGCACCCACGCGCCCGGCTGCGCGGCCGCGTCGATGTCGGTGGCGATGTGGCGATACAGGCCGCCGAGCAGGCGAGTGGCCCGCTGGTCGTAGTCCCGGCTCTGCTTTTCTCCGAACGTTGTCATGGTTGCCTCTCCTCGTGGTGCGCTCAGCTTGCGAGTTGAGGTCGACCTGAAGTCAAGCGAACGGGCGGGGCTGCCGCGCGCGGGCTCGATCGCGGAAGGCCGGCGACGGCACCCCGGTCCTGGCGGTCGAGCCGGAGCGGCCCGGAGTCACGGCTGGACGGGATATTTCCGATCGAGCCATTGCCCGAACGTCGGCCCGGCGATGATCGCGCCGGGGCCGGGCAACAGGGCGCCGGTGGCCTGCAATTCGTGATTCGGGTCGTCGGTGTCGACGATCTCTTCCACTCGGGCCGGCCGGCCCCGTCGAGCCGCCACTTCGGCCGCGGCCGCGGCGAGGTCGAATTCCTCCGGTCCGGCGATCTCGGCCAACTCCGGCCCGTTCTGCGCCAAGGCCGATTCGGCCAATTGCTCGGCGACCGTTCGGGCGGCGACGAGCCGAGCCCGGTACTTCGGGACGTAAGCCGTGTCGCCGCGGGTTGTCCAGTCGAGCATCATCTCGGAGAATTCGTGGAATTGGGCCGCGCGCAGGATTCGCACCGGTACCGGGCCTTGTCGGTAGGCGTTCTCCTGAGCGAGTTTTCCGGCGTAGTGCCCGGAGGTGAATCGGTCGATGCCGATGATGGAGATCAACGCGATTCGCCGCACCCCCGCTGCGGCCGCCTCGCGTTGCACATTTCGCGCGATGGTGCGGAAGAAGTCCGTCACCGCTTCGGTGTCGGTAGTCGTCGCGTTGACCGCGTCCACCACGACATCCGCGCCGGCCAGCGTGTGCGCCAACCCTTCCCCTGTATAGACGTCCACCCCGGTCGACCGGGCGATCCCGACGACGTCGTGGCCCTTGTCTTGCAGTATGCCGATCACGTCCCGGCCGATCAGCCCGCTCGCCCCGATGACTGCTACTCGCATCGCACCCTCTCCGGATTCAGTGGTTCGACGAGTAGACGAAGCGGCTTCGGCCGGTGTGACATGACCAGGTCCCGATCACAGCTGCGCCGCATCGGTCGATCCACGCGCGGCGGCAGCTGCTCGGTTGTGCCTCCAGACGTCGGTTTCGAGCGCGAGTCTGCGATATGCCCGGCACATCACTGGTCCGGACTCGCGCGGATGTGGAACGGATTCGTGCGGCCGCTCTATGTCCGGTGCGGCCGCACCGTAGGACTCAGATGCACCAAACGACGCTGCCGAGCGGAACGCACAGAACGACCGATCCCCATACCGGCGTCGCTGCGTCCGACGGTGTTTCGGCGGAAACGGCGGGAGCTGCGATGACGCCAACGGACAAGGCCATTGCGGTCGCGGCGACGATTTTCGTGATTCTCATGGACATTTGTACATCCTTTGACTCGAGTGAAACTTATCTATGACTCACGGATTTCATGCTTCACCCTAAGGCCGGGCAGCGCCAGGCAAAGAAATGTCAAGTTCCCCGGCGTTGCGTAACAGGAAGATCACCATCGGTGCCTTTTCCGGGGTGCGGGCACCGAATTTCGGCGGGAAACAAACCGAAAGAATCCTTATTACCCATCCGCTGTCCGAATTGTGTACTTCGATCACTGTGCGTGATCTTCTTTCCGGCGCGACCCGGTCCAGACGGGGCGCTGACCCCTCCCACCGGCGAAGTTTCCGCGGCCGGGCGCGACCCTTCGTACCGGCCAACCTTCGCCCAACGGCGCAGCCGGAACGTCGCGGTGGAGGCCCGGACCGCTCGCCACCATGGCGTGGTCCACTTCCCACTGGCGGTGGGCCACGCCCGAATCGCGCGGTTGTCCGCCCCTAAACTGAGACAATGGTGCAGCCGACGCCCTGGCAGTCGAAAGAAACTGGAGACGGCCGTCCTCCACAGCAGAACTGGGCGGAGAGGGGCGCAGTACCGGCGAAAGCAATTCTGGTCGCGCTGCGCGGGTATTGGGGCTACGTGTGGGCCGCGGTCGGCAGCCTCGTGACGCTGCTGTTGCTCTTCCAGCCCTGGATGACGGCGCGCGGCGCGGACGGCAGCGTCAGCACCAACGCGTTCGGCCGGATGCAGATCACCACCAAGTTCCTGAACGTCTGGTCCAAGTCGGGACCGCGCCCCGCGCAGATCACCGGCTTCTGGGCTCTGCTGGCCTGTGCCGCCATCGTCATCACGATCTTGGCGATCGTGATCAATCTGCGCCTGCGCATCGAGGCCCTCAACCGGTTGGCGACGATTTCCGCGTTGCTCGCCGCGCTGTTGGTGGTGTTCACCGTGCTCTACGTCAACAGCAAGGGCGGTGAACTGAAGGCGATGGTCGGACGGCGCACGGATTTGGGCGGCCAGGTCGGGTCGTTCATCAACTGGGCGTTCGGCAACGGCAGACTCGTAGTGCCGGGCGTCGGGCAAGTCGCGTACTCGTCGGCGGGGCTCACCCCGTGGGCGCTGCTCGCCGGCGCGACGTCGCTCGGCTCGGCCGTCGCCGCCGTCGCCCAGTGGATCCGCAACAGATCCGGCAGTTTGTTCCGGCTGCCGTGGCAGGTCCAGGTCGTCGCGTCGAAGCGGCCGCCGGCCGAACCGGAGGACAAGGACTGACCGTCGGCTGCCGACCGCACCGGGCGGGCCGGAGCCTCGCCCGAATCACTCCGGCACCGAGGGCGCACCGACTTGCTGATGTGACCTCGGTCGAGCGATCCCTCTTGCGACGACGGACCTCGTCGGGTAGGCCGGATAGCAGGAGGTGTTCGATGCCATCCGCTCCCCGCTCCTCGACGCGGATCGAAGAGGTCGTCGTGCCGTCGGAAAGCATCCGGCTGGCCGGGGTACTGGCCGTGCCGCCGGAACCCGCCGCCTTGATCGCCTTCGCGCACGGCAGCGGCAGCGGCAGGCGCAGTCCGCGCAACCGGTTCGTCGCCGAGGTCCTCAACACAGCGGGGTTCGCGACGATGCTGGTCGACCTGCTGACCGTCGCGGAGGAGGGCGATCGCGCGCAGGTCTTCGATATCCCGCTGCTCGCTCGACGCCTGGTCGATGTGACCCACTGGCTGCGGACGCGGCCGGACCTCGGTGGCCTGCCCACCGGATACTTCGGGGCCAGCACCGGCGCGGGCGCCGCACTGTGGGCGGCGACCGAGCCGGGTACCGAGATCGCGGCGGTGGTCTCGCGGGGCGGCCGACCGGATCTGGCCGGTCCGCGGCTGGGTTCGGTCCGCGCACCGACACTGCTCATCGTCGGCGGCAACGACCGACGGGTGCTCGAAGTCAACCGGGAGGCCCAGCTACGGATGCCATGTCCGAGCGAACTCGACATCGTCCCCGGAGCGACGCATCTCTTCGAGGAAGCCGGTGCGCTCGAGCAAGTCGCCGACCTGGCCGCTCAATGGTTCGACCGCCATCTCACCGCCGTGCCGCACTGAACACGACCGGCAGGTCGTCGGGTCGAGGGGCGACGCGGGTGCCGAAGCCCCGGCTGATGTCCTCGATCTTCTCGCACAGCCAGCGGGATTCGCTGCGCGGCGCCCACTCCAGGCGCATGTGCCGCTCGCGCAGGGGGATCAGCCGGACCTCCGCCGAGCCGGGATCGATGCACACCAGGTACAGCGGGTGCAGATCGGCGTGGTAGCGCTCGTGACCGCGGATGCCTTCGTAGTCGTCGATGACGTCACCGCAGCCGTACAGGATCGGTTTGCCGCGATAGATCTCGATCGGCCGCGGATGGTGCGCGGAGTGCCCGTGCACCAGATCGATGCCGGCGTCGATCAATCGGTGTGCGAACTGCGTTTCGGTGCGCGCGACCTCGTAGCCCCAGTTCGGGCCCCAATGCACCGAGACGATGCCGATATCGTTGTGCCGCTTGTACCCCGCCATCTCGGCCGCGACTTCCTCGGCCGCCGCCGCGCCGGGCGAGTACCCCACTCGCCACAGCCCCGGTCGGCCGCGCCGGGCCGACCATGCCTCCGGGACCCCGCTCGAACCGGCGGCGACCGACAGGATCACCACCCGGCGCCCGTCGGCGAGTTCCACCGTGGCGGGAGCGCGCGCGCCCGCCAGGTCCGGACCGGCGCCCGCATGGGCGATACCGGCGGCATCCAGCGCCGCGAGCGTGTCGGCCATTCCGGGAATGCCGAAATCGAGGACGTGATTGTTGGCCAACGCGCAGACCAGCGGCGCGATCGCGGTCAACGCGGGCACATTGTCCGGATGCATCCGATAGTGGATGCCTTTCGTGGGGACGAACGCGCCGTCGGCGGTGATCGAAGTCTCCAAGTTGAGCAACCGCACCTCGGGGTCGATGCGGGCGAGGATCGGCAGGACATCACCCCACAGTTGCCGGTAGCCGACCGGATGGGTGAACTCGCCGTACGCGCGTTCGGCCAACTGCACGTAGGTTCGTGCATCATCGACGTATCGTTCGCGCAGCCTCGGATCGCCGGGATGGGGCAGAATCTGGTCCACACCCCGGCCGAGCATGACGTCGCCGCCCAGCAGCACCGTCGCCATATGACCATTGTCGATCATCGCGGCGCGGATGTGAACGCCGCGGCCGTCGGCGGACGCGACGGAATCGCCGGGTCACCTGCTGGACATGGAGAGCAATTGTTGCGGGTCGTCGGCGTAGACGGTGGCGATGACGTTCGCTCGCGCGGCGAGATCGCGGGCCAAGTCCCGAAGCTCGTCCGACGCTGCCGGATCGGCGTCGACACCGAGCAGCAGGTCACGGGTGTGGATCGCCGTCGCCTGCGCGCAGCGTCGCAGGCGGGCTTTCGCCACGGTGTCGAGCGCGACCGGGCTGAGGTAGCGCTGAATGTGCTCGCCGCGGTCGGTGACCTGGTTGACCACCGATTCGGTCGCCGCGTCGGTGAGCCAGCGTTCGGCGTCGGCGGTGATCTCGAAGACCAGATCGTGGTCGCGGATGTCGGTGGGATTCGCGGAAGTGGTCAGCAGGGCCATGCTCGCTCGCCCGATCGCGAGAAACCCGCTCATCGCGTGCGCGAGGAGCACGTCCGGGTCCGCGGCCGGCAACTGATGTAGCCGTTGCCCGACGACGGTGACCCAGCAGGCGAGGTGTTCGGCTCCGGTGTCGATCGACGTCACTGTCGGCATAGCGCGACCATACGCCGTTACCCGGGCGAGACATACGAAGAAACGCTAGAAGTTCGCCAGGTGTCACGGATTTCGGTCGTGCGAGTGGCGGCCGATGCGCGGATCGCTCAGTGCGCCGCCGCCGCGCAGCGGTCACCCGGGCCGCGATCGTCCCGGTCGTGCCGCTTTCGGGTATCGCTCACCGGGAGTTCTCGCGGGGATGGATGATCTGGCCTGGCGTGAGCCCGCTGGCCCCGGCGCGGCGGGATCGGCCTTCGAATCGGCGTCGAGATCGTTAACTGTGATTGTGCCGAAAGGTGCGGCGCCGCTATCGAAATCGCATTTGCACGTGCATTTCGGGATCGGGCCGGAGTTGCGGCTACAGCACTTCGAGGAATGGTTCCGCGACCCCGAGTCGACCTGGCGAGGCCGCGGCAGCTCTCACCCGCTGCCGGAATCGACGGCGGGCACCCGCGGATCGAGGGATTGACTCAATGTAACAATCTTACTAGCTTTGATGCATGAGCACGAGCCGGGACGCTGTCGACGAGAGGATCATGGACGCGGCCCTCGATCGGATCCTCCAGGTGGGGATCAGGCGCAGCAGCCTGGACGACATCGCGAAACGCTCCGGGGTCAACCGCGTCACGATCTATCGCCGTTTCACCGGCAAGGAGAACTTGGTCGACGCCGTGCTGGAACGGGAAACCCAGCGCATGCTGGCCGAGGTCACCGCCATCGCTGTGGCCGCGACCGACGCCGACCTCCGGATCGAGGAAACGGTGCTGCACGTGCTGCGGCAGACGCGGATGCATCGGCTGGTCCACCGGCTGCTCACCGTCGCACCGGAGGAGGCCCTTGCCTTCTATACCGTGCGCGGGGCCCAGATCGTGTCGCTGGGTATCCGCTACATCGCAGGCTTGCTCGAGCGCGCGCAGGAGCTGGAGCTCATCGCCCGCTACGACGCCCTGCCAGTGGCGGAAATGATCGCGCGACTGGCCCATTCGGTCATGTTGACCCCCACCGCCTGCGTCGACTTCGCCGAGGACGACGCGACGCGCGAATTCGTCCGTGCCGCCATCGTGCCGATGGTGAAGCACGGCATCAGTGCCTGCTCGAAGGAGAGCGACGATGAACAAGCCACTTCCGCTGCGTCACCCGGAGGCTCCACGCCGCGTTCCGGGACTGCGACCGTTCGCACTGCTGCTGGGATTGGACAAGCCGGGGCCGGAGCAATGGCGGGATCTGGGCGAGGCGCTGCTCATCGGTGACCAGCCGATGGACGACCTGGTGGAGTGGATGTACCGAGAAGGCATGGGCCGCACCCGTGCGCTGTTCGACCGGGCGCTGCGCGAGGGTATCGAGAACGTGCCGGACGCTCCGGAGCCGTTGCGGGCATTCTTCGTCCGGGTGCAGACCCCACCCGAATGGCTGGACCGGGAGCGGATCGAGTGCGCCGAGCGGGTGTTCCGCCGCGGCGGTACGGACGGGCTCTACATCGCGCGCGACGTCTCCTTCCTCGGCGGCTACTTGGCCTCCGGCTTCAACAAGACTTTGCTTCGCACGGGCGCGCTCGAGAAAGGGCCGGCCAAGCGATTCGCCGAAACGCTGCAGTGGGCGCTCGACGTCACCTCCGAGGGCGGAATGGCGCCACTCGGCCGCGGTTACCAGTCCACGGTCCACGTGCGGCTGATCCACGCCCTGGTGCGCCGTCATGTGGCGGCGATGCCGGACTGGCGCGAGGACGAATGGGGCGTGCCGATCAACCAGACCGACATGGCCGCGACGCTGGTCGGAGCCTTGATCGCGCCTTTCGTCGGTGGACTGGCGATGGGGTTGCTCTCGACTCCTCGCGAGCTCGACTCCGCCGCTCACCTCGCCCGCTATGTCGGCTGGCTGATCGGTGTCGAGGATCGGTTCCTGCCCAACGGATTCCGGGACGCCGTCCGGATCCTGTACCACAGTCTCACCGCGATCACCAACCCCGACGAGACCACGCCGCAGCTCGCCGTTCCGATGGCGGACGATCCGCTCCACTGGCACTACCGGAACCTGCCCGCGCTGCGTGGCCGGATCGCGCGGGCTCAGCACCTGTCCATCGCGAGCGCCTTCCTCGGGCCGTCCGCCATGCGGGAACTCGGCCTTCCCGCCTACATGCCGCCGTGGTATCCGGTGCTGCGCATCCCGGTGAATCTCGTCCGGGCAGGGCTGGCCCGGGTCCTGCCGGGCGGCTTGGAGCGCGCCGCCGCGCGGGGACGCCGCGAGCAGGAAGCGTTTCTCTCGACCCTCGTCGGCGCCGAGCCGACCGTCATCGGCGCGTCCGCGCAGCACGTCGGGCATGCCGCCTGAGGTCGTCGCGCGGGGACAGCGCCGCTCAGGCGTCCAGGCGAGCCTGGTAGTCCCGCGCGAGATCGCGCAGTGCCGTGGCGCCGTCGCCGGTGAAGCTCGAGCCGTGCATGATCGCCAGCGTGGTGGGCGCCAGTTCCGCCAGCCGATTCAGGGTGGCGGGTACGGCGGGGCCGAGTGAGGTGGCATGGAAGACGTCCTCCGCGACGCCTGCCTGCTCCACCAGATCCGAGGCGGTCAGCGCCGGTCCGTTGCCCAGCTGGGTCATCAGGTCGCCGCAGAACAGCACGCCGGTGGTCTCCTCGTAGAGCACCCGCGCCTCCCAGTTGTGCGGCGCGTGCGGAGTGTCCAGGTGCCGTACGCGCCGACCGCCGAGCTCGATCACCTCGCCGTCGGCGAGCCGGCGCGGTAGCCGATCCGCCAGATCGTCGAGGGAGACCAGGCACCCGAGCAGACCGTGCGCCACCTGCGCGTGCGGTGCGGCGGCGAGGAACAGATTCATCGCACCGCACTCGTCCGCTTCCACGTGCCCGAAGGTGACCCAGCGCAACCGTTCCACCGGCATGATCCGCGCGATCTGCCCGGCGACCACGGGGAACAGCGCCCGCATGCCGGCGTGGAACAGCAGCGGCTCCTCGGCGTCGATGAGGAACTGGTTGAAGGTGAAGCCGGTCGGTCCGACCTCCGGAATGAAGGTCGAGATGCGGTAGATCTTCTCGGCTATCTCGTCGGTTCGAGTGTCCATGAGGAGTCGATTCGCTGGTCGCGGCCGTTTCACTCATTGTCTTCGATCGCTTGCCGCTCGTGCGGCGAATTCTCGGTTTCCATGGTGCGCACCGGGTGGTGCGCCGCGGTGGGGTACGGAACGGCGCTCCGCCGTGTCACCTCGTACGCCAGCCGCTAGCTGTCATGGTGTCCGCTTACCAGGCGGAGTGGCGCGAGCCGAAATGCGTACGGCTCACCAGGTGCCTGGCATGCGTCCCGCTAACCGGAACTCGTCCTATGACTTTAAAGAGGATAGTAGTACTCTAAACTACCTACCTGCAGTTTCACTATATGAGATTCGCGCATCGTCACACCCGCGGTCCGAATCTATCCAGCGAGGGAGTGTCGCGTGCTGGAAATCGATCACTTCAGCCACGGGTGGCTCACGCCCGTCATCGCCTATCTCATGTCGTTCACCGGTTCATTGCTGGGATTGCGGTGCATGGCCAGATCCCGCACCGGTTCCGCACGTGACGGGTGGCTGCTCGCCGCGGCGATCGCCATCGGCGGCACCGGAATCTGGGTCATGCACTTCGTGGCGATGCTCGGGTTCGCCATCGAAGGCGCCTCGATCCGGTACGACGTCCCGATCACATTGATCAGCGCGCTGATCGCCATCGGGGTGGTGTGGATCGGGCTGCGCATCGCGCACCAGCGGGCCTTGGGCATGCTGGCGCTGTTCGCCGGCGGCGGCGTCACCGGCCTCGGTGTCGGTGCGATGCACTATGCGGGCATGTATGCGATGAAGTCGGACGCCGCGATCGGCTACGACGGACGGATCGTCGCATTGTCGATGGTGATCGCGGTGGTCGCCGCGACCGCCGCGCTGTGGTTCACCCTGCATGTCCGTGGCACGCTGGCCACCGTCGGCGCGGCGCTGGTCATGGGTGTCGCGGTGTCCGGCATGCACTACACGGGTATGTTCGCGATGCACGTGCACGAGACCCAGCACATGCATCCGCCGTCCGGGGCAGGCGCGGCGCAGTTGCTCACGCCGCTGATCGTGAGCATCAGCCTGGTGACGGTGCTGTTACTGCTGCATTTGGGCGTCACGGAGGTCGAGGACGAGAACGCATACGTTCCGCGCGGTCGCCACGCCTCCAGTTACTGGCCGACTCGGGACTGAGCGGAGCATGGGGCGCGCAATCTGCGCGCGTCCGGCTTATCCGGTGCCGTGGACGGCACGGCGCGTGGCGAAGTTTTCGCTGCCGTATGGCGGGTACGCGCGCCGAGAGTCGGTTCGTGAGGCGACCGGCCGCTGTCGAACCAGGAGGTGGCGATGCGTATCGGATACAAACTGGCGGCCGAGGCATTCGGTCCGAAAGAGCTTGTCCGGCAAGCGGTTCGGGCTGAAGAAGCCGGATTCGACTTCGTCGAGATCAGCGATCACTTCCATCCCTGGCTGGACAACCAAGGGCATTCGCCGTTCGCCTGGACCGTACTCGGAACGATCGCGGCGCGGACCGAGCGGATCGAACTCGCCACCGGAGTGACCTGCCCCATCCTGCGGTACCACCCCGCGATCATCGCGCAGGCGGCGGCTACCCTGGCGATCCTCTCGGACAACCGGTTCACCCTCGGTGTCGGTTCCGGCGAACGTCTCAACGAGCATGTCGTCGGCCGGGAGTTCCCGCCCGTGCGCATCCGGCAGCGGATGCTGCGCGAAGCGCTCGAGATCATTCGCCTGCTCTGGAGCGGCGGCTACCACTCCTACGACGGCGAGTTCCTGACCGTCTCCGAAGCTCGCGTTTTCGATCTGCCCGACCCTCTTCCGCCGATCGCGGTCGCCGCGGGCGGTCCGGAGGCTGCCCGGATCGCCGCCGAACTCGGTGACGGCCTGTTCGCCACCGAGCCGAAGGCCGAGATCGTCGATCGCTATCGCGCGGCGGGCGGCACCGGCCCGCGTTACGCGGAGGTCGGCACGGCGTGGGCTCCGGACGAGGAGACGGCCGCGAAAGCGGTGCTGGACACGACGCGCTGGGCGGTCACGGGGTGGAAGGTGATGAGCGAGCTGCCGAACCCGGTCAACTTCGCCGCCGCGACCACCACCGTCCGCCTGGAAGACATCCTGGACAACTTCGCCTGCGGTCCGGACCCGGCCCGCTATCTCGACGCCGCGAAGCAGTACGTCGACGCGGGCTTCGACCATCTCGTGATGCAGAACGCCGGTCCCGATCCGGATGGCTTCCTCGACTTCTACCGCCGGGAACTCGACCGGCCCCTGCGCGCCCTGGCGCCGAGCGCCTGAGCCGGGAGCAATCGAATGGTCAGGGTTGCCGAGCGCCGGTCGCGCGGATGGTGGCGAACAGGCGCAGGCAGCGTTCGGTCATGTCCTCGGGTGTGTGGCCGGGATGGTCGCTCCACCAGGAGACGGTGGTGGACACGACGCTGAACCACAGCGCGAGCAGCAGCGAATGATCGTCGGCGTCGTGGATGCCCGCATCGGCCAGCACCTGGGCAACGCCCGCCGCGCCCATGCCGTTCAAGGCGTCCTGATATTCCCGGGCCACCGCGTGGGCCGCGCTCCGCCGGGGCAGTGTTGCGTCGTAAATGATCTTCCAGTTCTGCGTGCGCCCGTCCAGCGCGCGGAAGATGCCGGTCAGCGTCGCGAGCGCCCGATCGTGGGCGCCGTGGGCGGACTGGGCGGCCGCGACCGCATCGACCAGGCTCTTCCCGGCGCGGTGCACGCAGGCCGCGTGCAGTCCGTCCCGGGAGCCGAAGTAGGCGTACACGAGGGGCTTGGAGACTCCCGCCGCCGAGGCGATCTCGGCGACGGAAGCCTCGGCGTAGCCGCGTTCGCCGAACTCGGTGGTGGCGACGTCGAGGATCTGCTCCTCCCGTCGCTCGCGCGGAACGCCCTTCGTGCCCGGCTTGCTCACGGCGTGTCCCGGGGGGACGGGGGAGTGGTCGGGTCGATCAGCACGCCGGGATTGAGGATTCCCGCGGGGTCGAGTGCCGCTTTGGCCGCCCGCAGCGCGGCGGCGAACGGTTCCGGACGCTGGCGGTCGTACCAGGGACGGTGGTCGCGGCCGACGGCATGGTGGTGCGTGATGGTCGCGCCGTTGCCGTGAAGCGCTTCCGATACGGCGGTCTTGATCTCGTCCCACTGCTCGACGGTCCGTCCCCACCGGCCCGCCGCGTAGACGCCGAAGTACGGCGCGGGTCCGTCCGGGTAGACATGGGTGAACCGGCAGGTCAGCACACCGGTCACGCCGGCGGATCGGAACGCGGACGTGGTGGCTTCCCGCACCGCCGCGCGCACGGCCTCGAAATTGTCCCAGGTGCAAGCGGTTTCGAAAGTCTCGACGATCATGGACTGGGCCGCGAGCGCGTCGCGCTGGTACGGCATGCGCAGGAACGACGAGCGCCAAGTGTCGGCGGCGGCCGTGCGGACCGGGTCTTCGGCCGAGTCGGTGCCGCGAACGCCGTCCGGGATGGCGCCGCCGTGCTCGCGGCAGATCTGTACGGCGCGGCGCATCGGTTCGTCGACGGGATGGTCGGCGGACTCGAATCCGAGGACCAGCACCCCGCCCGCCGCGTCGGTGCCCGCGTTGATGAACGCTTCCACCGGATCCAGCAGCCGGCAGTTGGCCGGATACAGCGCGGACTGGGCGATTGCGCGCGTCGCGGTCACGGCGGCTTCGTAGCCGGCGAACAGCACCGACGCACCGGACCGCCAGCGCGGGCGATCCTGCAACCGCATCCACGCCTCGGTGATGACGCCGAGAACACCCTCGGAACCGAGGAACATCCGGTCGGGCGACGGGCCCGCACCGGACGCGGGCAGTCTGCGCGATTCGCTGATCCCGGCCGGTGTGACGACCCGCATCGATTCGACCATGTCATCGATGTGGGTGTGGACGGTCGCGTAGTGGCCGCCCGCGCGGGTGGCCAGCCAGCCGCCGAGGGTGGAGAACTCGAACGACTGCGGGAAGTGCCGCAGTGTCAGATTCTCCGGCCGCAAGGCCGCTTCCAGCGCCGGGCCGAGGATGCCCGCTTGTATCCGCGCCGCCCGGCTGGTGCGGTCGAGTTCGACGACCGAACCCAAACGGCTCGTGTCCAGGGCCATGGACCCGGCGTAGGCATCGGCGGACCGGTGTTCGACACCGCCCACCACCGACGTTCCGCCGCCGAACGGCACCACGGCGACGCCCGCGCTCGCGCACCAGTCCAGGATGTCGATCACGTCCTGCTCGGTACGCGGCCGCAATACCTGGTCGGGTACGTGCTCGACGCGGCCGAGCAGATTGCGCACGACGTCACGGAACGCCTGCCCGTGTCCGTGCGCGACCCGATCGCGGAGGTCTTCGGAGGCCAGCGCAGCCAGTGTTTCCGGCACGCGGACACGCGGCGGAGGCACATCCAGTGATCGCGGGTCCGGCGCCTCGTGCACTGCCAACTCGGCGTCCGGGAGCAGTGCCGCCACGCGCTTCGTCAGCGCCTCCCGCTCGGGGCCGGTCACGGCGTCTTCGCGGTTCCCCCATCCCCACCATGACCTTGTCGCCATCTCCGGTCTCCGTTCCCTTGAATTGACTCAAAGGTAAATTACCGGATGGTCAATTGCTCGTCAGGGGCGATCAGCCGGCCCTAGCGGGTCCAAAGCTAGTGATTTTGATCACATTGAAATCCTACAGAAATGAAGGTTATTCACATCACACCATGTCGTAGCCCAAAGTGCGCCGGGGTATACCTGTGAGCCCTCCTAACCTCGACGCGCCGATCGGATCGGCGTTCGCTAAGGTCCGTCCTGCACGCTCGGGTCATGGTTCACGCATTTGAGGCACTGCTTCTGGCTCCATAGCCAGAGCGGATGATGATCGACCAGAGAGTGAACCTGCCACCGTATGACCCCGACACGCCGTTCCGCACGTCGCGCCCCTCATTCACGAGCACGCAATCTCCTGTTTCCGCAATTGCTGGCCGCAGCCGTCGACACGTCGTTCGAATCCGTTGCCCTTCGGTATAATCCGACCGGCGATCCAGCTGATCAGCATGAGCTCAGCTACCGGGAGCTGGACGAGATGTCCTCGCGGTGGGCCCGCTATCTGATCGGCTCGGGGGTGGGGCCGGGTGACGTCGTCGCGGTGGCCATCACCCGCTCGATGGAGTCGGTGCTGGCGGTCTGGGCGGTCGCGAAGACCGGCGCGGCCTACCTGCCCATCGACCCCGCCTATCCCGCCGATCGCGTCGCGCACATGATCGGGGACTCCGGGGCCGTGCTCGGCCTCACCGTATCGGCGCATCGGGAGGCGTTGACCGCTGCGGGGACCGCGTGGATCGAACTCGACGGCTCGGCGCACCGGGAAAAGGTCGCCGACCGGCCCGGTCATTCGATCTGCTACCTCGATCGGCTGCGTCCGCTGACCGAACAGCACCTCGCCTACGTGATCTACACCTCCGGCTCGACGGGCAAGCCCAAAGGCGTCGCCGTCACCCATGCCGGACTCGCGAGCCTGGTCGAACACGAGATAGCCGTCCGCGCGGTGACCCGGGACTCGCGCGTCACGCATCTGTGCACGCCCAGCTTCGATTTCTCGGTGATCGAGATGCTGCTCGCCTTCTCAGCGGGCGCGACACTGGTCGTGGCCCCGCCCACGGTGTTCGGCGGCGCCGAGTTGGCGGATCTGCTGCGCCGTGAGCGGGTCACCCATCTGTGCATCACGCCGGCCGCGCTGGAGTCGATCGATCCGGCCGGACTCGACGACCTCCGAGCCGTCTTGTGCGGCGGGGAGCGCGTCGGTCCCGAACTGGTGGCCCGGTGGGCGAACGGTGACCGGTCCTTCCACATCGTCTACGGCCCCACCGAGACCACCATCTTCGCCACCGGCACCGAGGCGCTTCGCGCGGGCGAGCCGACCCATATCGGTACCCCCGTGCCGAACCTGGGCGTCCATGTGCTCGACGCGCGGTTACGGATGGTGCCCACGGGCGTGATCGGCGAGCTGTACCTCTCCGGACCGGCGCTGGCACAGGGCTACCTCGGGCGGCCCGGCCTGACCGCCGACCGATTCGTCGCCAATCCGTTCGCGGCGGTGCCCGGGACCCGCATGTATCGCACCGGCGATCTGGTCCGGCGCACCCCGGCCGGAATGCTGGAACATCACGGCCGGGTGGATTTCCAGGTCAAGATCCGAGGGCTGCGGATCGAACTCGATGAGATCGACAACGCGCTGACCGCTCATCCCGACGTCGACTATGCCGCGACAGTGGGCACGACGCTGCCGTCCGGCGGCAAAGCGCTGGTGTCCTACGTGCTGCCGCGCGTGGCGGCCACTGGGGACCGAAGCTGCGACCGGGTGGCACTCGACACCGGCGAACTCACCGACCTGCTGGCGAAAACCCTTCCGGCATACATGATCCCGGTCGCGATCATGGTGCTCGACGAACTGCCGCTGACGTCGGTCGGCAAGTTGGACCGGGCCGCGCTACCGGCGCCCGTACTCACCACCCGGCAGTTCCGCGCGCCCGCGACGCCGACCGAGCAGGTGGTCGCCGGCATCTTCGCCGCGCTGCTCACGCCGGTCAGCGGCGCGGAGAGCGCCACTTCGCAGGTCCGGATCTCCGAGGTGGGCGCGAACGACGACTTCTTCGAACTCGGCGGCAATTCCCTGATCGCCACGCAAGCCGCCGCCCGGCTCGGCGCAGCGCTGGGTGTAAGGGTTCCGGTCGCGCTGCTGTTCGAGGCATCGGTGGTGGCGAAACTGGCCGCACGGCTGGACGAACTGACCCGGGTGGCCCAGCCCGTGCCGCGACCGGTGGCGCGACCGGAGCGGGTGCCTCTCTCTTATGCGCAGCAGCGGATGTGGTTCCTCAACCGGTTCGATCCGGCGAGCGCGGGCCACAACATCCCGTTGGCGGTGCGATTGAGCGGCCGGTTGGACCTGGACGCGCTGCGGGCGGCGATCCGGGATCTGGTCGAGCGGCACGAGGTGTTGCGAACCAGCTATCCGGAGCACGACGGCATGGGCAGCCAGCGAGTGCACGCCATATCGGATCCGGCCGCGGTGCCCCAGCTGCCGGTGCTGGACGTCACCGAAGCCGAGATTCCCGAGTGCACGGTAGCCGCCGTGCTCGAGGGCTTCGACGTCACGGCGGCGCCGCCGATCCGGTTGCGTCTGCTGCGCTCGAACGAGACCGAGCACGTACTGGTGGCCGTGATCCACCACATCGCCGCGGACGGCTCCTCGATGGGACCGTTGACCGCCGACCTGATGACCGCCTATTCGGCCAGGGCGGACGGACGAGCTCCGAGCTGGGAGCCGCTGCCCGTGCAGTACGCGGACTACACCCTGTGGCAGCGCGCGATGCTCGGCGAGGAGAACGATCCGACCTCGATCCTCGCCCGTCAGATCGGTTTCTGGCGAGAACGCCTGGCGGACCTGCCGCAGCGGCTGGATCTACCTGCCGACCGGCCCCGGCCCGCGGTGTTCTCCGGCCGCGGCGCCACCCACGAATTCAAGATCGACGCCCCGGTCCACGCGGCGCTGAACCGGCTGGCCCAGCACCACGACGCGACGCTGTTCATGGTCGCGCACGCCGCGTACGCCGTCCTGCTCGCCAGATTGTCGAACACCCGCGACGTCGTCGTCGGCACACCGGTGGCCGGGCGCGGCGAAGCCATGGTGGACGGCTTGATCGGCATGTTCGTCAACACACTCGCGCTGCGCGGCGAGGTGGACCCCGGGCATACCTTCGCCGAGCTGCTCGATCAGGTGCGCAGCCGCGACATCGAGGCGTTC
>NZ_BAFS01000247.1 GCF_000308415.1 Nocardia asiatica NBRC 100129 | reverse complement strand
GCGTCCGGATGCGGTGGCGATTCGGTTCGGTGAGTGTTCGTTGACGTTCGGTGAGTTGCAGCGTCGGGCGAATCGGGTGGCGCGGGCGTTGATCGCTCAGGGTGCGGGGCCTGAATCGTTGGTGGCGGTGGCGATGCCGCGTACCGAGGAACTGCCGGTGGCGTTGCTGGGTGTGTTGACCGCGGGTGCGGCGTATTTGCCGATCGACACGTCTTATCCGGTGCAGCGGCTGGAGTTCATGCTCGAGGACGCGGCCCCGGTGTGTGTGCTGACCACCGCGCAGCAGCGTGAGGCGGTGCCTGCGGGTGAGTTGCCGGTGGTGCTGTTGTCGGATGCCGAGGCGCACTCGGATGCGCCGGTGGGTGATGCGGAGCGGGTGGCGCCGTTGCGTGCGGACAATTTGGCGTATGTCATCTATACCTCTGGTTCCACGGGTGTGCCGAAGGGTGTGGGTGTGGCGCATCGGAATGTGGTGGAGTTGCTGGCCAACACGCAGCCGTTGTTCGGGTTCGGTGTTGATGATGTGTGGACGTTGTTCCATTCGTTCGCGTTCGATTTCTCGGTGTGGGAGTTGTGGTGCGCGTTGGCGCACGGCGGCCGGGTGGTGGTGGTCGACTATCTGACTTCGCGTTCGCCCGAACAGTTCCGTGAGTTGCTGATCGGTGAGCGGGTGACGGTGCTCAACCAGACTCCGTCGGCGTTCTATCAGTTGGCCGAGGCCGATCGGGCGGCCGGTGCGGGTGAGCTGGGGTTGCGGTATGTGATCTTCGGTGGTGAGGCGCTGGATCTGCGTAAGCTGGGCCGCTGGTATGAGCGTCACGGTGACCGGGCGCGGTTGGTGAACATGTACGGCATCACCGAGACCACGGTGCATGTGTCGTTCCTGCCGGTGTCCGAGCGTGACGCGCGGGAGGCGGCCAGTGTGATCGGGCGGGCGATTCCGGGCTTGTCGGCGTATGTGCTGGATCGGCGGCTGCGTCCGGCGCCGGTGGGTGTGGCCGGTGAGATCCATGTGGTCGG
>NZ_BAFS01000248.1 GCF_000308415.1 Nocardia asiatica NBRC 100129 | reverse complement strand
ATCAGCTGTCCCGCGGCTACACCGGACGGCCCGGGCTCACCGCGACGCGGTTCGTCGCGAATCCGTTCGGGCCGCCGGGGTCCCGGATGTACCGCTCGGGCGACATCGCGCGCTGGGGCCGGTGCGGCGGCGACGGTGGGCTCGTCTACGCCGGTCGCGGCGACCAGCAGGTGCAACTGCGCGGTTTCCGGATCGAACTCGGCGAGATCGAATCGGCGCTGCTGCGCTGCCCCGGCGTGCGCGGGGCCGTTGCGCTGGTTCGGTCCGATCCGGCACTCGGCGATCAGCTCGTCGGCTACGTGCTTCCCGAGCCGGACGCCCGGCCGGACCCGGCTCGGGTGCGCGCCCAGGTGGCCGAGCACTTGACCGGCTACATGGTGCCCGCCGCGATCGTGGTGCTGGACGCCCTGCCGCTGACTCCCAACGGCAAGCTCGACCGGCGCGCGCTACCCGCGCCCGAATTCCGGGCGCGTGCGTTCCGCGCGCCCGCCACGCCGGTCGAGGCCGCCGTCGCCGCGGCCTTCGCCGCGGTGCTCGGCGCCGAGCGCTTCGGCATGGACGACAACTTCTTCGAACACGGCGGCAACTCCCTGCTCGCGGCGAAACTGACCCTTCGGCTCTCCTCCGGCCTGGGCACCCGCATTCCGGTGATGCGGGTGTTCACCGCGCCCACACCCGCGGAACTGGTCGCCGACCTGGCCCGCCGCGCGAGCGGCGCGGTCGAGACCGAGGCGGCCTTCGACATGCTCCTGCCGTTGCGGCCCGGCGGTTCGGCCGCCCCGCTGTTCTGCGTGCACCCCGTGTCCGGGATCTCCTGGTCGTACGCGGGTCTCGCCGCCTATCTGGACCCGGACCGGCCCATCTACGGACTGCAAACGCCCGTGCTGGCCGGCGACGAGGTCCTCCCGGGTTCGATCGAGGAATGGGCTCGGCGCTACGTGGCGCTGATCCGATCGAAGCAACCGACCGGTCCTTATCATCTGCTCGGTTGGTCGTTCGGCGGCGTCATCGCGCACGAGATGGCGGTCCAATTGCGACGCGCGGGCGAGGAGGTCGGGACCCTCGCGGTGATGGACAGCTATATGGCGGATCCACCGGATACGCCGCCGGACGCGGCGGGCCAGGTGCCGGTGGCCGAACTGATCGGCGGTCTGCTCGGCGAGCAAGCGGGCGACCTGGGCAACGTCGCGGAGGTGGACTGGACCGCGCTACCCGGGAAGATGGCCGAGCTGCCGGAGCCGTTCGCGTCGTTCGGCGCCGACCGCGTCACCCGGATCCTCGACGCGGCCGTGCACTCGGTGGCGCTGCGCGGCGCCTACGACCCGCCCGTGTATCGCGGTGACGTCATCTACTTCACCGCCGCGCTGGACGATCCGACCGGGTGCGTCGGCGCTTCGATCTGGGGTCGGGTCGTAGACGGCCGGGTGCACAACCACGCCGTGTCGACGACGCATTGGCGCATGACCGCGGCGTCCGGGCTGGCCCAGATCGCCGAGGTGCTGACCCGGGAATGGCGCGCGGGCGAGCCGGGCGGGGACCGCCCGGTCAGCCCGTGAACCAGCGGCGCAGCCGGGCCTCGGCCGCGGCGGCCTTCTCCCGGGCCAGCTCCGGCGACGGTGGAGTGAACGGCGCGACCGGCGCGGGACCGGAGAGGAAATCGGCATCGACCTTGCCGACCAGCCCGTCGCCGAACTCGATATGGCACGCGCCCCGCCCGCGGTACCGCTGCGACGGCGCCGAGCCGCGCAGCTCGGCTTCGATGGCAGCGGCGGCGGTGCGGGCGGCGTCCTCCGCGAATACGCCCGCTCGCGGGACCGGGGCGTCGGCGCAGTCGCCGACGGCGTAGACGCCCGGGTACGGCGTGGCGAGGGTGTGCGGATCGACGGCGATCCAGCCGTCGGTCCCGCCCTCGGTGAGGCCCGACGCCGCCACGACCGCGGGCACCCGGTGCCGCGGGATCCCGATGAACAGGTCGTAGGGGAGATCGCCGGTCCGAGTGCTCGCCACGTGGCGGCTCGGGTCGAGTGCGTGGACCAGGCGGCCGGGCGTGTACCCGATTCCCCGGCCGGTCAGCGCTGCGACGATGGCCTCGGAGGTGTCCGGAGACACCGGAATCGGCGAGGGCATCGGGGTGAGGACCTGGATCCGCGTGCGGTCACCCACGCCACGCCGGGTGAGCGTCTCGTGCAGGAGCATCGCGCCCTCGTAGGGAGCGGGCGGGCACTTGAAGGGAACGCCCAGAATCGCGAGGACCACGTCGCCGCCGTCGAAGCCGTCGAGGCGGTCGCGCAATCGGCGGGCGCCGTCGATGGAGTAGTACTCGTAGCCGTCTTCGGCGAAACCGGGGGTCGCGCCCGGGTCGTAGTCGGCGCCGAGCGCGACGACGAGAATGTCCGGTTCGTACGCCGAGCGGTCGGTGCGGACGCGACGGGCCCGCGGGTCGATCTCGATGACCTCTTCCTGCCGGAATTCGACGCGCGGATGCGCCAGGCGGGCGTAGGGCACCCGCACCGCCTCCGGCGGTACGTCGCGGAACAGGATGTCGAGCTTGGCGAAGCCGAAGGTGAAGGAGTCGTTGCGGTCGATGACGACGATGCGGAGCTCGTCGGCCGGCGAACCCGACAGGCGGGTGGCCAGCTCCAGTCCTCCGAACCCCGCACCGAGAACGAGTACGGTTCGCATACGTAGATTCTTCACCCGGCGGCGCGGACGCGGAGAAGAACGAGCGATGTGCTCCGTTGCGGCGGTCACCGGGCCGGTGCGCCTGCGCCGTGGCCGGAGTGCCCTGCATTCGGTGACCTTCGGCCATCAACTACGCGGAGGGTTCGCGCGATGCTGGAGAGACGAACCGGATAGACCCTGTTCCGCCGATCGCCGTCGAGGCACTCGATCCGGGTGGGCGCCGGACGGTGTGTCACGGTGTGCGTTCGCCCGGGCCTTGCGCGGCGGGCATCCCGCGTTTCGGCGGTGCTGCCGTTCCTGCCGATCGATGTCGCCGACCCGATCGAACGACTGGACACGATCCGGCAGCGGATGGCGCGGCACAAGTCGGGCGGCGCGGCGCAAGCGGAGAAATCGGTGCTCGGGCTGGTGGGCCGGCTGCCGTTCGCCCACATGGCGTGGAGTCTGCGCCTGCTGAGGCGTTTTCCGCAGCGAACCATCGGCGCACTGGCGACGAATGTGCCCGGCCCACGCGAACAGCTGTCGATCCAGGGGCGCGCGGCGGTGGAACTGCTGCCTGCCATACCGATCGCGATGCGGCTGCGCACCGCGATCGCGATCCTCAGCTACGCGGGCCACCTGACGTTCGGCATCACCGGGGACTACGACACCGCACCCGACATCGCGGTGCTCGCCGAGGGGATCGAGCGGGAGATCCGCCGGCTGCGGGAGCATGCCGGGATCCGGCCACCGGCGCGGCCGGAGGCGACCGAGCCGTGACAGGCTACCGGCCGGCTGGTCCCCGCTCACCTGGGGCGCCCGCGACGAAGGACCGATCGGGGACTTTTTGCCCTGTCCGCCAGCGCGACTCGGTGATGGTATGGGAGGCCGCAGTGTCGAGTGAAGACCGGAAAGCGAGGACATTGCCAGGTGGATTCGCGCGCAATGTGCCCCGGCACGAGATCATGATCGCGTCGAACGGCCGCATCTCGGACAGCGGCGTCCCGAGCCGCACGCTCGTCGAGCTCGGCCGCGAGGAGGCGTTGCGGCTGCTGGCGAGTGTGGCCTACGGGCGCGTCGTGTTCACCCGCGACGCGCTGCCCGCGATCCGTCCGGTCAACCATTTCGTCGACGACGGGGCCGTCATCGTGCGTACCCGGGTCACCTCGCGGCTCACCGACACCATCCGTGCCGATCCCCGTGTCGTCGTGGCCTATGAGGCGGACGACATCGATCCGGTGAGCCATCTCGGTTGGTCGGTTGTCGTGACCGGCCTGGCCCGTACGGTCACCGACCCGGAGCGGGTCGCCCGCTACGCGCAACTGCTGCGGCCGTGGGCCGACGGGGTCATGGATACCGTCGTCGCCATCGAGCCCACGATCGTCACCGGTTTCCGGCTCGTCGCGGAACCACGATAGGTCACCGCCGCCGCTGATCGGCACGTTTCGAAGGGCCCTCGACCGCAGGCGGATACCCGTACCCGGCGTACTCTTGTGGCTGCTCGCCGTCCGCTCGAACTTTCGGGTCCGGAATGCGACCGGCGATCGACTCGGTATCCCGCTCGGCCGGGTGATCTCGCCGGGGAAACGAGTGCCCGGCGCTATACCGCGCGGTGCGAATTTACCGAACCATCGTCCGCCAATTCTGCGCGAACGTATCTCGCGATTCCTCTTCCGAGTTGCGTTGCGGGAATAGGGCAGTCCATGGCGGCAGCTCTTACCGGGCACGGTCGCGACTCCGTTCGTTCCCCCGGCGGTGCGAGTCGGCCGAACGCTGCGACGGGATCGTCCGGGGCGCGCCGATCCGGGCTCTGACCGGGCGGATGCCTGTCGCGGCCGTGGCTCGCCGTTCGTCTGCTCGTCGTCGCGAATTGATCCGCGCGCTCGAATGCCTATGAGTCGGCGGTCTCGCCGGGCCGGGCGACTTCGACGGCGGGTGCGTTCGAGGAAATTTCGCAACGGCAGAAATAGTGATTCTGATCGGAACTACATGATCTTGATCGAACCTGGAGCAGGCAATAATTCAACGCGGAGAATGGGTGTTGGATCCGAAATATCGACCTCGTTTCAGGCAAATGTCATGCGGTGCGGATTTATGGCGAGTATATGAAGTTGCCAGTGTATTGCTCTTATCTTCTTTGTCGCTCTGGTGGTCATTCGGGGCTGCCGGTGAGGATCGGTGTCCGCCGCTGGCTTCCGCTGCGGTGGTGATGGCGGTCCCGCCTTGATTCCGGCCCCGACCCGGCATGTACGATCCCCGATCGCGGATGTTCCTGATGCGGCGACACCGCTGAGAACAGGCACTTCCGTGGACGATGCGCGCGCGTGGCGGTTGTGGTCGCGCGGGCGCGCCGCGCCGGTATTGCTCGAACCGAGATTGGAAACGCCCGGCTTCCGTGCGGAGTCGGGAGGTTTGATACCACTAGACTGAGCCGGGCTGCTGTCAGATAGCTTGTCCCGCCCGAGTGTCGATGCTTCACCGCAGGTTCAAAAGTTCTGTTTTCAGATTTTCGAGACGACTGGAAATGCCGACGAGCGGGAGGTGTGTGGCCGTACATGTCGTGCCGGTCTTCGATCCGGAGGCCGAGCGCTGACCGATCCAGCTACATGCGGTACCTGGACGGCGCGGCGTAGAGCAGGGGCGGCGCCGCTGCCGAGTGGACGAAGTGCATATAAAAGCCAGATTTCGGACGCGGTGGGCCGATGTCCTTCCGTCGCGCTTTCACGCGTCCGGGTATGAATGAGGGGTCATGCGATGAATCTGAAGTCAGACGGAACCGCCGACGGCGATCTGGGGCTGATTCCGCTCTCGAGTGCGCAGTACGGCATGTGGCTCGCGGACCATGTGCCCGGTGGACCGGCTGTCAACATCGCACACTGCGTCGAGATCAAGGGCCCGGTGGACTACGACGCCTTCACCCGGGCGGTGAACGACGGCGGGCACGAAACCGAGTCCCTTGTGGTGCGCGTGGTCGAATCCGACGGCAGGCCCTATCAATTCGTCGACCGCAGCATCATCTACGACGAGCCGGTGCTGGACTTCAGCGATGCCGAAGATCCGGTCGGGGCGGCGATGGAGTGGATGCGCCGCGACTACAACACCAAGGCGGTCGACCTCAGCCGCGACCGGCTCACCGAGACGCGGCTCATCCGGGTCGGCGAGGACCACTACTTCTGGTACGGCCGCGCGCACCATCTGGTGATCGATGGGTACGGCGCGTTCAACAGCCTGAACCGGATGGCCGAGCATTACAACGCCCTGCTGGAGGGCAGGTCGCCGACGCGACTGGACGCGGCGAGCCTGCGCGACATCATCGAAGCGGAGCGCGCCTATCGCGCCGGCTCTCGCTACGAGACGGACAAGAACTACTGGCTGAACAAGGTTTCCGACCTTCCGAAGCCGGTCAGCCTGTCCGGCCGCACGGCCCGTTCCGGCAAGGTCGACCGGGTCGCCGGTCTGCAGCTGCCCGCACACCTGTCCGACCGGCTCGACCGCTTCGCCGACGAGGTGAACGCGTCCGCCGCGCAGGTGGTGATCGCGGCCTTCGCCGCGTTCCTGTCCCGGATGACCGGAACCGAGGATGTCGCGCTGTCGCTGCCGGTGACCGCGCGCGTGACCAAGCGCCTGCGCCACGCCGCCGCGATGCTGGCGAACATGGTGCCGATTCGTTTCGCCGTGCACCACTCCACCACCGTGGAGGAGCTGGTCCGCGCATCGGTGTCGGAACTGGTCGCCGCGATGCGCCACCAGCTGTACCGGTTCGAGGATCTGCGCCGCGACTCGGCCGCCATCGATCCGTCCGCGAACTCGTTCGGTCCGATCGTCAACATCCTGTTCTTCGACTCCGAGATCCGCCTCGGCTCGGCCGTCGGCCGCTATCGCGCGCTGACCTCCGGCGCGCTCGACGATCTGCAGCTGAACCTGTACCGGTCGGGCGCCGACGCGCCGCTGCTCATCGAGCTGCACGGCAATCCGAACCTCTACGGTCAGGACGAACTGGCCTCGCACGCGGACCGGTTCCTCGATTTCCTGCACCGGATGATGGAATCGCCCCTGGACACCCGCATCGGTGACATCCAGCTCGTCGGGCCGGCCGAGGAACTGCGCATCGTCGAGGAACTGGCGGGCCGCGACGGCCGATCTCCCTCCGGCACACTGGTGGAGCTGCTGACGCGGCAAGCGGCGGACACCCCGTCCGCGGTGGCCGTCACCTCGGGCGCCACCTCACTCACCTACCGCGAACTCGACGAACGCTCCAACCGGTTCGCCCGCAGGCTCATCGCGCTCGGCGCGGGGCCGGAGTCGCTGGTGGCCATCGCGATGCCGCGCGACGCCGATCTGATCGTCGCGGTGCTCGGCGTGCTGAAATCGGGCGCCGGATACCTTCCGCTGGACACCGCGCACCCCGCCGAGCGGCTCGAATACGTGCTGGGCGACGCGAATCCGATCGCGGTCGTCACCAAGCGCGGTATGCGCGAGCAGGTTCCGGGCGATCCCGGCCGCGTCGTGCTGTTCGAAGACGTGCTCTGCGCGGAGGAATCCGCGGCGCCGATCACCGAGGCCGATCGCACCGCCCTGCTGCGCCCGGACCACCTCGCCTATGTCATCTACACGTCCGGATCGACCGGGCGGCCGAAGGGCGTCTCGATCACCCATCGTGCCGTCTGCACCTATCTGGTGAACTCGTGTGCCGAGATCGGCATCCGGTCCGACGACGTCTGGACGCTGTTCCACTCTTTCGCCTTCGACTACTCGGTCTGGGAGATCTTCGGTGCGCTGGTCACCGGCGGCCGGATCGTCGTCGTGGACAGCCTCACCGCCCGGTCGCCGGACGACATGGTGCGTCTGGCGGCGCGCGAGCAGGTCACGGTCTTCAGCCAGACGCCGTCGGCGTTCTACCAGTTCGCCGCCGCACGGCAGCGGTACGCGAACGCGGGGGAGCCCGAAGGCTCGCTGTCGCTGCGGCTGGTCGTCCTGTCGGGCGAAGCGCTCGACCCGGCCGCGCTGGCCGCCTGGTACGAGCACAACCCGGATCTGCCGGTGCTGGCCAACAGCTACGGCATCACCGAGACCACCGTCTTCGTCACCTATACCGGCCTCACCTCGGAGATCGCCGTTCCGGGCGCACCGAGCACGGTCGGTCCGGCGTTGCCGGGCTTGCGAACGTACGTCCTGGACGAGCGGCTGCGTCCGTGCCCGCTGGGAGCCTGGGGGGAGATCTACGTAGCGGGAACACAGCTCGCGCGCGGCTACCTCGACCGACCGGCGCTGAGCGCGGGACGCTTTGTCGCGAACCCGTTCGGAGAACCGGGGGAGCGCCTCTACCGCAGCGGGGACGTGGCGCGCTGGAATCACCAGGGCGAGTTGGAATATCGCGGTCGCGCCGACCAGCAGGTGCAGTTGCGCGGATTCCGGATCGAGCTGGACGAGGTCCGCAACGCGCTGCTGACCCACCGCAGCGTCGCCGCCGCGGTGGTCGTCGTGCATCTGCCCGGCACGGAGGCGGCCCGGCTGGTCGGATATGTCGTACCGGCCGTCGGCGCCGACTGCGAGGCCGACGCCCTGCGCGCCCACGTCGGCGAGGTGCTGCCCGAATACATGGTGCCGTCGAGCATCGTCGTGATCGACGCGGTGCCGCTGACCGTGAACGGCAAAGTGGACCACCGGGCACTGCCCGAGCCGGTCTTCGACTCGGCCGCGGCGTACGTCGCGCCCCGCACCGTGCTCGAGGAGTCGATCGCCGACGTCTTCGCGGAGGTCCTCGGCATGGACCGAGTCGGCGTACTGGACAGCTTCTTCGAACTGGGCGGCAACTCGATCACCGCGACCAGCGCGGCCGTGCGCATCGCGGAAGCGACCCGATGCGACGTGTCGGTCCGCGACTTGTTCGTCAAGCAGACCGTCGCGGAACTCGCCGCGCAGCTCGAGGACGGGCACCGCTCCGGCAGGCCGGTGCTGCGGGCCGCGCCGAGACCCGAGCCCGTTCCGCTGGCGCCAGCGCAGAATCGGATGTGGCTGGTCAACCAGACCGACCCGACCTCGGCCGCCTACAACATCCCGTTGATCGTGCAGCTGACCGGACGTCTGGACGCCGCGGCGCTGCGTGCCGCGCTGACCGACGTGATCGACCGGCACGAGTCGCTGCGCACCGTCTACCCCGCCGTGAACGGCGAAGGGACACAGCTGGTCCGGTCGGCCGAAGAGGTCGTCGCCGATCTCGACCTGAGCCCGCGGCCGACCGACCCGGACGACATCGAGCAGCGGATCCGCGAGCTGGCGTCGGTCGGGACCGATCTGCGCGAACGCGCCCCGATCCGGGTGGCGCTGCTCGCGACGGCCGACCGCAAGCGGCATGTCCTGGCCGTCGTCCTGCACCACATCTGCTGTGACGGGTCCTCCCTGCGGCCCCTCGCGGTCGATGTCGCCGTCGCCTACGAGGCGCGGGTGCAGGGCAAGACACCGGACTGGGAGCCGTTGAGCGTCCAGTACGCCGACTACAGCGTCTGGCATCGCAGTCTGCTCGGTGACCCGGACGATCCGGATTCGCGGGCGGCCCGGCAATTGCGGTACTGGTCGCAGCGTTTGGCGGGGATGCCTCCGGTCCTGGAGCTGCCCGCCGACCGTCCGCGTCCGGCCCGCCAGTCCATGCGCGGCGACGTCGCCGACACCGTGATCCCCGCCGAGACCTTCGCCGGGATCGAGCGGCTGGCGCGCGCGGCCAATGTCACCACGTTCATGGTCGTCCACGCCGCCCTGGCCGTGCTGCTGGCCCGGATGTCGGGCTCGGCGGACATCACCATCGGTACGCCGGTCGCCGGCCGGGGCGAACGCGCGCTCGAGCCGCTCATCGGCATGTTCGTCAACACCGTTCCCTTGCGGACCGAGGTGTCCTCCGACGAGTCGTTCACCGAGTTCCTGGCGCGGGTCAAGGACATCGACGTCGATGCCTTCGCCAACAGCGACCTGCCCTATGAGCGCGTCGTGGACGAACTGCATCCGAAGCGATCGCAGGCGTACGCGCCGCTGTGCCAGGTGTATCTGGCGTTCGAGAACATGGATCGGGCGAGCTTGGAACTGTCCGATCTCACCGTCGAGGTCCTCGATCCGGGCGCCGAACCGGCGAAGGTGGACATCATCGTGACGGTCGCCGAGAACACCGCGGGTGGCGGCGACGTCGCACTGCGCGTCAACTACGCGACGGACCTGTTCGACCGGGAGACCGTCGAAGAACTCGCCGAGCGGCTGAACCGCATCCTGGACGCGTTCGTGTCGAACCCCCGCGCGCGGATCGGCGACGTGGATCTGTTGTCGGGAGTCGAGCGACTGGGCTTGGTCCCGGCTTCCGGCGGTCGCGCCGAGACGCCCCGCGTGCTGGCGGACGTCCTGCTGGTCGGTGATCGCGCCGCGCCTGCCGTGGTATCGGGTGATCGTGTGCTCTCGTACGGAGAGCTGGACGAGTGGTCGAACCGTCTCGCGCGGGCGTTGATCGACTGGGGGGTGGGGCCGGGCGATCAGGTCGCGCTGGCCATGGGGCGGTCGGTGGAGTTCGTGGTCGGCGTGTGGGCGGTGGCGCGGGCGGGCGCGGCGTTCGTGCCGGTCGATCCGCGCTACCCCAGCGAACGGGTCGCGCACATGATCGCGGACTCGAAGGTGGAGGTCGGGCTCGCCGTCGAGGCGTCCTGCACCCTGCTCCCCGGTCACGTGCGTCAGCTGGTTCTCGACCATCCCGGCACCGAGGCGTTCCTCGCCGCGCAGTCCCCGGCCGCGGTGACCGACGCGGATCGCCTGCGCCCCTGCCGTATCGCCGACGCGGCGTACGTGGTGTACACCTCGGGCTCGACCGGCAAGCCGAAGGGGGTGGCGGTCACCAACGAGGGTCTGGCGAACTTCGCGGTCGAACAGCGGGAACGCTATCGCGTCGATCGCAGGTCACGCGTATTGCAGGTGGCCGCACCCGGTTTCGACGCGATGATGCTGGAGCTGCTGATGGCCCACGCGAACGGCGCTGTGCTGGTCGTGTCGCCGCCGGAGGTGTTCGCCGGTGCGCAGCTGGCGGAGTTGATTCGGGCACAGGAGGTGTCGCACGCGTTCGTGACCCCGAGCGTGCTGGCCACGATGTCGCCCGCCGGCCTGGACTCGCTGCAGGTGCTGGTGGCGGGCGGGGAAGCGGTGTCGGCCGAGACCGTGTCGGTGTGGGCTCCGGGGCGACGCCTGCACAACGGGTACGGCCCCACCGAGACCACGATCATGGTCGCGATCAGCGATCCGCTGTCCGTGGGAGAACCGGTCACCATCGGCGGCCCGATCCGCGGCGTGGACGCGGTGGTACTGGACGAGCGGCTGCGGCCGGTCCCCGTCGGGGTGACCGGACAGCTGTACGTCTCGGGTGTGCAGTTGTCGCGCGGATACCTCAACCGGCCCGCGTCCACCGCCGCCACATTCATCGCCAACCCGTACGGTCCCGCGGGCACCCGGATGTACGGAACCGGTGACCTGGCGCGCTGGACCGCCGACCACACCCTGGAATATCTGGGCCGCACCGATTTTCAGGTCAAGATCCGGGGCCAGCGCATCGAACTCGGCGAGATCGAAGCCGTCCTCGCCGGACATCCGGACGTCGCGACCGCGGTCGTGGTGGGCGTGCCCGCCGAGGCCGGATCGCGCCTGGCGGCGTACGTGGTGCCCGCCGGCGCCGACCTCGAGACCGCGGAACTGACGGCGTACGCGGCACAACGGCTGCCGTCGCACATGGTCCCGGACACGGTCATGGTGCTGGACACCCTCCCGCTGTCGTCGGTGGGCAAGGTCGACCGCGCGGCGCTGCCGGAACCCGAATTCGCTCCCGCCGCGGAGTTCGTCGCGCCGCGCAACGCCACCGAGCAGATCGTCGCGGACATCTGCGCGGGCGTGCTGGGCATCGAGCGCGTCGGCGTCCTCGACAGCTTCTTCGAGCTGGGCGGCAACTCACTGTCGGCCACCCGCGCGGCGGCGCAGCTCAGCGGCGCGTTCGGGGTCGAGGTGCCGTTGCGCGCGATCTTCGAGACGCCGACGATCGGGGCGCTGGCCGAGCGCCTGCGCAGCGCCGACGCGGCGACTCGGGAGCCGCTGGCGCCGCAGGAGCGCCCGGACCGGATCCCGCTCTCGCCCGCCCAGGCCCGCATGTGGTTCCTCAACCAGTTCGACACCAGTTCGCCGGTGTACAACATTCCGCTGGTCGTGCGGATGTCGGGAGATCTCGACGTGGCCGCGATGCACGCGGCGATCGCGGACGTGCTCGAACGGCACGAGGCGCTGCGGACCGTGTACCCGGACAGCGACAGCGGACCACATCAGGTGGTCGTCCCGGTGGAGACGGCGCTGGCCCCGCTGGCGCCGATGCCGGTCGCGGCCGTCGACATCGAGGCGCGCGTCGCCGCGGAGGTCACGGTGGGCTTCGACGTCACCACCGAGGTTCCCTTCCGCGTGGCGTTGCTGCGCAGCGCACCCGGCGAGCACGCCTTGGTGCTCGTCGTCCATCACATCAGTTTCGACGGGTCCTCGCTGGCGCCGCTGGCCGCGGACCTGATGACCGCGTATCGAGCCCGTGTCCGGCGCCGCGCGCCGCAGTGGGCGCCGTTGCCGGTGCAGTACGCGGACTACACGCTGTGGCAACGGAAGTTGCTCGGCACCGAGGACGACCCGCACAGCCCGACCGTGGCCCAGACCCGCTACTGGCTCGCGGCGCTCGCCGGTCTGCCCGAGGTCCTGGATCTGCCCACCGACCGTCCGCGACCGGCGAAGCAGTCCTTCCGCGGCGCTACGGTCGCGGCCACCGTTCCCGCGGATCTGCATCGCGAGGTGGTCGCGCTGGCCCGCCGCCACGACGCGACGGTCTTCATGGTGATGCACGCGGCCTACGCGGCGCTGCTGGCGCGGCTGTCCGGCACCGGGGACATCGCCGTGGGCACACCGATCGCCGGACGTGGCGAGCCGGGATTGGACGGCCTGGTCGGCATGTTCGTCAACACGCTGGTGCTGCGGACGCACCTCGAGCCGGGGGCGTCCTTCGTCCGCATCCTGGATCAGGTCCGGGCCACCGACCTGGCCGCCTTCGAGAACGCCGACATCCCGTTCGAGCGGCTCGTCGAGGTGCTCAACCCGCCGCGCTCGACGGCGCACGCGCCGTTGACCCAGGTCGGCTTCTCGTTCCAGAACATCGAGATCCCCACGGTGCGGTTCGAGGGCCTGACGGTGTCGGCGCAGATGGCCGATCCCAGCGTGGCGAAGTACGATCTGCACCTGAATCTGGTCGACGCCTTGGAGCCGGACGGCGAACCCGGTGACATGGCGGTCGAATTCGGCTACGCGACGGATCTGTTCGACGAGGCGACGGTCACCTCGATGTTCGACCGCTACCTGCTGTTGCTGCGCGCGATCGTCGCCGACCCCACTCGCGCCGTCGGCGACATCGAGTTGCTGACCGAGCAGGAGACACGGCAGCTCGCGGTGCGCTCGGCGGGGGCGAGGACGCCCGCGTCGGCGGCGACGATCGCGGACCTGTTCGCCGCGCAGGCGGCGGCGACGCCGGAGCATACGGCGGTGCTCGACGCCGCGAGCGGCGCCCGGCTCGACTACCTGGCGTTCGCGGCGCGGGTGAACGCGCTGGCCCGCGCGCTGATCCGGCGCGGAATCGGCCCGGAGGCCCTGGTGGCGGTGTCGATGCGGCGCTCGGTGGATCTGCTGGCCACGCTGTACGCCATCCATGCGGCGGGAGCCGCCTACCTGCCGCTGGATCCGGATCATCCGGTCGACCGGGTACACGCTGTGCTGGCCGCGGCACGGCCGGGCGCGGTCGTCACCCGTCCGGACGACGACGCGAATCTGCCCGGCGACGTGCCGGTCTGGACCCTCGCGGAACTCGACGCCGAGCGCGAGGACACCTCGGCGGTGACCGATGCCGATCGGACTCGCCCCCTGCGCGCGGACGATCTCGCCTACGTCATCTACACCTCCGGCTCGACGGGTGTACCCAAGGGCGTCGCTGTTTCGCACGCCGCGGTGGTCAACCAGCTCCGCTGGCTGCACGAGCACTACCGGCTCGGCGGTGACGACGTCATGCTGCTGCGGACGCCGGTGACTTTCGACCTGTCGGTCTGGGAGCTGTTCTCCGCGCCGACCTGTGGCGCGGCGTTGGTCGTCGCGGGCCCCGACGCGCACGGCGACCCGCACGAGGTCGCTCGGCTGCTGGCCGAGTACCGGGTCACGACGGTGGATTTCGTGCCGTCCCTGCTCGCCGCGTTCCTCGAGGTGGCCACTGCGCACCGATTCCCGGACCTGCGGCGTGTGCTGTGCATCGGCGAGGCGCTGCCCGCCGAAACCGTGCGCCGCTTCCGGGATTTCAGCGCTGCGCGCATCGACAACCTGTACGGTCCGACCGAGGCCGCGGTGAGCGTCACCGCCCACCGGATCGACGCGGTCGAGGGTGCGGCCGTGCCGATCGGCGTCCCCGAGGCGAATGTGACCGTGCACGTGCTGGATTCGCGGCTGCATCCGGTACCCGTCGGGGTGACGGGCGAGCTGTACCTGGGCGGCGTGCAGCTGGCCCGCGGATATCACGCCCGCCCCGGCCTGACCGCCGCGACGTTCGTCGCCGACCCCTTCGGGGCCGGGGCGGGCGCCCGCCTCTACCGCACCGGCGACCTCGTTCGCTGGGACGCGGGCGGCGGCCTGCGCTATGTCGGCCGCGCCGACACCCAGGTGAAGGTGCGCGGCCTGCGCATCGAACTCGGCGACATCGAAGCGGCGCTGACGGCGCACGAGCAGGTGGACGCGGCCGTCGCCCGGGTGCGCGTGGACGACGGCGAACAGCGGCTGGTCGCCTACGTGGTCGCGGACGCGGCGATCGACGTCCGGCAGGTCCGGCGCTTCCTGCTGGACCGGCTGCCCGCCTATATGGTGCCGTCGTCGCTGACCCGGATCGACTCGGTGCCGCTCAACGCGAACGGCAAGGTGGACCACCGCGCACTGCCCGAGCCGGACCACAGCGCCGAGGAGCCGGAGTTCCGCGCGCCGCGGGGTCTGGTCGAAGAGGCCGTCGCCGCGGTCTTCGCGGAGCTGTTCGATCGGCCCGAGATCGGCGCGGACGACAACTTCTTCGAACTCGGCGGCAACTCCCTCGTCGCGACCCGTGTGCTGAGCCGGATCGGTGCGGTGGTCGGCGTGACCATTCCGGTCCGCGCGATCTTCGAGGCCCCGACCGTGGCCGGACTTGCCGAGCGGATCGCTCGGCTGCGCGCGGTTCCCAGTCTTCCCGCGCCGACTCGGGCGCCGCGCCCGGAGCACATCCCGCTGTCGCACGCGCAGACCCGGATGTGGTTCCTGAACCAGTTCGACCCCGCCGCGCCGGGATACGTGGTGCCGCTGGCGCTGCGCCTCGACGGCGCGCTCGACCTGGCGGCGCTCACCGCCGCCGTGGGCGATGTCGTCGAACGCCACGAGAGCCTGCGCACCATGTATCCGGCGGTCGACGGCACGCCCACCCAGGTCGTGCTGGACGCCGCGGACGTGCTGGCCACCTGCGACCTGTCCCCGCAGGCGATCGGGGAGCGGGAACTGCCGCATCGGCTGGCCGAGTTCTGCGGCACCGGATTCGACGTGGCCGCGGGCGTGCCGCTGCGCGTGGCGCTGTATCAGCTGTCGGACGCGGCCTGGACGATCGCGCTGGCCGCCCATCACATCAGCTGTGACGGCTTCTCGGTGGCTCCGCTCGCCGCCGACCTGGTGACGGCGTATCGCGCGCGTTGCGGCGGCGCGGCGCCGGACTGGGCGCCACTGCCCGTGCAATTCGCCGACTTCGCCCTGTGGCAGCGTGCGGTGCTCGGGTCGGCGGACGACCCGGATTCGTACGTGGCTCGCGACATCGCCTATTGGCGCACGCAGCTGGCGGGCGTGCCCGATCTGCTCGAGTTGCCGACCGACCGGCCGCGGCCGGTGGCGCAGTCCCAGCGCGGCGCGGTGCTCGAGGTCGCCATCCCCGGCGAACTGCAAGGCCGGGTGGAAGCGCTGGCGCGGCGCGCCGGAGCCACCACGTTCATGGTGGTGCACACGGCTCTGGCGGTGCTGCTGGCACGGCTGTCGGGCAGCGACGACGTCACCGTCGGCGTGCCGCACGCGGGCCGGGGGGACCGGTCGCTGGACGACCTCGTCGGCATGTTCGTCAACACCTTGGTGATGCGCACGCGCGTCACGCTCGACGAGACCTTCCTGAGTCTGCTCGAGCAGGTACGGCGCACCGACATCGAGGCGTTCGACCACGCCACCGTGCCGTTCGAGCAATTGGTGGACGCGCTGAATCCGGCGCGATCGACCGCGCACACGCCGCTGTTCCAGGTGCTGCTCGCCTACCAGAACATGGCCCGGGCTCGCGTCGAGCTTCCCGGGCTCACCGTGGAGAGCGTGGACCCCGGCGACAGCGCTGCCATCTACGACCTGCTGCTGATGATGACCGAGGGGCACGGCACGCACCACGAGCCGACCGGCATGACCTTGCGCCTGACCTACGCCACCGACCTCTTCGACGAGGACACGATGCGGCGCTTCGCCGGTCGATTCGTCGGTGTCCTCGACGCCGCCGCCCGTGACGCCGCGGTCACCGTCGGAGAGATCGGGCTGCTCGACGAGGCCGAACACGCCCAGGTGCTGCAGCGGTGGAACGACACCGGTGGCTCCGCGGCACCGGGCCGCACACTCGTCGACGTCTTCGACGAACAGGTCGCGCGCACCCCGGACAGCGCGGCGGTTCTGCTGCCGGATGGCGCCACGCTGACCTACCGGGACTTCGACGCCGGCGTCAATCGGCTGGCCCGATGGCTCATCGCGCGCGGCGCCGGACCGGAAAAGGTTGTCGCGGTAGCCATCCGGCGCTCTGCCGAGCTGGTCACCGCCCTCTACGCGGTGGTGAAGGCAGGCGCGGCGTTCCTGCCGATCGACCCGGATCATCCGAGCGCCCGCATCGCCCACGTGCTCGGCGCGGCCCAGCCGGTGGTGGTGCTCACCACGACCGCCGACGGCGAGCAACTGCCGGGCGGATTCGAACGCGCGTCGATCGACCGGCTGGACCTGACGGGTCTGTCCGGCACCAGGGTCACCGATGCCCAGCGGCGGACGCCGCTGCGACCCAACCACCTCGCCTACGTGCTGTTCACCTCCGGGTCCACCGGCGTCCCCAAGGGCGTGGCCCTGACCCATGCCGCCACCGTGAGCCAGCTCGCGTGGGCGCAACAGCAATGGCCGCACGACACCTCCGACGCGGTGCTGCACAAGACGCCGATCACGTTCGACATCGCCGTGTGGGAGTTGTTCTGGCCCTTGCAGACCGGCGCGCACATCGTTGTCGCCGAGCCGGACGGACATCGCGACCCCGCCTATCTGGCGGACGTGATCGCGCGGCACCGGATCACCACGGTGCACTTCGTCCCCTCGATGCTCGATGTCCTGCTCGAATCCGCGCGCGCCGCGCGACTGCCCTCGATCCGGCGGGTGTTCGTGGCGGGTGAGGCCCTGGCACAACGCACCGTCGACGCGGCGGCCCACGTCTTCACGCACGCCGAACTGGTGAACTGGTACGGGCCCGCGGAGGCGGAAGTGGTCACCGCGCAGCGGTGCGCACCGCTCGCGGAGGCCGCCGCGACGGTGCCGATCGGGGCGCCCGCGGCGGGCATGCGGGTCTACGTGCTCGACGCGCGCCTGCGGCCGGTGCCGGTCGGCGTCGTCGGCGAGCTGTACGTCGCGGGCGTCCAGCTGGCGCGCGGCTACCACGCGCGCCCCGACCTGACCTGCCGCGCTTTCGTCGCCGACCCGTTCGGAGCGGCGGGGCAGCGGTTGTACCGGACCGGTGACCTGGTGCGGTGGCGGAAGACGGGTGAGCTGGAATATCTGGGCCGCAGCGACTTCCAGGTGAAGGTGCGCGGTCAGCGGGTGGAGCCCGGTGACATCGAAGCCGCGCTGCACGCTGTCGCGCAGGTGACGCGTGCGGTGGTCATCGTGACGACCGAACGCATCGTCGGATACGTGACGCTCGCGCCGGGGGCGGTGACCGACGGCCGCGCGATTCGCGACCAGCTGACCCGTACACTGCCGTCCTACCTGGTTCCGGACGCCGTGCAGGTGCTCGACGCTCTGCCGCTCACCGCGAACGGCAAGCTCGACCGATCGGCGCTGCCGCGACCGGTGTTCGACGACGGCTCGGCCTTCGTCTCGCCGCGCACCGATGTCGAGGCGGCGCTGGCGCGCCTGGTCGCCGATCTGACCGGGGCGGACCGGGTGAGCGTGACCGCGAACGTCTTCGAGATGGGCGTCAACTCGCTGTCGGCCGCCCAGCTCGCCGCGCGAGCGCAGGCGGCGGTCGGCGTGGACGTCGGCATCCGGGATGTTTTCGACGCTCCGACGATCGCGGCGCTCGCCGAACGGATGTCGACCCGCGCCCGGTCCACGATGGTCGCGCTGTCGCCACGGCAACGCCCCGGGGCCGTCCCGTTGGCGGCGGCGCAGCGACGGATCTGGTTCCTCAACCAGATCGACACCGCCTCGGCGGGCTACAACATCTGCTTCGCGGCCCGCTTGACCGGCCCGCTGGACGACGCCGCGCTGCGGGCCGCGTTCCTGGACGTGGTGACCAGGCACGAGCCCCTGCGGACGGTCTATCCGCTCGTCGACGGCGAGCCTTGCCAGGTCGTGCGGGACGCCGCGACGGTCGCCGCGGACGTGACGTTGGCGCCGGTACCCGTGGCAGGAGAAGCCGAACTGGCCGAGCGGATCCGGCACGCCGTCGAGACGGGCTTCGACATCACCCGGTCGGTGCCCGTGCGGGCGCGGCTGTATCGCACCGCGCCCGAGGCGCATGTGCTGGTGGTGGTGGTCCATCACATCGCGGCCGACGGCGCGTCGATGGCTCCGCTCGCCGGTGACGTGTTCGCGGCCTACCGCGCCCGGGTGAGCGGCCACGCGCCGCAGTGGGCGCCGTTGGAAGTCCAGTACGCCGACTACGCGATGTGGCAGCACGAAGTGCTCGGGTCAGAGGACGATCCGGCGTCGCCGATCGCGCGACAGATCGACTACTGGACCGGCGCACTCGACGGCGCGCCGGAGCTGCTCGCACTGCCCACGGACCGGCCCCGGCCGGCCACTCTCTCGATGAACGGCGGCAACGTCCGATTCGAGCTGCCGGCCCGGCTGCACGACGACATCGTGCGGCTGGCCCACCGGGAGGGCGTCACCGTGTTCGTCGTGCTGCACGCGGCGTTGGCGATCCTGCTCGCCCGCATCGCGCACAGCGACGACATCTCGGTCGGCACCCCGGTCGCCGGGCGCGGCAGGCCGGAACTGGACGATCTGGTCGGTATGTTCGTGAACACGGTGGTGCTGCGCACCCGCGTCGAGGACGACCGGTCCTTCCGCGAACTGCTGGCCGAGGTGCGCGCTGTCGACCTCGACGCGCTCGCCCACGCCGACCTGCCCTACGAACGGCTGGTGGAGGTCATCGGACGTCCGCGTTCGACGGCGTATTCGCCACTGTTCCAGGTGATGTTCGGCTTGCAGAACACCGCGCAGGCCCGCTTCGAGCTGCCCGGCATCGAGGTCGAGGTGCTCGACCCCGGCATCGCGCAGGCCAAGACGGACCTCATGGTGCTGGTGACCGAGCGCCGCGAGGGCGATGCGCCCGCCGGGATCGATGGCGAGATCATCTACGCCACCGACCTTTTCGTCGAGTCGACCGCGCGATCGCTGGCCGAAAGGTTCATCCGCGTCCTCGAAGCGGTGACCTCCGATCCGGCCCGGCCGATCGGTCACGTCGGCCTGTTGAGCGCCGAAGACACCGAACGCCTGGTGCCCGCGCGTGGCGGCGACGGCGCGCAACCCCGCCTGCTCCCGGAACTGCTGGGCGCGGCCGTGGCCGCCGCCCCGTCGGCGGTGGCCCTCATCGGGGACGCCGGGACGCTCACCTACGCCGAACTCGACCGCAGGGCCAACCGGCTCGCCCGGCACCTGCTCAGCCGAGGCGCCGGACCGGGCGTATTCGTCGCGCTGGCCGTGCCGCGGTCGGTCGACTACCACGTCGCCATGTGGGCCATCGCGAAGACCGGCGCCACGTTCGTGCCGGTGGATCTGCGCTACCCGGTCGAGCGCATCGCGCACATGATCAGCGATTCCGGTGTCGAAATCGGGATCACGCCGGTGACCGCGCGCGGCTCGCTGCCGGACGGCCCGCGTTGGCTGACGATCGATGATCCGGGCACCGCGGCCGAGATCGCCGCGCAGTCCGACCGGCCGGTGACCGACACGGAGCTCGGACGCGTTCTGCGAGTCGAGGACGCGGCGTACCTGATCTACACCTCCGGGTCGACGGGCACGCCGAAGGGCGTCGTGGTCACGCACGCCGGGCTGGCGAGTTTCGCGGCCGAGCAGCGGGAGCGCTATCGGGTCGACGCCGACTCCCGCGTGCTGCAGGTGGCGGCGCCCGCGTTCGACGCGGTGCTGCTGGAGGCGTTGATGGCGCACGCCGCCTGCGCGGCGCTGGTCGTGTCGCCGCCGGAGGTGTTCGGCGGTCCGGATCTGGCCGAGCTGATCGGAAAGCATCAGGTCTCGCATGCCTTCCTGACGCCGAGCGTGCTGGCGACCATGTCGCCTTCGGGACTCGAGTCGGTTCGGATGCTCGCGGTGGGCGGGGAAATGGTGCCCGCGGAGTTGATCGCGGCGTGGGCGCCCGGGCGGCGGCTGCACAACATCTACGGCCCTACCGAGACGACGATCGTGATCACGATGAGCGACCCGGTGCTGCCCGGCGATCCGATCGCCATCGGCGGCCCGATACGCGGCGCGGAGGCACTGGTTCTGGACGCGCGGTTGCGTCCGGTGCCGGTCGGCGTCACGGGGGAGCTGTACCTCGCGGGCGCGCAACTGGCCCGCGGGTACCTCAACCGGCCCGCG